>NZQM01000186.1 GCA_002695905.1 Parvibaculum sp.
CGACGATATTGAGACCCGCGACGTTCGTGTGGACGATTCCAAAGGACGCCACACAACCACCGGTCGCACGCTTCACCGCCTGCCCGAGGGTGGCTGGCTCATCGATACGCCGGGCATGCGTGAGATTCAGCTGACGGACGTCGAAGAAGGCATCAAAGAAGTCTTCTCCGATATCCTGGAATTGGCAGCATCCTGCAAGTTCAATGATTGCAATCATGACCAGGAACCGGGATGTGCCGTTCGCGAGGCTATTGAAGAGGGCAGTCTGGATACGGAGCGCTTAAAGCGTTGGCAAAAACTGGCCGCCGAAGAGACCCGCAATACAGAGACACTCGCCCAGCGTCACAATCGTGACCGCAGCTTCGGCAAGATGGTCAAGCGCGCCAAGAAAGACAAAGCCCACTGGCAGGATGACTAGCAAAGCCTGTCACCCTCGGGCTTGACCCGAGGGTCCATCCTTCGAGACGGACCTGTGATCCTCCTTGAGGCATGAGGTGACTTTTTCAGCTGACCTCATGGTGAGGAGGCGCGTAAGCGCCGTCTCGAACCAGGGCGGCTGACTGTTCGCCGCGCGTCACCCAGCACTCTCGTCCCAATGCATGGCTTCAATCTTGTGGCCGTCCAGATCATAGACGAAGCAGCCATAATATCCCGCGCCATAATCACTGCGCGGACCCGCGGCTCCATCGTCTTTTGCGCCGGCATCAAGCGCGGCTTTGTAGAAGGCATCCACCTGTTCTTTGGAGGTGGCGAAGAAGCTGAAATGCACCCCATTGGCAGTTCCTGCTGTGCCGCCATCATGGGGCGTTTGCACCCAGAATTCAGGGAACAGTTTGCCATAAGCGACTGCACCCGGGTGCTCCATGATCCGCTTGGCGCCAATCGTCGCCACAACCTTGTCATAGAAGGCCGTCGCCTCATCAAGCTTGTTCGTGCCGATGGACACGTGAGAGATGATGCTGGGGTTTTCGTCGGTCATGATCCCTGTCCTTTTGTCTGAAAGGCAACGCGGCCTGCTGCCAATGACGCAAGGATAGGTGATTTATGCGGCAGTCGCACGACCTGAAGTGAAACTTCCTGACAGTTTGTGTCAGGAGACAGGACTTAAACAGGCTTCAGGAGCACGTGTTTCTTTTTGCCGATGGAGAGCTTGATCACGCCTTCATCGGTCAGGTCGTCCTTGGTGAGGGACCCGCGTTCGTCCTGCACACCCTTGTCATTCACCTTGGCGCCGCCGCCCTTGATCTGACGCCGGGCATCGCCGTTCGATGCGCACAGCCCCGCAGTCACAAAAGCAGACAGGACACCCAATCCAGCCTCAAGATCCGCTGCGGCGATTTCGACAGTCGGAAGATCGGTACTCACAGCCCCTGTCTCAAAGGCAACGCGGGCGGTTTCCGCAGCCTTCTCGGCTTCCGCACGTCCATGCGCCATCGCAGTGGCTTCTGTTGCCAGCACCTTTTTGGCGTCATTCAGTTCAGCACCTTCAAGAGCTTCTAGGCGCGCAACTTCGTCCAGCGGCAGCTCGGTAAAGAGCCGCAGGAATTTGCCTACATCCGCATCTTCTGTGTTCCGCCAGTATTGCCAGTAATCGTAAGGCGAGAGCATGTCAGCGTTCACCCAGACAGCCCCATCGGCGGTCTTCCCCATCTTGCCGCCGCTTGATGTGGTGAGCAGGTTGGTGGTGAGGCCGACGAGAGACGCACCGTCAGCACGTCGTCCAAGCTCAATCCCGTTGACGATATTGCCCCACTGGTCGGAACCACCCATTTGCAGGTTACATCCGAAGCGCTTGTTCAGCTCAGCAAAATCATAGGCCTGCAGGATCATGTAATTGAATTCGAGAAACGAGAGAGATTGTTCCCGTTCCAATCGGAGTTTCACGCTGTCAAAGCTCAACATCCGGTTGACGGAGAAATGGCGGCCATAGTCGCGCAGGAAATCGATGTACTGAAGCTCGTCCAGCCAATCCCGATTATTGACCATGATGCCGTCTGTTGGACCATCACCAAAGGTCAGGAACTTGTCGAAGACACTTTTGATGCCGACAAGGTTTTGGTCGATAAGTTCATCGGTCAGCAGCGGACGCGCTTCGTCCTTGAACGAAGGGTCTCCAATCCGGGTCGTGCCCCCACCCATCAATGCAATGGGCTTGTGACCGGTCTGCTGCAGCCAGCGCAGCATCATGATCTGTATGAGGCTGCCCGCGTGAAGGCTCGGCGCCGTGCAGTCAAAGCCGATATAGCCCGTAACAATGCCTGAGGACAGCCGCTCGTCGAGCAGGTCAAAGTCTGAGCATTGGGCGATAAAGCCGCGCTCTTCCATTACATTCAGGAAATCAGATTTGTAACTGCTCATGGGATCAGGCCACTTATTGATAACGCTGCCGCTTGGGTACGGCGTCGCGCTGGTGTATCACGGATTACACCTAAAATGGCAAGGGGAAGCCTAGTTATGACAAAGACCTATATCGCAATCGGACTGATGAGTGGGACCTCCATGGACGGCATCGATATTGCGGGTCTGGAGACTGACGGCGAGACCTTTTTGAACCCCGGCCCTGCTGGGGCCCTCATCTATTCAGATGAAGAACGAGCTTACTTGCGCAAAGCTGTGGAGGCTGCCGCTGCCTGGAAAGCGGGCGAGCCGGTGCCCGATGCTGTTGCCGCGGCAGAGAAGAAATTGACTGCGGCGCATGCGGAAGCCGTTGCGGCGTTTTTAAAAGAAAATGACCTCAATGCCGCAGAAATCGATGTGATTGGCTTCCATGGCCAGACCGTGCTTCATGCGCCTGATGAGCGCCGCACGGTCCAGATCGGGCAGGGCGACCAGCTGGCGGCCACGCTGGGCATCGACGTGGTGAATGACTTCCGGAGCGCAGATGTTGCTGCGGGCGGCGAGGGCGCACCCTTTGCGCCGCTTTATCACAAAGCCCTGGCTGCAAATCTCGAAGGTCCGCGTCCTATTGCGGTTCTGAATTTGGGCGGCGTGGCTAATGTGACCTGGCTGGGCGAGGGTCCGGACGACATTCTTGCCTTTGACACTGGGCCTGCCAGCGGCGCGCTTGATGATTGGGTGCTGTCACATGGTGCTGGCCGGATGGATGTAGACGGTCTGTTGGCCAAAGCGGGCAAGGTCGATGAAGCGATCTTGACCAAGATGCTCACCAATCCGTTTTTTGACGTGACGCCGCCAAAATCCCTCGACCGATTGGATTTCCCCATGGATCCGGTGGCGGGGTTAAGCCTTGAAGATGGGGCCGCGACCCTCACCGCGTTTACCGCGGCCTGTATTGAGCGGGCGACGGAGCATCTGCCGGAAAAGCCTCGCATATGGATTGTGTGCGGCGGCGGGCGTTATAACCCGGCCATTCTGGATGAACTGCATGCACGGCTGGTTGTGCCTGTAGAGCCCGCAGAGAGCGTCGGGTGGCGGGGCGATGACGTTGAAGCAGAGGCTTTCGCCTATCTGGCGGTTCGCTCGCTCCGCGGCCTGCCTCTCAGCGTGCCCGGAACAACAAAAGTGCCCAAACCGCAGACCGGAGGCGTGCTTCACCGGGCAGAGAAAACCCCAGCTTAACTGGCTTCTTCTTCCTCAGCCTCAGGCGCAGGGGCAAGGCGTTTGTCGAGATAACCGCCGACAACACCCAGCATGTCATCCATATGGTCATCGTAGAAATGATTGGCCCCAGCAATGGACTGGTGCTCAATCACGATGCCTTTTTGGGTTTTGAGACGTTCCACAAGACGCAGCACATCGGCTTCCGGCGCGACCTGGTCAACACTGCCAGATGTGATGAGCCCGGATGATGGGCAGGGCGCGAGGAAGGAGAAGTCATACATGTTTGCTGGCGGTGCGACGGAAATGAAACCATCGATCTCAGGCCGGCGCATCAGGACCTGCATCCCAATCCAGGCACCAAAGGAGAAGCCGGCAATCCAGCACTGGGGTGCCTCAGCATGCTGCGCCTGCAGCCAATCAAGGGCGGTAGCCGCGTCCGATAATTCGCCAATGCCGCCGTCAAAGACGCCCTGGCTGCGGCCAACACCACGGAAATTAAACCGCAGCACGTTGAATCCGCGCTCGACAAAGGTCTGATAAAGCGAATAGGCAACCGGATTGTTCATGGTCCCGCCAAACTGGGGGTGCGGGTGCAGCACAAGCGCCAACGGAGAATGTGGCTTTCCACTAATGTGGTAGCGGCCTTCGATCCGTCCCGCAGGACCGTTGAAAATAACTTCCGGCATATCTTTTCGTTCCCTGAACACGCAAAAAAATAGCTGATTTCTGCCATTTCTCCGCAATTCGCTATTCCCCAGTAAAATAATCAGCTATTAAAGCTAGAAGTTCGGGGATAAAGTCCTAAATACTTGACTACCAGGGTGGGTAAAAGAGCTGTTCGCTGATTTTTGCCCTAGCTGACTGTCTGGGGTGCCATGAAAGGCGCCGTTTCTTAACACAGGCAGCAGCCCAATGCGCAACTAAATGCTGAAGCGCAGAATATTGGACTGGTCATAGTCTCGAAAGCCCAGATGCGGGCGACACGGGGCAATGTGGGTGGGAAGAGGCGGCAGAGGGCCGCGCTCAATGCCAAAGGAGAGAAGTCTTGAAACTGACCACAAAAGGCCGCTATGCCGTTATGGCGATGACCGACCTGGCGAAACATAGCGAGGGACGCCCGGTCTCACTAGCAGATATTGCATCGCGCCAGGAAATCTCGCTTTCATATCTGGAGCAATTGTTCGCCCGGCTTCGCCGCGGCGGATTGGTCCGATCTGTTCGGGGCCCAGGCGGCGGATATCTGCTGGCTCGCTCTATGGCGGAAACACGCATTTCTGACGTTATCCTTTCTGTCGACGAACCCATGTCTGCAACAAGGTGTAAATCCAATTCAGCAACCGGGTGCCTGTCGGATGGCTCACGCTGCTTAACCCATGATTTGTGGGACGAATTGGGACATCAGATCCATCTCTATCTGGACAGCGTGTCACTGGAAGATGTCATGAACCGCCAGGTTCGTCGGACAGCACATCAACAAGATGCCACGCCAGCGACGGTAACCCCCGAAACTCGGGAGTTTTCACTAGATGTGGCAGGTTGACGCCTAGCATCAATTGGCTGCGATGACTTAAGAAGTAGCCAGAAAACAAAGGATTGACTGCACCAGCCGATGACAGGTGAGCGTACATATCTTGACTACAATGCGACCGCGCCCTTGCGCCCGGCAGCATATGAGGCCGTGTGCGCGGCAATGGACGGCATCGGCAACGCGTCCTCAGTTCACAAAGAAGGACGAGACGCACGCGCGCTCGTTGAAACCGCACGGCAATCGGTGGCGAGCCTTGTTGGTGTTGAACCTGATTGCGTGACTTTCACAAGCGGTGGCACCGAAGCCAACCATTTGGCCTTTAGGCAGGCAGCGGACCGCGGCTCGACAACTATTTTTTATTCAGCTGTTGAACACCCTTCAGTCGCGGAGGCAGCAAAGCTTGCCAGCGCAGAAGCAGGTGTTCCGGTTACAGAAATTCCCGTAGACGATCAGGGGCGCGTTTCACTCACTGCTCTGGAGTGGTTACTTGCCAGTGGCGGCGACCGCCCATTCGTTTCCGTCATGACAGCCAACAATGAGACCGGCGTCCTTCAACCACTCGGACAGATTGCGGAATTGGTACACGGGCAGGGCGGTATCCTGCACTCTGATGCAGTTCAGGTTGCAGGCAAACTGGCCTTCAATATAAAGACGCTTGGCGTTGATATGGCGACGCTCTCTGCCCATAAAATCGGCGGCCCATTGGGTGTTGGCGCGTTCGTGCTCGCTGAAGATGCCCATGTCGCGGCGCGCCAGACAGGCGGCGGCCAGGAAAGAGGTCGTCGCTCCGGCACGGAAAATGTGAGCGCCATTGCTGGCTTTGGTGTGGCTGCTTCTTTGGCCGCAAACATGGACGACGCTGAAAAGATGCGAACCTTAAGAGACAGGCTGGAGGCGAGCCTGAAAGCATCTGTACCTGACGTTGAGTTTTTCGGCAGTTCTGTTGATCGGCTGCCAAACACAAGCTGTCTTTCTGCCACCGGTTTGAAAGCGGAAACATTGCTGATGCAACTTGATCTCGCGGGACTTGCGGTAAGTGCTGGGTCTGCCTGTTCATCAGGGAAAGTTACACGCTCACACGTGCTTGACGCGATGGGTGTTGAGGAAAATCTCGCCGCCGGTGCCGTGCGGGTGAGCCTCGGATGGAAGACGACAGAAAATGATATCGAAAAATTTTGTGACGCTTGGATCAAAGCGGTGCAGATGAGTAAGCGGACCAGCGGTTCAGGTTCCCGCCTGGCTGTAGCGGAAGGGTAAGCGATATGGTTGCCACACGAGAAACAGTTGAAGCCGTTGATGAGGCCGTCGGGAAGTACAAGTATGGCTTCTCCACAGATATCGAGTCTGAGAAGGCCCCGAAGGGGCTGAGTGAAGACACGGTGCGCTTCATCTCAGCCAAGAAGAACGAACCAGAATGGTTGCTTGAGTGGCGTCTTGATGCGTTTCGCCGGTGGTTGAACATGGAAGAACCCGATTGGGCAAAGGTCAACTATCCAAAGATAGACTATCAGGACGCCTATTATTATTCGGCACCAAAGAGCGATGATGATCGCCCGAAGAGCCTGGACGAAATCGACCCAAAAATTCTCGAGACCTACGACAAACTAGGTATTCCGCTCGTGGAACAGATGGCACTTGCAGGTATTGCTGTCGACGCCGTGTTTGACAGTGTGTCTGTCGCCACGACGTTTAAAGAGCGTCTGGCTGAAGCTGGTGTGATTTTCTGTTCCTTCTCAGAAGCCGTGCAGGATCACCCGGAACTGGTGCGCCAATATCTGGGCACGGTGGTTCCTGTCACGGACAATTATTTCGCGACGCTCAATTCTGCGGTCTTCTCCGATGGGTCGTTCGTCTATGTCCCCAAGGGCGTGCGGTGTCCCATGGAGCTTTCCACCTATTTCCGCATCAATGAAGCGGACACAGGGCAGTTCGAACGTACGCTGATCATCGTCGAAGATGGCGCCTATGTCAGCTATCTCGAGGGCTGCACCGCCCCCATGCGCGACGAGCACCAGCTGCACGCTGCGGTGGTGGAACTCGTGTGTCTTGAAGATGCGGAGATTAAATATTCCACCGTTCAAAACTGGTATCCCGGGGACGAAGATGGCAATGGCGGCATCTATAATTTCGTCACCAAACGCGGAGACTGCCGCGGCGACAATTCGAAAATCTCCTGGACACAAGTTGAGACCGGATCCGCCGTGACCTGGAAATACCCTAGCTGCGTCCTGCGCGGGGACAATTCCGTAGGCGAGTTCTACTCCATTGCGATTTCGAACAACCTGCAGCAAGTCGACAGTGGCACTAAGATGATCCATCTCGGAAAAAATACATCAAGCCGGATCATCTCTAAGGGCATTTCGGCGGGTCGCTCGTCGAGCACCTATCGCGGTCTTGTGTCAGTGCACAAGAAAGCAGAAGACGCACGGAACTTCACCCAGTGCGATAGCTTGCTGATTGGAGATCGCTGCTCTGCGCACACCGTGCCGTATATTGAGAGTAAAAACCCAAGCGCGATACTGGAGCATGAGGCTACCACGTCGAAGCTCAGCGAAGACCAGCTCTTCTATTGTCGCCAACGCGGATTGGATGAAGAAGAGGCGGTGGCGCTGCTCGTGAATGGCTTCTGCCGCGACGTGCTGCAGCAATTGCCGATGGAATTTGCCGTTGAGGCCCAGAAACTTGTGGGCATCAGCCTGGAAGGCAGCGTGGGCTAAGCCCGCGCCAAAAGGAACGAATAAGAATGCTTGAGATTAAAGACCTTCACGCGAGTGTAGACGGGACTCCCATCCTGAAAGGCATTTCGCTCACCATTGGTGATGGCGAAATACACGCGATCATGGGTCCCAACGGATCCGGCAAGAGCACCTTGTCAAACGTGCTGGCCGGTCGTGAAAACTATATGATCACCAAAGGATCTATCATCTACAAGGGCAAGGATCTCACAGAGCTCTCTATTGAAGAACGCGCGTCAGCGGGTATCTTCCTGGCGTTCCAGTACCCGACAGAAATTCCTGGCGTCACCACCATGACGTTTCTTAAAACCGCGGTGAATGCGCAGCGTAAAGCCCGCGGTGAAGATGAGTTGGATGCCGTGAAGTTTTTGAAACTCGTGCGGGAAAAAGCCAAAGAGCTCAAAGTGGAAGAAGATATGTTGAAGCGCCCGCTCAATGTCGGTTTCTCCGGCGGTGAGAAGAAGCGCGCGGAAACGCTCCAGATGTCGCTGCTTCAGCCATCATTGGCGGTGTTGGATGAAACGGATTCTGGCCTCGACATTGATGCCCTCAAAATCGTGGCCGATGGGGTGAACCGCATGCGTGCACCTGATCGCTCAATGATTGTGATTACCCACTATCAACGCCTGCTCGATTATATCGTGCCCGATCATGTGCACGTATTGGCGAAGGGCAAGATTATCCGTTCCGGCGGCAAAGCGCTTGCCGCTGAGCTGGAAGCATCTGGCTATACCGATCTGACTGAGAGCGCAGCATGAGCGATCAGGCTCTGACATATTTGGATGCGAACAGCGTTGCCACTGAAGGGCCAGCCTGGCTTGATGTTCGGCGGAAAGCTGCGCACGCAAGTTTCGCAGACGCAGGTTTTCCCCATCGCCGTGTGGAAGCCTGGCGTTATACCGACCTGTCACGCCTTATGGCCAAGACAGACTGGCACCCGGCAGCACCCCATGATGGTGCGGTGCTGGTTCCGGAAGGCCGGAGTAATCCATTCTCAAGTATCGCATCTCACAAGCTCGTCTTTGTGAACGGCTTCTTCCGCCAAGACCTGTCAGAACTTGATGGCTTGCCCGAAGGTGTTGAAATTCTGCCACTTGAAACAGCTCTGGAGCGGGGTACTAAATTCGAAAGCGCTTTCGATGCCAATGGTCCAGAAGCGATGGCCCCGATCGCCGCTTTGAACACCGCATGTGCCAGAGATGGCGCCGTTATCCGTCTGAATGAAGGCATAACGCTGGAGCAGCCGGTACAGCTTATTCATTATACCCCTGATGGCGGTGCGACTGTCGCCCATACACGCAATGTCATTGAGCTTGGATCTGGTGCGTCCATGACCTTGCTTGAAGCTCAGATCGGCTGGGGCGGTGCTTACCTGGTGGATCGCGTCACGAATCTCAATCTGGGGGAGCGGGCCTCGCTCACGCATGTGCGATTGGAAGATGAAGACACGGACGCGGTTCATCTGTCGACTGTGTTGGGGGATGTAGCGTCAAACGCATCCTACAAGGCGAACACGCTCGCGCTTGGTGGCCGTGCTGGCCGTCTACAATCGGCACTGCATTTTACTGGTGAAGGAGCGCACGCGGAAAGCAATACAGCCTATCTGCTTCGGGAAACGCAACATCTCGACTCAACCATTGTGGTTGATCATGCCGTGCCTGGCTGCACCAGTGGTGCGCTGGCAAAAGGCGTGCTCGACGATGAAGCAATAGGTGTATTTCAAGGCAAAGTGATTGTTGCTCCCCATGCGCAAAAGAGCGACGCCAAACAGATGAGCAACGCGCTGCTTCTCTCGCGAGACGCAGCCATGAATGCCAAGCCGGAACTTGAAATCTACGCTGATGATGTCCAGTGCGCCCACGGGAGCACAATCGGTGAGCTCGATGGTGATGCGCTGTTCTATCTCCGCTCAAGAGGCATTGAAGAACAGACCGCACGTCAAATGCTGATTTCTGCTTTTCTGGGCGATGTGCTGGAGCAGATATCCCATGAGGTTGCCCGTGATGCGCTGACCGAGCGGGCTACCCAGTGGTTTGAAGTGAAAAAAGAGGGAGAGGTGTAAGATATGAACATGATCGACAGTAACACTCCCTTGGCAGCAAGCTTCGATGTTGAGGCCATTCGCCGCGACTTTCCCATTCTCTCACGGGAGGTTTATGGCAAACCGCTTGTCTATCTGGACAATGCAGCGTCGGCCCAAAAGCCAAAAGCCGTGATTGATGCGACACGCGAAGCATATGAGAACGAATATGCGAATGTGCACCGTGGGCTTCACTATCTGTCGAACGAAACGACACAAAAGTTCGAAGATGCCCGAGACAAGATCGCAGCCTTTTTAAACGCGGCATCGTCTGATGAAATTATTTTCACCAGCGGCGCAACCGACTCAATCAATCTTGTCGCAGACAGCTTGGGATCAGAATTACAGGAAGGGGATGAGATCATCCTCTCTGTCCTGGAGCATCATTCCAACATTGTGCCCTGGCATTTTCTTCGGGAGCGCAAAGGTGTTGTGCTGAAGTGGGTGCCGGTGAGTGATGAGGGCGAGCTGCTGATTGAAGAATATCAAAAGCTCTTCTCATCACGCACGAAGCTGGTCGCTGTAACGGGCATGTCCAATGCGTTCGGGACCATTACGCCGACTAAGGACATGGTGCGGATCGCTCATGATCATGAAGTTCCGATCCTCATTGATGCGAGCCAGCGTGTTGTCCATATGGTAACAGATGTACGCGACCTCGATTGTGACTTCCTGGCATTGACCGGTCACAAGCTCTACGGCCCCAGTGGCGTTGGTGTGCTCTACGGGAAGCGCGACAAGCTCGCCTCCATGCGCCCTTACCGGGGTGGTGGAGAGATGATCCGCGAAGTGAAAATGGACACGGTGACCTATGGCGAGCCGCCACATCGCTTTGAGGCGGGCACGCCCCCAATCGTTCAGGCCATCGGTCTGGGCGCTGCCATGGACTATGTCTCATCAATCGGGCTTGATGCGATTTACGCTCACGAAAAGGAGCTCCTTGTCCATGCGACAGAGCGGCTATCTGAGATCAATTCCCTAAAGGTTTTAGGGACAACGCCTCAAAAGGGCGCAATCATGTCTTTTATTGTCGAGGGCGCGCACCCACATGACGTTTCAACCGTGATTGATAGGGCCGGTGTCGCTGTGAGAGCAGGGCATCACTGTGCGCAACCCCTCATGGACCGTTTTGACGTAACAGGCACATGTCGAGCGTCGTTTGCGATGTATAATACCAAGGCTGAAATTGATGCCCTGGCAGATGCGATTGCCGGGGCGATTAAGTTCTTTAGCTAAGCAAAGAGAGAATAAGTGGATCAGGATATGAGTGAAGATCTGCCACAAGAGGCCGTTTCAGAGGCGACACCGGAGACCACCGGTGAGGCTGCTTCACAGTCGGCGATCCCAGCTGATGAATTGGCGCGCCTGACCGATGATCTGATCGGGGCGATCAAGACGGTCTACGACCCGGAAATCCCGGTGGACATTTATGAACTGGGCCTGATCTACAAAATCGATGTGTCGGATGACCGCGACGTGGTCGTTGATATGACCTTGACCGCTCCTGGGTGCCCTGTCGCCGGCGAAATGCCGGGCTGGGTGGCCGATGCGATCCGCTCAGTTGACGGAATTTGTGATGTGGATGTTAATCTGGTGTTTGATCCTCCGTGGGATCCTGGCCGGATGAGCGATGAAGCGCGTGTCGCGCTGAATATGTACTAAGTATTTTCAGCAAAAGTTGCAGACTTTTGCGGTTTGAAAATGCTGAAAACGCGGCAGGAAATTAACCGGTTGATCGGAGTTGCTATGACGACGGTGAGAGAACGACCAAAAGCAGTGACATTGACCGATCGCGCGGCTGATCGGGTCAAAGCCATTATGGCCAACGCCAAAGAAGATTTTGTTGGTGTGCGCATCGGCGTTGAGACCGGTGGCTGCGCGGGCATGGCCTATACGATGGATTATGCAGAGGACATCGCGCCTCTGGATGAAATCGTTGAAGACAAGGGCGTGCGGATTTTGATTGATCCCAAAGCGATCCTGTTCCTCATCGGTACAGAGATGGACTGGGAGCAGGACACCTTTACCAGCGGCTTCAAGTTCAAAAATCCAAATGCCGTGGATGCCTGTGGGTGTGGTGAAAGCTTCACAATCACACCGGCGGCAGCGTCCAACTAAGCCCAAATATGGCGGTCAGCTCAGAGTACAAAGCCTTCGTGCTAGAGGTGCTTGATCCTCTCGGCGGTATCCGCATCCGGAACATGTTTGGCGGTGCAGGGGTTTACTATCGCGACCTGATGTTTGGCCTCATCGCTAGCGAGACACTTCACTTCAAAGCAGATGACATCAATAAGGGTGCCTTCGAAGACGAAGGCATGACGCCGTTCCTCTATGAAGCCCCGCCCAAAGACGGCAAAGAAGGACGCAAGATATCCATGTCTTACTGGGAGATACCAGACCGCCTCTACGATGAACCCGAAGAGCTGATCGATTGGGCGAAAGCGGCCATAGAAGCGGCAACGCGGACCAAGAAGGCCAAGCCAAAACGCAAAACAAAGGCCAAGAGGAAAACCACCGCGAAAAAGAAGACAAGGGCCAGCAAAAAATAGGGGCTGCTTCTTACTGAAGCAGCCCCTATTTTAGTCACCAACGTTGCTGGGTCACTCGCCCTTGAACTCAGCGGGTCGTTTCTCAAGGAAAGCCTTCACACCCTCTTTAAAGTCACTACTGCGTCCCGCACTGCGCTGAAGCTGTCGCTCCAGATTGAGCTGCTCCTCATAGGTATTATCATCGCTTTCCCAATAGAGCTGACGAATGAGACCGAGAGAGAAAGGACCGTCTGCCAGTTGCCGGGCAATTTTGTCGGTTTCTTCAGGCAGCGCATTGTCATCAAAAACGCGATTGACCAGACCCCATTGCAGAGCGGTCTCCGCGGGAAGTTTTTCGCCCATCATGGAAAGCTCCATGGCACGGGCACGGCCCACAAGGCGAGGCAGAAGCCAGGTTGAGCCGCCGTCCGGAACAAGACCGATGCGCCGGAACGCTTGCAGGAAGTAGGAAGACCGTGCGCACAGGATCATGTCGCCCATAAGCGCAAAGCTCATGCCCACGCCCGCAGCTGGACCATTCACCGACGTGACCAAAGGGAAGGGGAGGTTGCGCAGACGGCGCAAGAAGGGGTGGTAAGCTTTTTCAAGCGCGGATCCTGCATCGGGGTTTTTGGGCTGAGGGCCTTCATTGCGACCCTGTAAGTTGGCACCAGTGCAAAAGCCGCGGCCTTCGCCAGTCAGGACAAGACAGCGCACTTTGCTGTCTGGGTCTTCAACCACGTCCATTGCCTCTTCAAGGCCCTGCAGCATGTCCATCGACACTGCATTCATCACCTCAGGATGATTGAGCGTAAGCGTCGCAATTCCATCTTCGATCTCAAGTCTTACATGTTGAAAGTCCATTGACTTCTCCCTGTGTGCTTAGTCGCAGCTTACCCTGCAACGAATTCTGGTTCTTTCTTTTTGAGAAATGAGACGACGCCCTCGGCAAAGTTCGGATGGTCTCCCAGCTTGCCTTGCGTATCGCGCTCATAATCCAATTGTTGGGAAAGCGTATTGTGCTCGGCGAGGTTCAGTGCCTTTTTGATTTCACCAAAAGCATTGGTCGGTCCCAGCGCGAGTTGGGTCGCGTAGCCCATCGCTGTCTCCTTTAGCTTCTCATCATCCACACACTCATAGATCAAGCCCCACTCTGCCGCAGTTTCAGCGGGCAGTTTGTTACCGAGGAGGGCAAGCGCCCGTGCCCGCGCCCGGCCCACCAGGTGAGGGGTGAACCAGGTACACCCCATGTCAGGGATGAGGGCCAGACGAGGGCCGAAGACTTGTACGAATTTGGCAGATCGCGCTGCAACAACAATATCACCTGCCAGCGCCAGACCAACGCCACCGCCCGCCGTCATGCCGTTGACGGCGGTCACAACAGGCTTAGGCACTTCTGAC
>NZQM01000187.1 GCA_002695905.1 Parvibaculum sp.
AACTCTGCCGCCCCCGGCGGGGCTTGTTTGAGACAAGAGGTAGCTCGCCGCCGCGCCTGCCGCTGTGCTGGGGCCAAGTTTGCGATCAAGGCCTATTGTCATGGCCTGGGTCCAGTACCCATCTTCACCGCCATTTTGGCCATCAACATCGCCCAACACTGTATCGCTCGCGATCAGAATGCCCCAATCACCGTCGGTGTTGCCGGATGGGAGGGCGATGCCGAGAGAGTTTTCTTCCGCATCTGCATGAGGTGCTTGCTGTGTGTTGGGTGTTGCAAGGGCTGCGTTGAAGGCAGATGTCATTCTGTCCATAAACGGATTGGATGCTGTGTCTATTGTCTGAAGTGCATGGATCTCTGCCGCGAAGTTAGTCGCTGAGGCGACCCGTGTCTCAGATCGTCCGGTGCGGATGGCGGCCAGTCGGTTTCCGATCTGTCCCCCGACAATGCCTGCACCGCCGCCCGCGGTCGGTGTTCCGCCGCTCGTGTTCGCCCCGGGCGTGATGAGGGCAAGGGCTTTTCTCAAGTCTTCCGCTTGTAACGGATCAATAGAGTTGAAGAAGTCTTCCGTGCCAGTCACGCCTCGCAGTGCATCCAATGCACTTGCCGTGTCGGAATTTTCTCCGACACCAAGGACGTTGTTGAAGCTTTGTCGGCCGATTGTGACGGCATAGCCGGTTGCGGTCAGGTTTTCGCCCGTCACGATTATCGTCCCCGGAAGGTTGGGGGCTGTGTCATCCCAATCGCCAGTCAGCGCACCTGCGTTGACCAGCAAGAAGGTTTCACCGTTTTCAGGCAGAGCGCCACCAGGGGCAAGAGAGAGGGCAAGTATGCCGCCTAAATCTGCGGTGCCGGTGACAAGCAGTTGGTCACTTTGATCCCCGTCCAGTTCCATCGACAAGATGGCGTCGTTAGAAAGTGTCATGTTCCCAACCACATTCAAGGTGCCGATTGAATTTCCTGGTGCGATGGTGCCCCCTGTCGCTGTAATGCCGTTAACCGTCGCCAAGTTGCCGGAACCTGACAACATTCCACCGGATATGTTGAGGCCCAGTGCTGCGAATTGGCCATTGAGCTGTAGAGCGCCGTTGCTCAAACTCGATGTGCCTTCGGTGGCAAAGGTCGCGCCATTTTCAACGGTCAGTTGCGCGCCTGGATTGGTGATCAAGACGCGATCCACGATTTGGTTTTGTGTCACCGAGGTTTCGCCACTTCCGATTGTGACGTCGAAAAAGCTTTTAAGTGTTGCTGAGGCCCCTGCTGCTGAATTCTGGGGAACGACACCGCCACTCCAATGCTGTGGATCAGCCCAGTTTCCTGTTCCAAGAGACGTTGTTGCCTTGAGCGGATTGTTTGTCTGTATCCAATCGAAATTGGTCGCCGTTGCCGTCCACAATGCAATGCTGCCATAGGCACCAAGTGGTGGTATTTCTCTAGTGCCGCCGACCACGGTTCCGATGAGACGCAGGCTGCCATCGGGGTTCACAATAAATAGAGGGCCGCCGCTGTCGCCTGGTCCCGGGACTCCTTCGTTTGGAAGTGCGATACCTCCAGCCTGGTTTGGTATGATGAGATTGGGGTCATCGAAATCTGCGACATAGAATTTGTCACCGGACCCATTTGCCTCAAATCCGTCAATCACATTGTTGACCGTGCGCAATTGCCCGTCTGAATTTGATGAGGGATTAGAGGCGCTGCCACTTGAGCCATATCCTACCGATATGATTGACGTACCGATTGGCACAAATTCATCTGAGGGTTCGATGGACGTTACATTCTCAACGGGCTCTTCAAGTGTGATAAGCGCGACATCGTTCACAGAGAAAAATGTTGTTCTATTCGTGTAGCCAGGATGCACAAGACGAGATCCCGCCAGAATGTCGGGTGTGTTGATGGTTGTTGTAGGCGTAAAGGTAACCCCGAATGTTGTGGCAGGGGCCACACCGTCAAAGCAATGACTTGCCGTCAGGACTGTCCGAGCGTTGATGAGCGTGCCAGTGCACACATTCTCTGAACCCGGCAGTGTGATGTTGACGACGGGGGTAAATTTCGGATCGGTCTCAATGATGTTGCCGATGCCGCCTGCATTTGCGACGACGTCATCGCGGAAATTACCCGCATAGGACGGTGTGATGGCCATCAAAAAAGCGCACATCTGTGCTGTCAGCGCGCGTTTGCGGCGCCAGCATTGCTTCAGTTTCATTGTAAGAACTCTCCCCCATTTGCCAGGTTTTTGCCCGGCTATCCCCAGTTTTTATAGGCCATAGGTTGTGTTTTGAGTCAATAGAGCCGATTGGGGGTTGTAATTTCATAACATTTCTATAATTATCTAAATATGGAAATGATAAACGCGATAGAAGCGCTTGGCGCGCTCGCTCAGGAAACCCGGTTGGAAACCTTTCGGACATTGGTCCGGGCCCATTCGCCAAATGCAGAAGAGGCCGGATTGGCAGCCGGTGGCCTTGCGGCGCAATTGGGGGTCGCTGCGCCCACGCTTTCCTTTCATTTGAAGGAACTTACGCGGGCAGGGCTTGTTTCTGCGCGCCGCGATGGGCGCTCCATCATATACACGGCAAATCTTGGCGGCATGCGCGCCCTTGCCGATTACCTTTTGGAAGATTGTTGTCAGGGCGCATGTGCGCCGTCGTTAGAGGAGACAGAAACATGAAAAGATTACATGTGAGCTTTGGTGTTGCAGACCTGGAAAGGTCTGTAGCGTTCTATTCGACGCTCTTCGGGCAGGAACCCACCACGCAGAAAGACGACTACGCCAAATGGATGCTTGATGATCCGCGGGTGAACTTTGTTATTGAAGCGGGAGCGGCGCAGTCTGGTTTCAATCACGCGGGCATTCAGGTGGAGAGCGAAGAAGAGCTTGCGCCCCTGTTTGATCAACTCAAGCAGGCCGAGGGGCCCTACCTGCCGGAAGGTGTCACCACTTGCTGTTATCACAAGTCTGAAAAGAGCTGGACGACGGATCCGGACGGGGTGATGTGGGAAGCCTTTCACACGCACCACCAGACAGAAGAGCGGGGAACTGGCCCTGTGGCGGCGTCTGAAGACACACCGAAGCGCGGTTGCTGTTGCGGGTAACGTCAGCGAACCGTCAAATATCCGTGAAACCGCCTGCGGACATATGTTTGTTTCCCAACGGAGGCTCCATGTCGGGTCATTCCACGATCTACAATGTTCTTTTTCTGTGCACCGGTAACTCTGCACGGAGTCTGCTTGCTGAAGCCTATCTTAATTCCCTGCCAGGAACGCCCTTTCGGGCGTTCTCGGCGGGAAGTCACCCGACAGGCGCGCCTAATGAAACCGCTTTGGAAACTCTGAAAACGGCTAAAATTTCCATTGATGGTTTGCGATCGAAATCGTGGGATGAGTTTTCTGCTGAAGATGCGCCGCAAATAGATTTCATTTTCACGGTTTGTGATAATGCTGCGAGTGAGGTTTGTCCGATATGGCCAGGACATCCCGCCAGTGCTCACTGGCCGTTTGAAGACCCTGCGGCTTTTGTCGGGCCTGAGGTGGAGAAACGGGCGGTTTTTCTGGAGGTGTTTCGGCAGATCCGAACTCGGATCGATCTCTTTGTAAACCTTCCGCTTCAAAGCCTCGAGGGTATGGCATTGCAATGCGAGCTTAATGGCATCGGACAGCAGCCTTCCGCAAAGCCACTTGCCGACTCCACTTCCTGAATAGGGATAGGTTTCATGATTTCGCAGACGCGCCAGCGCCTTTCCTTCCTCGACCGCTATCTGACTGTGTGGATTTTTGTTGCCATGGGGGTTGGCACGTTTCTCGGAACCGCCTTTCCGGTGCTGCCGGACGTGCTTGATGGGTTTTCCATTGGTTCGACAAATTTTCCGATTGCGATCGGTCTGATCCTTATGATGTATCCGCCACTTGCGCGGGTGAAATACGAGGAACTGCCGCGCGTCTTCAAGGACCGGAAGGTCTTGTTTCTGTCGCTGGTGCAGAACTGGGTGATCGGACCGGTGCTGATGTTCGTGCTGGCGGTTGTCTTCCTGAGCGACAAGCCGGAATACATGACCGGGCTCATCATTATCGGCCTGGCACGCTGCATCGCCATGGTGATCGTCTGGAACCAGCTGGCGCGCGGTAGCAATGAATATGTGGCGGGACTTGTAGCCTTCAACTCGCTCTTCCAGCTCGCCTTTTTCAGTGTCTATGCCTGGTTTTTTCTCAGCGTGCTGCCGCCTTTGCTGGGGCTTGAAGGGCAGGTTCTTGAGGTCGGTTTTGGTACGATTGCTGGTGCTGTTCTGCTCTATCTAGGGGTGCCGTTCGCTGCCGGTTACCTGACCCGGCGAGTTCTGCGCGCCCGAAAGGGCGACGTTTGGTACGCGGAAACATTTTTACCGCGGATCGGCCCCATCACGCTGACAGCGCTCCTGTTCACGATCCTGGTCATGTTCGCCATGAAAGGAGAGGTGGTGCTGGAGCTTCCGCTGGATGTCCTTCGCATCGCGGTGCCGCTGGCAATTTATTTCCTTGTCATGTTCGCGGTCAGTTTTGCGATGGGTAAGGCGCTTGGCGCGGATTATGAGCGGACAACGTCCCTGTCTTTCACAGCCGCCTCCAATAATTTCGAACTGGCCATTGCTGTGGCCGTAGCGGCTTTCGGGATCGCCTCGCCAGTGGCCTTTGCCACAGTCGTCGGGCCGCTGGTTGAAGTGCCGGTGCTGATTGGCCTTGTCAGCGTCGCGCTTTGGCTGAAGCAGCGCTGGTTTGCAGCAGAAAAGCCGGTTCCTGTCCCTCAAAGTGGTGACTAGACAGGGCAGCGACTAGAGCGGCTGAAGGGCTGATTGCCGCAGCGGCCGTCGCCCTTCCGGGGCCTCATTCGCAATATCCTCGACAATTGCGTCAGGCGGGGCTTGCGAGCCCTCACCCGGGACGCTAAGCAACGGGAAGGAATTCGCCCGATTGCCGGGCCGCAGGGCGGGAGCAGAATAATGACCACGGACCTTCATCATTTCATCAATGGCGCGAAAATCGTCGGCACGAGCGGCCGGACGCTCGGTGTCTTCAATCCAAATACCGGTGAAGTAACAGCGAAAACGCCGCTTGCCAGCGCAGATGAAGTGCGTGCAGGTATTGCCTCTGCCGCTGGGGCTTTCCCCGGCTGGGCCGCCACAAACCCGCAGCGTCGCGCGCGGGTCATGTTCGAATTCAAACGCCTGCTAGAAGACAATATGGATGAGCTTGCTGAAATGCTCTCTTCTGAACATGGCAAGGTGATCGCCGACAGTAAGGGCGACATTCAGCGCGGTCTGGAAGTGATCGAGTTTGCCTGTGGCATTCCCCATCTCCAGAAAGGTGAATTCACCGAAGGTGCAGGCCCCGATATTGATATGTATTCCATGCGCCAACCATTGGGCGTGTGTGCGGGCATTACGCCATTCAACTTCCCGGCCATGATCCCCATGTGGATGTTCGGCGTGGCGATTGCCTGCGGCAATACCTTTGTCTGTAAGCCATCGGAAAAAGACCCAAGCGTGCCTTTGCGCCTGGCGGAGCTGTTCATGGAAGCAGGTGCGCCAGCCGGTGTGCTCAATGTTGTAAATGGGGACAAGGAAGCCGTCGATACGCTTTTGACGGACCCACAGGTTGAGGCGATCAGCTTTGTCGGGTCATCAATGATTGCAGAATATATCTATGCGACAGGGGCGGCCCACGGGAAACGTGTCCAGGCGATGGGTGGCGCGAAGAACCATGCCATCATCATGCCTGACGCAGACCTTGATCGCGTTGTCGACGATCTGATCGGTGCAGGCTACGGCTCTGCTGGTGAGCGGTGCATGGCGCTTTCGGTTGCCGTGCCTGTGGGCAAAGAAACCGGCGACCGGTTGATTGAGAAGCTCATCCCACGTGTTGAAAGCCTGAAGGTTGGTCTTTCAACGGATGTGGATGCGGACTATGGGCCGATGGTCACCGCTGAGCAGCGCGACAAGGTTGCGGGCTGGATTGATCGGGGCGTTGAGCAGGGCGCTGATCTTCTGGTTGATGGCCGTGGCTTTGAATTGCAGGGCTATGAAGACGGTTTTTTCATTGGTGGGTCGCTCTTTGACAATGTGACGCCCGACATGGATATCTGGAAAGAAGAAATATTCGGACCGGTCCTCTCTGTCGTTCGCGCTGAGACGTTTGAGGAAGCAGCAGAACTTCCAAGCGCGCATCAATATGGAAACGGTGTTGCGATCTTTACCCGCGACGGGGATGCCGCACGCAGCTTCGCGTCCAAGGTCAATGTGGGCATGGTGGGCATTAATGTGCCGATCCCTGTACCCCTCGCTTATCACTCGTTTGGCGGCTGGAAGCGGTCTGCCTTTGGTGACACGAACCAACACGGTACTGAGGGTGTGAAGTTCTACACCAAGGTGAAGACCGTCACGTCCCGCTGGCCCACAGGCCTGAAAGAAGGTTCCAGCTTCGTGATCCCAACGATGAAGTAAATTCGTAGGAATAAGGGCCGATTAATCTGTTGAATTGGCTCTAGGTGATTAAAGGGAGTGCCCCTACATAGGGAGTGCTCCCTTTTTCTATGGTAGGTTTCCATGTCTGATACACAAATTGACCTTGATGCCTATTTTGCCCGTATTGGCTATGAGGGTTCACGCGAGGCAACGCTGGAGAACCTGACGGCAATCCAGTTTGCCCATGCCACCTCTATTCCGTTTGAAAATTTGAGCATTGTGTTCGGACAGGGTGTGCAGCTTGATCTCGACACGTTGCAGAATAAGATCGTCGGTGAATGCCGCGGCGGCTATTGCTTCGAGCAGAATGGTCTGGCGCTTGCCGTGCTGCAGCAGTTTGGGTTTCGCGCCACCGGATTGATCGGCCGTGTGCGCTGGATGGTTGCAGATGAGGTTGCCGCACCGCTGACACACATGCTGATCCGCGTTGATTTTGAAGATGCTTCTTACATTTACGATGGTGGTTTTGGCGGTATTCGCATGACGGGTGTCCTGCGGTTGGAGCCTGATCTTGTTCAAAAAACACGCCATGAGGATCATCGGATCGTGCAGGACGGTGAGGATTACACGATCCAGGCAAACCTCGGCTTGGGCGATGGGACTGACAGGTGGGAGAATGTGGTCGAGTTTACTGCCACGCCACAGGCACCTGTCGATTACGAACTGTCGAGCTGGTACACCTCAACCCACCCGGAGTCACTTTTCACGAATAATCTGATTGTCGAACGACCAACTGCTGATGCCAGGCGGATGATATTCAACAACATGTTTATTGAACGCATGCGAGGTCAAGAACAGACAATGCATGAGATTGCGGACGTAAACGAGTTGTCAAAGCTGCTCGATACACATTTCGGACTGCCGGTTGAAACAGATGACCAGCGCAAGGCCCTGGCGAAGTTTCTTTCACCCGCCCAATCTGTGTAAGCGTCCGAAAATGGCGAGCATTGCCAGCTCGTTCTGTCCACATACCTCCTGAAATATTTAATGACAGGTGATGCATGAACCAGAAAGCCAAAGCAGAACGACTAAAGGCACTCCACGCACAGGAAAAGCCCCTCGTCATTCCCAACCCCTATGACCGTGGCACAGCGCGTCTTCTGGATGGGCTTGGGTTTGACGCACTTGCCTCCTCCAGCGCTGGCAATGCCTACTCTATCGGTACGCTTGATAATCGGGTTGGTCGCGATGCGATGCTCGCACATATCGCCGGGATTGTTGAAGCAACCTCTTTGCCGGTGAATGCGGACCTGGAAAATGGTTGGGGTGATGCGCCTGACGATGTGGCTGAGACGATCCGACTTGGCATCGCTGCCGGGGTTGCGGGCGGCTCTATTGAGGACATGGCGCCGGACCGTTCGCTCTATCCCCTCGATATGGCAAAGGCTCGGATTGAAGCTGCTGCAGAGGTGGCGCACAGCGGAGAGGTTTCTTTTGTTTTGACGGCGCGCACTGAGAACTACCTGGTTGGGGACCCGAGCCTGAGGCATGTGATAGAACGGCTGCAGGCCTATCAGGACGCAGGCGCGGACGTGCTCTATGCGCCAGGTCTCACGGATATTGACGAGATAGCCGAATTGGTGCGCTCTGTTGATCGTCCGATCAACGTACTGGCGGGCCTGCCAGGACATACGCTAACGGTTGATCAACTGGCGGCTGTTGGGGTTAAGCGGATCAGTACAGGCAGTGCTCTTGCGGTCGCCGCCCTTGGTGGGTTTTTAAAAGCGGCTAAGGAGATCAGGGATCAGGGAAGCTTCACCTTCACCAATGATGACCCGCCTTATAGCGATCTCACAAAGCTCCTTGGCTAATCGACTTCTGAGGTGGGCACATCGGTAGTTGGATCAAAACGCCATTTGCGGCTGATGGCCGCTTCCAAGTCGATATTGTGCTGTCGCGCAAACAGAAGGACGTGGCCCAACAGGTCTGCTGTTTCATCTGACATGTCATGATGCAGATCTGTCTCTGATTTGCCTTTTCGTCGTCCGTGTCCTGCCCATTTCATCCAGGCCTGGGTGAGTTCGCCGAGTTCTTCCTGCATTTTGAGCGTGAACCACTCTTCACTCCGCCTGATGCCATTGTCCGCGGCATATTTCTTTGATGCCTGTTCAAATCGCGCGGCGAGAGATATGAGTGAGGTCACGGCATTTGCTCCTTTTGCCTTGGAGGGTAGCAAAGGCGACGTGTTCTTGAAATGTTCTTTTTTGGAATCTCGCGCTTTAGATGACAGATGGCCTGGTTCAGAAATATCGCGCACTGACGGACGGTGGGGAAATTGCCCATGATCCTGCGCAGGAACGTGCGGTTCGCAATCTGCAGCGGCTGTATGACGCTCTCAGCGATTGGCGGCCTGGCCTGAAGACTGGGCGTCTACGGTTTCTTGGTCTGGGTCAGCCGGTCAGTCCGCCTGAGGGCATTTATCTATGGGGCGACGTGGGTCGGGGCAAATCCATGCTGATGGATATGTTTTTTGAAGCAGCGCCTGTTGCCCAAAAGCGCCGGGTGCATTTTCACGAGTTCATGGCCGAGACCCATGAGCGGATCTTCGCATGGCGCAGACAAGAGAAAGCGGGGCAGGCGAAGGGCGACGATCCAATCCTGCCTGTAGCCTCCCAGATTGCCCGCGAAGCGACGCTGCTCTGCTTTGACGAATTTCAGGTGCATGACATTGCTGACGCCTCAATTCTTGGGCGGCTTTTCACGCGTCTGTTTGAGCTGGGCGTGGTTGTTGTCGCCACCTCCAACAGGGCACCGTCCGGCCTTTATGAAGGAGGGCTCAACCGCCACCGGTTTCTCCCTTTCATTGATCTCGTCGAGCAGGCCATGGAGGTGGTGCCGCTTGATAGCGATACGGACTACCGGCTCGACCGCATGAACGGTATGCCTGTCTATTACGTGCCGCTTGATATGGGCGCGGACCGCAAAATGGATGTCTGTTTCGAAACTATGACAAACAGTCTTAAACCCAAGCCACGGACACTCGCGGTCAAGGGGCGGGCTGTTGAAGTGCCACAAGCGGTTCATGATGTTGCGCGTTTTAGTTTCGTGGACCTATGCGCAAAGCCACTGGGTGCTGCGGACTATCTGAAGATCGCGGAGTGTTTCAGCACGGTCTTCATCGACCATATCCCTGAACTCAGTGCCGCCAACAGAAACGAAGCCAAGCGTTTCGTCACACTCATAGATGCTTTCTATGAAAGAAAGGTGCGGCTGGTGGTCTCTGCCGCTGTTGAGCCGCAGGCGCTTTACAAAAGCGGTGATGGCAGCTTTGAGTTTGAGCGGACAGTCTCAAGACTGATCGAAATGCAGAGCGCAGATTATCTGGATGCTCACAATCCGTGACCTTGACCTGGTTCCTGCGGTCCTAAGCCCAACAACTTAATTGGTTCCCTTGGCGGCTCGTATCTGATGCAGGCTCGCTCCATATTCATACAAACTGTATGGGAGCGTCAAATGCGTGAGAGAGCGATGAACCTGCAGGAATCCGCGAAGAGGCCGTGGCGGCTTGTGCGTCTGACAGGCTTTGCGGTTGTGGGACTAGTGCTCGCCGTTCTTGCGGGTGGCATGGTGTTTCAGCGCATTGGGGAGATACGGGCGGCGTCGCTCTATCCCGCGCCCGGTGAGCTTTATGACGTAGGTAGCGTCTCTCTTCACATGGTGTGCCGCGGCGAGGGTGACCAGACAGTCGTGCTCTCATCGGGCATGGGCAACCCGGCCTCCAGCTGGCGGCCGCTTGAAAGGGCGTTGGAGCCTGATTTCCGGGTTTGCTCCTATGATCGGGATGGGTTGGGCTGGAGCGAAGACAGTGGTGCTCCCAGAGACGCTGGGCTTGCAAGTGACCGGCTGGCCCGCTTGCTGGATGCTGTGTCGATTCCAGATCCCGTCATCCTGATCGGTCATTCCTATGGCGGCGTCGTCGCCCGCGTGTTCGCAAAAGACCATCCAGCGCGGGTTGCTGCCCTTATTCTTCTGGACTCAAGTCATGAGGATATGGGGGAGCGCTTTCCGCCCTTTGCCCAACAGGGGTTCCGAGACCTGTTGGACGGATTTCAGCTGGCGCCGTGGCTGAACATGTTTGGGGTGCCACGCGCCTTTGATCTGTTTGCCCCCGCCATTGATGGCCTGGAAGGTGCGGACTATGAGCGTTCTTTGGCGCTCTTGAATTCCATCTCACATATGCGCGGAACGGCTGAAGAAGCGCGAGGCTGGGAACGAACGGCGGCTGCAGGCCGCATGGTCGCACAAGCGGGGTTGGGAGACCTCGCGCTGGATGTCTTTGTCGCAGGCGATTGGCCAGTAGAAATGCTACCCAGCTGGACAGAGATGCAAACTGAACTGTCGGAGCTTTCATCAAATGGGCAGTACTCTTTCGTTGCTGAGGCAAACCATGCTCAGATCGGGATGTCAGACAGATATATCCCGCTGGTGGTTGACGCTGTGCGCCGACGTGCCGCGCTATTGGCTCCCGACCCAACGCAATAAAAAAGGGCGGCCAAGGCCACCCTTTTTAATGTCTTTAAGCCAGCTGCTTAGTTGGCGACTGGCTCCGGCAGTATAACTGCACCGTCTGTTCGTGTGCCCGGAAGTGCTTCTGGTTCCGCACTGGCGAGCTGTCGATTGGTGCCAGACTGGGCATATCGCGACCCGTCTCTGCGGGTGGTTAACTCATAGGACCAGGATTGGCCATAGGACGCTTGAAGCATCCCAAACGACAGAGGCTGTCTGGCCCGCCCTTCCGGTTCAGTATTGGCTGTTTCCAACGCAAACCGGTCGCGGGCAATCCCACGATCAATAGGTGCAAAGCCCAAGGCGATCAGATCTTCTTCTGCAGAAAGATCGTCAACTGTATCGGCTGAGGCAAGTGTTGGTGTTGACCCTTGGCTGTTGTCAAAGAGTGCTATGACGCCTTCGAAGTCGTTTTCGGTTGAGCTGTCACTATGGTCAACACAGAAATCGCGTTCAGAGCGGAGCATTGCTTCCAGGATTCTACAATCCTTGCCGGTTGCGGCAGACAAAGCATGCTCGGTCAGATCCTGGCCGGACATGAATGTTGAGACGAGACCCGCAATGGATGCGACTTCGCCAATTGTCAGCACGCCAATAATGGGTGATGCACATCCCGACAACATCAGACCTGCGGCCACAGTGGCGGCGATCCCTGATTTCCGGATACGGCTCTTTTTGTTTGCTGGCTGTTGAGCCTGATGGCCCGTGGCGAGCGGCTTGACAGCCCCGTCACCGAAATGCGTATTGAACCCCTTTGGCATCACTGCCTACCCCACTTACTCACGCTGCTGAACCATTTTGGGCGCCTCTATAGCCCATTGGCCTTCTGTTCAGCTGCTACTCCGCATCCTGTTTAAAGCGGTTACCCAAACCTTTTGTGTTGGACCGATCAATGGCGGTTTACCCGCTCTCTTCCCCTGATCAATCCGCGCCCAGTCTTTCTGGACCCTGATAGACTGCGCTTTCAGCAGGGGTGAGTCAAATCTTCGGACTTGTATTGATTAACGCTAAAAACACGCGAAAAAGCTTGCCTCTTGCCGTGCTTTTTCCATCCATTTCGATGGCCGGTCTCTTTCGGGCGTCAGAACATTGCCCCGGCACGAGATTCACGCTACTAGGCACCCTAACAACTCGTTTTCTTAACTTTAAAAGGCGGCGCTTCTTGCAGTGTCCGCCAATGCGATATCCCGGAGGCATCAACTATGGCACGCAAAAAAATCGCTCTTATCGGCGGTGGTCAGATCGGCGGAACCCTGGCTCATTTGGCCGGACTTAAGGAGCTCGGCGACGTCGTCATTTTTGACATTGTCGATGGTGTACCACAGGGCAAAGCACTCGACCTTGCAGAGAGCTCACCTGTAGACGGATTTGATGCGGCTTTGAAGGGTACAAGCTCTTATCGCGATATCAAAGGTGCGGATGTTGTGATCGTGACCGCCGGTGTGCCTCGTAAGCCTGGTATGAGCCGTGATGATCTTCTGGGCATTAACCTGAAAGTCATGCAACAGGTCGGTGAAGGTATCGGCAAGCACGCGCCCAACGCCTTTGTTATCTGCATCACTAATCCACTGGATGCGATGGTTTGGGCGTTGCGCCAGTTCTCTGGCCTCCCAGCAAACAAGGTCGTTGGCATGGCAGGCGTGCTCGACTCGGCCCGCTTCCAGTATTTCCTCTCTGAAGAGTTCAATGTTTCCGTCAAAGATGTGAACGCGTTTGTTCTTGGTGGCCATGGTGACACGATGGTGCCGCTACCTCGCTATTCGACGGTCGCTGGCATTCCTCTCCCTGACCTGGTGAAAATGGGCTGGACCACAAAAGAAAAGCTCGCAGAGATTATTCAGCGGACACGTGATGGTGGTGCTGAGATTGTTGGTTTGCTGAAGACTGGGTCTGCTTACTATGCGCCTGCCGCGTCTGCCATTGCGATGGCTGAAAGCTATCTGAAAGACCAGAAGCGTGTTCTTCCATGTGCTGCCCACCTGAACGGTGAATTCGGCCTGAAAGACATGTATGTGGGTGTTCCAACGGTGATCGGTGCCGGGGGGATTGAGCGGATCGTTGAGATCAATCTCAATGCTTCAGAGAAGAAGCAGTTCGACAAGTCCGTTGGTGCTGTTAAGGGGCTCGTTGATGCTTGTAAGAAGATCAATCCTGCTGTTGCCAAACTCGCACCGGCGAAGGGTCGCAAGAAAAAATAAGCACTGCATTCAGATGTGAATTGAAAACGGGGCCTTTGGGTCCCGTTTTTTTGTGTCCTGAGTCTTTGTTCTTTGAGTATTGGCACTACATATGTCAATATGTCGGCGTGAGCCGAAATGACAGTGGGGACAGAAATAATGAAACGCGTTTTGTTGTTTGGTGGAGGAGCCACCCTTGTACTCGTGGCGCTTGTCGCGATCGGCCTGAGGGTTCCGGCGATCCAGGATTTTCTGTTGGAGCGGGGCGTAACTTCTGTGATCGCGGCAGAACCGATCGATCTGACTGATCCAGACTCCATGACCCTGATCTTCTGTGGGACCGGCGGCCCGTTTCCCGATCCGGATAGGGCAGGTCCCTGTACCCTGGTTGCCGCAGGTGGTCGGGTGTTCCTGATTGATAGTGGGTCGGGTGGACCGCAGAGACTGCAACAGCTTCGGATCCCGATGGGGGACATCGAAGGCGTGCTCTATACCCACCTGCATTCTGACCATATTTCCGGGCTCGGTGATCTTGCCCTCAACAGCTGGGCGGGGGGACGGAAAGAACCGCTGACGCTTTATGGACCTCCCGGGGTTGAAGGTCTTGCAAGTGGGACATTTGATGCGTTCGCGGTCGATAGCAAATCCCGGATTGACCATCACGGTGAAGACATTTTTGCGCCGCAAGCTCAGGCGATAAGCGCCACTTCTTTTGTCGTGCCTAGTCGCGATGAGACTGTCACCGTCATTGAAGAGGGAGACCTCAAGATCACGGCGTTCAAGGTCGATCACGTGCCGTTGGAAAACGCCTATGGCTACCGGATCGACTTCAAAGACCGCTCGGTGGTGTTCTCCGGTGACACGGTGCGAGACCAAAACATGGTCCGCTTCGGGTCCGACGCTGATGTAATGGTTCACGAGGTCATGGGCATGACCAATATCAACACTTTCATCGGC
>NZQM01000188.1 GCA_002695905.1 Parvibaculum sp.
AAGATGACATCCGCCCCGTGACCGCTGGTGGCCTCATCCATGACCATGACGAAGTCTTCTGTGCGATAGTTGATGCCGCGTCTTGCGCCCAATTCTTCACATTTGCGGGCTTTCTCGTCGGACCCAGCTGTGGCGAAGACTTTTGCGCCCCAGGCGACAGCCATCTGAATGGCGGTGGTGCCAATGCCGCTGGTGCCGCCATGGATGAGAAGTGTTTCACCAGGCTGCAATCGGCCGCGATCAAAGACATTGGTCCAGACCGTCATGATTGTTTCCGGCAAAGCAGCGGCTTGCACCATTGAGTAGCCGTCTGGGATGGGCAGCGCATGGGTTTCGTGAACGATGGCATATTCAGCGTAGCCGCCACCAGCAACCAGGGCACATACATTGTCCCCAAGCGACCAGCGCGAGGCACCAGTGCCCAGCGCCACCACTTCCCCGGCAAACTCAAGGCCCGGTGTGTCGGTCACGCCCTTGGGTGCCGGGTAGAGCCCGATGCGCTGCACAAGGTCGCCTCGGTTCACGCCGGCTGCTGCGATGCGCACCAGAATTTCGCCGTGTCCTGGTTTTGGCAGTGGCACCTCTGTCGGCGTCAGGACTTCGGGACCTCCTGGTTCTGGAATTTTGATGGCGGTCATGTTGGCTGGAAGATTTGAGGACATTCAGAAAACTCTTTGTCTTTGGAGGTAGGGATATGAAATGGCAAAGTGGCTCACCATTCAATGATTGAGCGGTTCGCGCAACAGGGCAGCGGATCACGATCAAACGATGAGGAGGGAGCCAATGGATCCGGAAGATCTGCAACCCAAACGTGTGGCCGACAGCCTTCAGGTGCTGGGGAAAGAGGATATTTCGCTTTTGGGCGTCGAGGAGCTTAAAGAACGAATCACTTTGCTTACGGACGAAATAGCGCGTTCGCAGGCCATGATCGCCTCAAAGCAGGGCAGTTTGAGCGACGCAGAGGCCGTTTTTCGAAAATGATGATTCTGTCAAAGGATTCGTTAAGTCATTGTAATGAATGAGTTCTTTTGATTCTGATCAAGTATAGAGCGGTTATTTTAGGTGTTCTGACTGCGCTCTCGCACAATTTTAACTATTTGTTAGCCAGTCCTTATGTATTGTTTAGAGGCGTAATCCAGTCATCTGGATTTGAGTGGCTCCTATCCACTCTGTTTGACGCCTCCCTGTTAGAACTTGAGCCGCAGGCAACTGTGGCTCATTTTTTGTGTGGTGTTCCAACTACACGTTCCGTCTTTCAGCGGCTGCCCCACGACATGTAGTTCAAATCTTTTTTGATCAACCCCTAGTCAGGTTTTGACTCCCGAATTTGTCTCAATTCGAAACAAATGCGGATGGCATGCTTGTTGATAGTTGAAGCGCAATGCGTCCTTGGTTGGTACGGTCTCTGGCTTCGTGCTGGTGTCTGCTTGCTCATGGGCGCCTGCAACATGATTAACAGTGAGTGGTCTTATGAGTTTCGGCAACAAAACAAGCGGTGGTGGAGAAGGCGGAGAGAGGCGGTCGCCTTTTGGTGGGTCGCAGCTCTTTCAGCGGACCTATCGCGAAGGCATGGCGCTTGTTGAAGAGGCGGCGACCTATCTGGATGGCCCTGGTCGGGATCACGCGAAGGATCTTCCGCGGGCCACGGCTCTTGCCTATGCCACTGAGAGCATGCGGTTGACGACGAGGTTGATGCAGGTTGCTGCGTGGCTGCTGGTTCAGAAGGCGGTCAATGAAGGCGATATGACGGAAAGCGATGCGCTGTCTGACAAATATGCGCTTGGTGGCCGTGAGCTTGGACGGGCGAAGAAGCTCAATGGGACGGACCTTCTTCCTGATGCGCTGAAAGACCTGATTATCCGGTCTGAGAATATCTATCGGCGGATCGACCGGCTGGATGCCCAGATGCGGGCTGGTGAAGAGATTGATCACTCGAGCCTGGCCGAACAGCGGGAGCGGGCGGAAGCCTTTTTCCAGGAGGCGCTCGGCAGTCGGCCAACACGCCACTAATTCTAATGGCGCGTTTCCGGACAGAAAACCGCAAGTCTGACTTGGCACTTTTCCTGGAAGCGCTTGTTGACCAGATAAGCAAAAAAGCCCCGGCGTGCCGGGGCTTCTTTGGTTGTACCGGGAGGAAAAACCTCCAGAAGCCTTATAGGCTTAGACGCCGAGGCCGTCGTACTTTTTCTTAAACCGGCTGACACGGCCACCACGGTCGAGCAGCGCGCCTGTGCCACCTGTCCAGGCTGGGTGTGTCGTCGGATCGATATCCAGCGTCAGCGTGTCCCCTTCGGCGCCATATGTGGACCGAGTCTGATAGGTGGTGCCGTCCGTCATTGCCACGGTGATCATGTGGTAGTCAGGATGGGTGTCCTTTTTCATAACGCTTGCTCGCTCAAAAAGAAGTGTCAGGTGGCCAAATCCGCCCGTTCAGGCGCTTCAGAACGCCTGCGAAAGCGGGTGTATAGCGGAGCTTTGGGCCTATTGCAAGGCTCTGGTGGGCCTACCAGCGGTGCTGTGACAAACGATAGGGGGCTGGCGGTCTTCTGCGGCCTTTCGTCCGCAGATCGGGGAGGGTTTCGGCGGGATTGACGCAGTCTGGCCCTAGTTTCTGCCAGGCGCTGTTGCTATATCTCCTCCTTACCCTTTTGGGATGACCACCAGCCAGCAAAAGCCGGACATATATGAGCGAGAGTGCCAACACGGTCGCGGAAGCGATCGAAGAAGAAGCCCTGCGGCGGACGAAGAGCCGTGCTGTGCGGCCTATCCTGGGTCTGATCCCATTTGTGTTCTCCTACAAGGGTATGTTGTCTGGCGCCTTCGTGATGCTTGTCATCGCGACCCTGTCGACTTTGGCATTTCCTGTTGCGGCTCGGCGGGTGATGGATGCGATCAGTGAGGGCGATGTCCAGTTCATTGATCAGTATTTTCTTGTGCTCATTTTGGTGGCGGCCCTGCTCGGCATATCGAGCGCTGCGCGCTTCTACTTTGTTAGTTGGATCGGCGAGAGGGTGGTCGCTGACCTTCGTTCGGCGGTCTATGACCATGTCACCCGGCTTTCTCCTGCTTTTTTTGAAACCATGCGGACCGGGGAAGTGCTCTCCCGTCTGACCGCAGACACCACGCTCATTAAGACGGTGGTTGGCTCAAGCGCGTCGATTGCGCTCCGCAATATGTTTTTGTTTTTCGGTGCCGCAACGATGATGACCTATACGAGTCCCGGTCTTTCCGGCCTCGTGTTGCTTGCGATACCGATCATCATGCTGCCGCTGATTATTTTCGGTCGCTGGGTGCGCCGCCTTTCGCGCCTCAGCCAGGACCGTATTGCTGATACGAGCGCCTTTGGCGGTGAAACGCTGAACGCCATGCAGACAGTACAGGCGTTTAATCATGAAGCGATTGATCGGTCCTCCTTTGCGCAGACGGTCGAGGCCTCTTTCATTGCAGCCCGCAGCCGTATCCAGGCGCGTTCTGTGCTCACCGCCCTGGTCATGTTTCTGGGGCTCTCAAGCGTCTTTGGTGTTTTGTGGGTCGGCGCGCAGGAAGTTATCGCAGGCACCATGACCGGCGGGGAGCTTCTGCAATTCACTCTCTATGCGTTGATGGCCGCCATGTCGATGGCCGCCTTGTCTGAGGTCTGGGGTGATGTGCAGATGGCGGCTGGCGCAACAGAGCGTTTGATGGAGCTCTTGCATATCGAGCCGGAAATCAAAGTGCCGACCAATCCCGTTGCCTTACCGGAGCCCTCACTTGGAGACCTTCGGTTTGAGGATGTTGGCTTCTCCTATCCGACCCGGCCGGATGTGTCGGCGTTGGATGGCTTAAATCTTTCCGTTAGTCCGGGCGAGACTGTTGCGATTGTCGGCCCCTCGGGTGCTGGCAAGAGCACGCTCTTTCAACTCCTGCTGCGGTTCTTTGATCCTCAGTCAGGCCGTATTCTGCTTGATGGGGTCGCCCTTCCCGATGGCGACCCGAGCGAGGTGCGCCGCCGCTTTGCGCTGGTGCCGCAGGAGACAGTGGTGTTTGGCATGAGTGCCCGGGAGAATATTCGCTATGGGCGCCCCCATGCGAGCGACGAAGAAGTTCGCGCTGCGGCAAAAGCTGCGCACATTGATGAGTTTCTGAACGATCTGCCGCAGGGCTATGGCACGGTTTTTGGGGAGCGTGGTGTGACGCTTTCAGGCGGTCAGCGTCAGCGCATCGCCATTGCGCGTGCGATTCTTAGAAACGCGCCGGTCCTTCTTTTGGATGAAGCGACAAGCGCGCTTGATGCAGAGAGCGAAAAATTCGTGCAACAGGCGCTTGAGGGGCTTATGGCGGGTCGCACGACCATCGTGATCGCGCATCGCCTTGCGACGGTACGCAAAGCCGACCGTATTATCGTCATGGACCAAGGACGGATTGTGGCGGAGGGCACTCATGATGCACTGGTTGCAGAAGGGGGGCTTTATGCGCGCCTTGCCTCTCTGCAGTTTAGTGCGGATGCACTGGCGCTTGCGGCAGAAGAGCCAGTGCCGCCTGCATTTGCGGCCAATGACTAGCCGCCAATCGGAATACAGGGTTTAGGGGAATTTATGACATCGCTTACTCGTAACATTGTTGTTGCTGTCATTATTGTCATCGCCACGTTGAGTTTTATCGGCGTGCGTTTTTTTACAAATGCCGGTCAGCTCACAACGCTGACCGCGGCGATGGAAGTCTCTCCACAATGTATAGTGCTGGCCTCTCCGCCAGGACCTGAAGATCTTGTGATTGATCATGAGCGGGCGATGGCTTTTGTGTCTGCAACAGACCGTCGGGCTATCACGGCAGGCGCTGAGAATGTGCGTGGTGGCATCTATGTGATCGACCTGAAAGGCGATCCCTCAATCTGGGCGCTCAGACCCGTGACGGCCCACGTGCCCGCCGCGTTCCAGCCGCATGGTCTCGGCCTTTATGTTGATGAGGCGGGCGTGCGCACACTCGCCGTCGTCAATCACACAGGTGTTGTCGACAGCGTTGAGCTGTTTGATGTGGCGGAAGATGGCATCCTGTCCCATCGGGCGACGGTGAAAGACCCGGGAATGTTCGCGCTCAATGACGTGCAGCCGGTTGGTCACAGTTCTTTCTATGCAACCAACGACCACGGTAGCGCCTCGGCGTTCTGGAATGCGGTGAGCGATGTTCTGATCCTCGCCCAAGCGAACCTTGTTTATTTTGATGGCACGTCGGTACGAGAAGTGGCGGGTGATCTGAGCTATGCCAATGGCGTGAATGTGTCACCGGACGGCAAGACAGTCTATGTGGCTGAGACGAGCGGCATGGCGCTTAACATTTATGACCGAAACATCGAGACTGGTGATCTGACCGCTGTTGATTTTGTCTCCCTCGGATCTGGTCTCGACAATGTGGATGTAGCACCAGACGGCACATTGTTGATCGGGGCGCATCCAAAGCTTGTTGATTTCATCAATCACGCGGCGGATGCGAAACAGATTTCGCCGAGCCAGGTTGTGCGGCTCATCCCGCGAGAAGGCGGGGGCGGTGTTGCTGATACGGTCTATCTCAATCTGGGGGACCAACTGTCGGGATCGAGCGTTGCCGCCTCTTATGGCGACAAGATGCTTGTCAGCGGTGTCTTTGACCCGAAGATTCTGGTCTGTGAAATGCCGCCGCCCCGCACGGAATGACCGATCTCGTCTGGTCTTGTTTTCGGACCGCAAAAATTGCTAGCGCTTTTGCGGTAATCAGCGCTCGGTGAGCTTAAACTCGATGCGGCGATTGCGTCGGTTGCTGGCTTCGTCGGTGCCTTCGGCCAGGGGATGGAATTCTGCAAACCCGGCAGATGAGAGTCTGCGTTCGCTCACCCCACCGTCAATTAGATATTGCACCACTGACAGGGCGCGGGCATTGGCCAGATGCCAGTTCGATGGGAACTCTGAGGTTCGGATGGGCGTGGCGTCTGTGTGGCCGTCCACGCGCAGGATCCAGTTTATGTCGCTGGGAATCTCCGCAGTGATTTCCCGAATGGCCACGGCGATTTTGCGAAGCTCCCGCTGTCCAGCAGGGCTGATGTCGGCGGACCCCGACGCAAAGAGAATTTCAGACTGGAGCACAAAGCGGTCGCCGACAACTTCGATGTCGTCGCGATCGCCGAGCGCTTCTTTCAGGCGGGCAAAGAAATCAGAGCGATAGCGTGCGAGTTCCTGAACCTTTTGGGCAAGCGCCGAGTTAAGGCGGCGGCCAAGATCAGCGATCTGTGCGTCTGACTCTCTGTCTTTTGCTTCGGCAGCTTCAAGCGCTTGCTCGAGCGCTGCGAGCTGGCGGCGGAGTGCGGCGAGCTGCTGGTTCACCAGTTCCACCTGTGCCAGCGCCTGCGCACTGATGCGACGCTCTTCATCCAGTTCAGATAGGAGCACTGCTTCGCGCTCGCCTGCTCCGGCACCTTCCGCGAGCAGGCTTGCCAGCCGCGACTGTTCATCCTCAGCGCTTGCAAGGGCGCTGGAGAGGGAGACGACGGTTGACTGCAGGTCAGCGTTTTCAAGCTGGGCTAGTGCCAAGAGATCGGCCAATTCAGAAACCTGGGACCGTAGCCGATCCAGCGCGCTGTCTTTCCCGGTGATGGACTGCGCCAGGAAAAACTGGGTGAGCATAAAGATGGAGAGCAGAAAGATCAGCACCAATAGAAGTGTCGCCATGGCGTCCACAAAGCCCGGCCAATAATCAGCGCTTGGTGCACGGCTTCTGATGCGGTGGGAAATGGCCATAGGATCTACCGGGGGTTAGCGGCCCTCTTGCTCCAGCGCGCGGGTGAGCCGCTCCAGTACGGGCTGTAGGGCTTCCTGATTGCGGGCGAGGCCATTTACCAGATGCTGTTCTGCGCGCATCTGCTCTGTCAGGGCTGCGATCTGATTGGCGAGCGCCATCAATGTCTGGCTGGGGTCAGCTGTAGGGGCTGTGTCCCCGTTGGTGCCGACAATATCGGTCACCGTTGAAAGCCATTCTTCCAATTCATTGTAGAAGCGGTTTTGTGCCTGACCCGCCTGGAGGTCGAGGAAGCCCAGAATGAGGGACCCTGCAAGGCCGAAGAGCGAGGAGGAGAATGCTGTGCCCATGCCCCGGAGTGGCTCTTGTAAGCCTTCGCGAAGCGTGCTGAAGACCGTGAGGCTGTCTGTGGCGTCGACATCAAGGGAATCGAGTGTGCCCGCGATTGAAGAGACAGTGGCAAGCAGGCCCCAGAAGGTGCCCAGAAGGCCCAAGAAGATCAGAAGCCCGATCATGTAGCGGGAGATTTCACGCTGTTCTTCGAGGCGCGAGGCCAGGCTGTCGAGCAGAGAGCGCATAGAGAGCGCACTTAGCACCACATGGGTGGTGCGATTGCCGAACATGGTGGCCATGGGGGCCAGAAGTTTGGGCGGCTTTGGAAGCGCGAGGCCTGGATCAGACCGCCTAAAGGAATTCACCCAGCGGATTTCCGGACCCAGAACCAGGATCTGACGAAAAGTGTAGAGGGCGCCGATGATGAGTACACCGACGATCAAGCCGTTGAGGCCGGGGTTGGCCATAAAGGCTTCGGAGAATTGCGGCAGGAGAATAAGGCCGAGAAAGCCCACCAGCGTTAAGAAGAGCAGCATGCGGGTGAGATAGGGGCGGGGTCGTGAAAGGGTCACACCATCCTGACTGTCCATATTCTCACCCCCTCGGATTGCTTGTGGTTACTGACTGCTCAACAGAATATCGACCCGATTGGCCAGGCCACTGTCACGGGTGCCGCCAAGTGCTCGGACGTCAATGCGGCTTTGCAACACGCCTCGTTCGACGAGGAATTTGCGCACATTAAGGGCCCGCTTGAGGGACAGACGGCGCGCATCGGAACTTATGTCTCCGGCTGTTCCCGCAAAGGCCTGGATCTCGATCCGGTCATTATGACGCATCAGCTCCGTTGCGATCATCTCCAGCTCGTCACGGGTCCTGCCAAGAATATCTGCCGAGTTGCCGTCAAAAGCCAGACGATGGCTTGCTGATTGCGGGGCAGGAAGGCTTGCAACCTGAACGGGCGGCTCCTGGACTGTCTCTGCTTCTGTCGGCGTTGGTGTTGGCGCGGAAACCGGGGAGACGGGCGCTGCGCTCGGCGCGGTCGGGACAGGGGACACAAAAAGTGTCAAAGCTGTCGTTGCGGCAGCAGGTGCTTGCAGCGTCACCGGCGGCGTAGTCAGGACGTTTTGTGTTGCCTGTTCAACGGCGGGAACAGGACGGGGGGCGACATTTTGTGGCGCCGGTGCGGCGGTTCTTGTGGCTGGCGGTGGAACGCGCTCCGGAACCGGTGTAGCTGTCGCTGGTTGTGCGTCAACAGCTTTCGCGTCAGCAGGTCCCAAAATTTTTGGCGTTTCTTGTGATTGGCGCACCGACGCGGGTGGTGTGAGCAATATCCGTGTTGGTGGGCTTTCGCCGGGAAAGCGTAGCTGAACCGGCGCCTTTCCCGGTGCGATGCGTGCGTCTGCCTCTGTCCGGCCACCGATGGCAGTCAGATCGATGTCCACATCTGCATGTGCTGATGTGGACATCAGCGCAAAGAAAAGAGCTGGAACAATGAGGGTGGTGTGGCCTGCTGGGCGCATTCTTAACGGTCCTTGCTCTCCGGGCTCTAAGCCCCTTAGTCCGTTGCATCTCCGCCAAAAGTTTTGGGCACTCAAGTGCGTCAACGTCAGCTGGACATGCTCTAGCGGCGCTCAGGCGCCAACTCCGACTCACTCAACATTATTGCCGCCTCTTGCAGGCGCTGCCAGTCTCAGACGGATATTTTCCCATCCCAAGGTTAAGGGGCCAAGGTTGAGCAAGAAGGGGGCAGAATTGGGGCGAGCGGGTGCCCGTCAGATAGTCCCAGCTTTTTTCAGGATATTCATCAGAGGCCGGTGCAGCGTTTCATTGGTCGCCAGCACACTTCCAGTGCCCAGAATATCCGACTTGTTATTGAGGTCGGTGATGGTGCCACCAGCTTCGCGGACGAGAATAATGCCTGCGGCCAGGTCCCAGGCATTCAGACCGCTTTCCCAATAAGCATCAAACCGACCGGCAGCGACGAAAGCCATATCGATGGCGCAGGAGCCCGTGCGGCGCACACCGGCAACCTGCGGCATAATTTCTGCGAGCTGCTGCGAGAACACACCGTGGTTCTTCCAGCCAATATGTGGAATTCCGGTGCAAACAACCGCTTGCGATAGATCACGACGGGCGGCGACACGCAGGCGCCGGTCATTCACAAATGCGCCTTTCCCTTTTTCCGCCCAGAAGAGTTCATCGGAAATTGGGTTGTAGGTGAGACCGGCAATGATCTCGCCTTCTCGTTCCAGCGCGATGTTGATCGCAAAGAGTGGGATGCCGTGAAGGAAATTGGTGGTGCCGTCCAGCGGGTCGATGATCCAGCGATGGCTTTTGTCTGTTCCCTCAACAGTGCCCCCTTCCTCAAGCAAAAAACCGTATCCAGGCCGGGCGCGCGTGAGTTCTTCGCGCAGAGTTTCCTCCGCGCGCAGGTCAGCTGCAGAGACGAAGTCGCCGGGGCCTTTAACCGACACCTGAAGGTTTTCCACTTCCCCAAAGTCGCGGATCAGTGTCCGGGCGGCCTTGCGGGCAGCCTGCACCATCACAGTGAGGGTAGGAGAGTGGCGGCTCATATGGGGTGCCTTCGGGTCAGAGGATAGTCGGTCGGGTCGTCTCGTGCGGTCGTGCTATTCAGCGCGTTTCACATAAGTGACTTCGTTTGTGTCGACAACAATTTTGTCGCCCGTGTTGACGAAGGGCGGCACCATGACGCGGACCCCGTTCTCCATCGTCGCAGGTTTGTAGGATGATGTTGCGGTCTGGCCTTTGACGACGGGTTCTGTATCGGTGATCTCCAGAGTCACGTGATCTGGCAGACTAATGCCGAGCGGTCTGCCTTCGTGGCTTTCGACAGTCACTTCCATGCCGTCCTGCAGGAAGGCTGCACGCTCACCTACAAAATCTGTTTGCAGTTCGATCTGCTCGTAGGTGGTGGTGTCCATGAAGGTCAGCATGCCGTCTGTTTCGTAGAGATACTGATAGTCTTTTTGCTCAAGCCGGATTTTTTCGACAGTTTCAGCAGACCGGAAGCGCTCGTTCAGCTTTGAATTGTCGACAAGGTTTTTTAGTTCAACCTGCGCAAAGGCGCCGCCCTTCCCGGGCTTCACGTGTTGCGTTTTCACGGCGACCCAAAGCCCGCCTTTATGCTCAATGACGTTGCCAATGCGAATTTCGTTGCCGTTGATCTTCATGCGCTTACATCCGGAAGGGCCAGGTTTGAGCGATTAGGCCAAAGCTGGCAGAAAACAAAGGGCTTGAGGGTCTTGGAATGCCCTGTCCGGCGCTTGGATAGCACTTGAGCGGGGTTGGTTCCAACCGGAATCGCTGGTTGAACCCAAAACCTGACCAAATCGCAGAAAAAAGGCTCCGGGGATGCTTGTCAGGATCTATTGAGGGCGGGTCGCGGCTTCCCAGTCTTTCAGGGCTTCTTCAGCCTTTGCGAGTAGCTCCGGGGTCATTTCCGGCTCCAGCAGCACTGCCAGTTCAGGATCGTCCTGACCATTACGGCGCGCGATGCTGAGCCAGGTATAGGCAGCCATCAAGTCCTTCTCCACACCCTTGCCGAGATAGTACATGCGCGCAAGGCGCGTCTGGGCCAGCGTATCGCCGCGCAATGCGGCTTCATTGAACCAAGTGGCTGCTTTTTCTTCACTTTTCTCAACGCCTGTGCCGTTCGCATAAAGAAAAGCAAGAGCGGTCTGCGCTTCGGCCAAACCCTCGGCTGCCGCGAACTGGAAGAATTCGAGCGCGCCAGCTGGGTGCTTTTCAACACCGGTACCTTCAACCATCATGAGGCCTAGATTGTAGGCGGCATCTGCCTGGCCCTTTTCAGCAGCCTTGCGGAAGTAAATGGCAGCGCGGCTCATATCCTGGGGTTTGAGTTCGCCAGCTGCGTAGATCGCACCCATTGAATAAAGTGCGCCTGGATGGTCGGCATCAGCGGCTTCCTGAAAAAGCTGGACAGCGCGGTCTGAGTTGGCGCTTCCGCCCTGACCTGCGGCCAACATGTTTGCGAGTTCGAATTTGGCGGACACAAGACCGCCTGAGCTCGCCCGTTCGAAATAGCGCCGGGCCTCCGCATCGTTGCGCGCTGTGCCAGCGCCCGTGCGATAAGCAGAGGCGAGTGCGAAGGCGGCGGCGGGGTTGCCTGCATCTGCTGCAGATTTGAACCAGCGAAGCCCCTCAACATAATCGGCCTCAACACCTTCCCCGTTAAAGAGCATGGTGCCCAGCAGCAGTTGTGCGTCGGCATTGCCACCAAGGGCGATCTCTCGCAGACCCGCCAGGGCTGTTGTGTAGTCACCAGCCTGATATGCCTGTGCTGCTTCCTCAAAGGTTTGCGCGCTTGCAGAGTTCGCGGGCAAGAAGGCCAGGCCTAAGCTCAGAACAAGGGAGGAGAGGGTTAAGCGAGGCATGGGCGTACTTTCTCTAAACTCTTGAGCGAAATCCAAACGTAGATTGATTTCGCTCCTTGATTGTATGTTGATATCATCTTATCGATCCTCGCTGCGCTCCGGTCGGATGATGCCCGGTGCCGACGTTAGCCAGGTCGAGACCGACCTTTTAGGACCGGGCGGCCTCACTGATGACACGGTTGAACTCAGCCACGGCCGTCGCAGGTCCGTGGGGGTGGCCCCAAACTCCAGCGGAAACCGCGAGAAAGTCAGCACCCGCTGTCACCAGGGAAGCCGCGTTCTCAACTGTGATCCCGCCAATGGCGACGCAAGGAACTTCAAACAGCGTCGACCACCAGGTGAGGATTTCCGGTTCGGCCTTACTTATAGCTTCCTTTGTGTCGGTTTTGTGAAACGCCCCAAAAGCCACGTAATCTGCGCCCGCTTCGCCCGCCACCATGGCGAGATGGCGGGTGGCGTGACATGTGACGCCGACGATATGGTCTGGGCCCACGAGCTTCCGGGCGTCGTCGTAAGGGGTGTCATTTTGGCCTATGTGAACGCCATCTGCGCCGAGCTCGGCTGCCAGATCCGCCCGGTCATTGATCAGAAAGGCTGCGTGATGCGCCTGCGCGATGGGCATGAGGATATCGGTGGCACGCCGGATCGTGTCCGCGTCCGTGGTGGTTTCGCCATCGTCCTGCTTGAGACGGAGTTGAACACAAGCAACATCGCCTGCACCCAAGGCCGCTTTCAGGGTTTCAGCAAAGCCTTCAGGCTCAAGCCGGGGGGGCGTGATGAGGTAGAGGCGACAGTCAGGTTGTGTTGGCTCAGTCATGAAGCCGGTTTATCGCGACCTGAGGCCCCGTGTCACCCGTTTTCGAGAGCGGCGACGCCGGGGAGGGTCTTTCCTTCAAGCCATTCGAGGAAGGCGCCGCCTGCTGTGGAAACATAGGAGAAGTCGTCGGCGGCACCTGCGCTATTCAGCGCTGCGACGGTATCGCCGCCGCCTGCGACGGAGATCATGGTTCCCATTTTGGTGAGCATGCCCACGTGGCGCGCGGCGGTATCTGTTCCGATGTTGAAGGGCTCGACCTCAAACGCGCCAAGCGGTCCGTTCCAGACCACGGTTTTCGCGGTTTCAAAATGGCCCGCGAGGGTCGCCAGGGTGTCGGTGCCCACGTCGAGGATCATCTGATCCTCTGGCACGGCGTCGATCGGAACTGTCTTTGAGGCCGCATGCGCCTTGAACTCCGACGCGACGACAGCGTCTGTCGGCAGGATGATGGTGCATCCGGCTGTCTCAGCTTTGCCCATGATTTCGCGAGCTGTGTCAGCCAGATCATGTTCGCAGAGCGACTTGCCCACATTCACGCCTTTGGCGGCAAGGAAGGTGTTTGCCATGCCGCCACCGATTGCGAGCGCGTCGACTCTCGCCACCAAATTGCCGAGAAGGTCCAGTTTGGTGGAAACCTTGGC
>NZQM01000189.1 GCA_002695905.1 Parvibaculum sp.
AACGTGGGCGACCCAGACGGCGCAGTAGGCCCTAAAACGCGCGCAGGGATACGCGCAGCGGCCAAGGAGGCGAACCTGGACGTTGGCTCTAATGGCCGATTGATGCCTGTGCGCCCGCAACTGTGGCATTGGCTACAAGGAGGTGACCTGACATGAGCATGCACGGTGTGACCAAGGCTTTTTCAGCGGCGTTGTCCCCAGCCAGCCGATTCAGGGAGAAGAGCTTTAAGCTAGACGGCGTTGAGGATAGGGTTGAGATGGACGCCGTCGCCGCTAGTGGCGTGCTGGACTGGGACCATACAAAGAAGTGGACAGTGTCTATCTGGTTTAAGGACCCTGGGACAGACCTTGCAACCTTGTGGTCGGTGACGAGGTCTGTCGGCAACTTCCGGTGGCTTGAGATGTACACTAATTACTCAGGGGCCACTGGCCAGGTTGGGTTTCGTGGCTACGCAGACTCGACGCACGCGTTGTTGGCAAGCGGAACGACATTGGCTGTTAACGACAGCGCCACAAACGGCATTCTGCCAAACGACGGCAACTGGCATAACGTGGTGTTGACGGTGGATAGTGCGTCTGGCGCTACAGGCGGGACAAACATCTATCTTGATGGCCTGCTTGCCGGCACTGGAAACAACGGCGTTCGCCAAAACGATTTTGAATATATGAAGGTCGGGGCGAGGGTGAGCAATGGCAACAATACGAGCTTTTACAGCCCCATGGTTGTGTCGCAGTTTAGCGTTTACAACGATGAGTTGTCGGCGGCTCAGGTGGCAAACATCTGGGCTGGCGGTCGCACGATTGACGAGCGTGGCCTTACCCCGGCGCCTGTGCACTTTTACCGTTACGGAAACGACGGCGCTGTGTTTCCTAACGCTGTAGACATCGGAAGCGTGGGGACTAACGGGCGAGCAGAGAACATGACCGGCCTTGAGGTCGTAGCGGAGCACCCGTCATGAAGCACTACAAGGTCTTCGACTCTGGTGACGTGGCTGATGCTATAAGTAGCCCAGCTTGCGTGACTACAAATCCCCGGTACAATCTCGCCAAGGACCGGGCGATTTTGAGTTTCCGGGTTAGCGTAGACGGGTGTATAAATCACGAAGAGGCCCTGGCGTTGGTCCATGGGCCTGAGTGGCAAAGCGAGGAGGACGAGCCATGAGAACACAGCTAGACCCAGTTACACAGGTTGTAGAGTTGCCGGCTGCTGCGCATGGGGCCACGTCTCCATTGGGCGATTTGTTGCCAGCGATTGCGACGGCTGGCGGGGTGTTGACTAACTTGCGTGCAGTTGTGGTGTCGAACGACCACGCGTCAGATCGCGCGTACATTAAGACGGCTGGCGTGTCGGCTGACCGGGGCATCTGCCTGGTGGCTGGCGACAGCGTGTTGTTGGCGCGGCCTTCAGCCAGCCTGCGGTACCAGGGCACCGTGTCTGTCGGCTTGATGTACTAGCAGACGGTGGAAGCAGACCTCGCCAACACCCTGATTGAGCAGGGCATCCTTGGGCTCTGGTGCATGTTTATGATTTTCCTGTATCACCAGGGGAACAAGCGTGCAGAGAAGCTAGAGGAGAAGCGCGATGCAGACCGTAAGGATGCAGACGAGCGTCTTGATTTGATGATTAGCAAGATGGATGTGATCATCTCACGGATGGACGCGCTGACCGACAAGTTTGAAGAGAAGGCGCAGGAAGACAAGATGCGCCAGTACGTGCGAGAAGCAGCGCGCGGCAGAGTCAAAACCGAAACGAAGATTGGGTGACATGGAAGCTGACGCACTGGAAGGGCTGACCTGGGAGAGGATGACGATGGTGATTACACTGTCGGCACTGGCCTCCTCGTCTATCACCCAGATTTTTAAAGCGGTACTGAAGGAGCGCGTGCTTAAGCAGACCGGAATGCACAGAGCCTGCCTGCGAGCCGTTGCAGTTTTGGTCGGAGGGGCCTTCGGCTGGTGGCTTGCAGGGGCGCCGCTCGGCGTCACCATGGGTGTGGCGTCGGGCGGTCTTACTACGACGATCGTGGCATCAATGCGTAAGCGCTTGAAGGCTGCGGCAGAGACTGAGGCGACAGACTTTTGATTGAGGCTATGGCGTTGATAGCGGCAGTAGCTACGGCGACTGCTGTGATGTTGGCCTTAGGGCTGCGTAGCTCTATGCGTAAGGCTGACTCGTTGGCTGACGTGGTGAAGAGTCAAGCGGTGGCTGTACGCGCTGCGCAGATGGCCGCTGACCAGGCGATGGCCGTGATGAAGAAGGCGGAGACCGAGCGCGACAAGATACGCGATGCCTCCTCTTCTCGCCTTGAGGCGTTAGAGAAAGAGCGCGTTAAGCTTTTGAAAGCAGGCGCAGACCCAACGGAGATGGCTAAGGCATGGAACGAAGTCTTCTCAGAGTAGTGGTGGCTTTCTGTATTTTTGCGACATCTGGTGTCGCTATTGCGCAGCCGTGTGACCGAGCGTTTCCGACAACCACTGGGCAAAAAACAAAATGCGCTGGCATACTTATCCCTACCGTTCAAGCGAATAGGGCGCTCGCATGCATGAGGTTTGATTTACCCCAGTGCTTAGAAAGAAAGGACGCTGTGTCGCGCCTATGTGAGATTGACAAGAGCGCGCTGGATACTTTGTTGAAGATGGAGCGTCAGCGCGTGAAGTCTTTGTTGGTGGTGCCTAAGGAGCGCGTTGTGAGCGGCTGGCTTGGCGAGTCTGTAGCGTTTGGTCTGGGAGTCGCGGTCGCGGCTCTAACGGCATACGCATGGATAGAGGCGCGTGACTAGGCCATTGGTCGCGGCATCTGCGGTAGTGACGCATGAGGCCGTTGTATACGGCTAGGGCGATGAGTATTGCTGCTGCGTATGCCATGTGTTGCCTTGTAAGGTGGGACGCCCCAGGGGTTGTGCTTGACTGCGCGGCCCTGGGGCGTCCCTAACAGAGTGCGCTTAGAATAGACAACAAACTAAGGAGGTGCACTCTGTCATCGCTTGGTTACCAGGACGGTCGTGTCTTGGCTTCTGGCTCTTTATCCTTGTTTGATGATGAGATGAACACAAGGTTGTCGCACACGATTTCGGTGCGGTACTTCTTTTCTCCGCTGTTCTTGTCATCCCAAGAGCGGGTGCTGATGCGTCCTTCGATGAGGACTTGCATGCCTTTCTTGAGGTGCTCTGTGGCAAGCTCACCGCGTTTGCCGAAGCAGACGACGTTGTGCCATTCGGTTTCTTCGATGCGCTCGTTGTCTTTGTCCATGCGTGTGTAGGACGTGGCGATGCGTAGGTTGGCTACGCACATGCCGCTAGGAAGGACGCGGGTCTCGGGGTCTTGGCCGAGGTTGCCCATGATGGTTGCTTTGTTCAGTGAGTTCATTATTTGCTCCAGCGAATTGAGTGAGTGATGTTGGATTGAAGTTCTGCGCCTTCGATATGTGCGCCCTTTGCGATGTTCTGTCTGATGAGTTTCTTGTCGGGTCTGATAAAGGTTTCTGTGTAGTAGGGGTCTAGCAGTTCGGCGTTTGTGATCACGACCTTGTGAGACTCCTGGTGGTTGCTGCGTACCCATGAGCCATCTGATAGCTTGGCGCGGTCTTTGCCGGTGGATTCTTCGTATGTACACACAAGAGCTAGCGCGCGTGCGTCGAGGCTTTCGATGTTTTGCTCGATGCGTTTGGCGTGCTTGGCTATAAGGCGTGCTTGCTCCATTAGGTGGTTGGCTTTGGTTTGGAGGGCTGCTCGCACATGCCGGTGTGCTTCTAGCTTGACGAGTACGTCATCTTTCCATGCGGCCTCGTCTGCAAGGATGGCGTCGATTTGCTCGTCACCTTCTGCTTGCATGAGTTTGGATGCTAGGGTGTCGGCTTGGGTTATGAGTTCGTAGCTTGTGGGTGTGTCGCCCATGGCGTGCTCCTAGAATGGGATGTCGTCGTCGTCGAATGCTGGCTTAGGTTGTGGTGCTCGTTTTGGTGGTGTTTCTCGTTGGTGTTCTTCTCGTTCATTGGCGCGTGAGTCGGCTTCGTTTGCTTTCCATTCCATGAATCGTTTGCGGAGAGCTCCTCCAGGCGCTAGGTCTTTGAGCGCTCTGCCTCTGTCGGCCTCTTCCCACATTGACGGTGTGTCGGATTCGAGTTCATTGATGCAGAACGCTTTGAAGTCTAGATACTGGATACCTAGGCGGTTGAGGCTGGCGCAGAATCCTTTGCGCTGAGCTTCTGACCACTTGCCTTGTTCTGGTTCGGTGAGTTGGACGGCTTGCGGTATTGGTTTGGGTTCTGGGTTGGCGGTTTTGGGCTCTTGGGTTGCTCCGGCGTCTGGGGTTTGTGATGACTGCCCTTCTTGGAATCCTGTCCAGCAACATTGCTTGCCGTTGTGCAGTGGGTTGTTGCCGTCGTACAGGGTGAGGCCGAATGCGGGACCAAGGTTGGACATCGCGCGTTTGAATGCGTGTGTCTCGGCCTCCATTTTGGCTTGCTGGTGTGCTTCTGCTCCGTAGCCGCGACCCCCACCTGATGCCATGAGCGAGCGATGTTCACCGTTGGCGAACAGGACTTTGACCGCAGTGGTGCAGGTGTACTCGACCTCGGTGCGTCCGTCTTTGGTTTCCTGTGTGAGGTTGTGTTCGATGTTGCTGATGTGGACAGAGGTTGGGCCGAATACGCGGTTGGCTAGTAGCCTGACGTAGTAGCCTTCGAGGTAGGACATTCCTTGTTTCTTGCAGATGACATTGGGGTTGGGCGGTGTGGCTAGTGCCACGAGTTGCTGTTCGTAGGTCATCATGGCTTGTCAATCAGTCCTTTGTTGAAGAGGTCAAGACGAATGGCGCTCATGGCTTCGTGCATTGGCTTGGTGTCGAGGTCGCGCAGTCGGATTTCGTGTAGAGCGTCGTCGTCGAGCGCGTCGCGGATGGAGTCCTGCAGTTCTGACACTGCTTGGAAGAGGGTGGTCGCGTGTCGTTCGCAGATGTGCTGGTACTCGCGGAAGTTGGTGAAGTCGTCGATTTCTTCGGGCGTAAGGCTAATCATGTCGATTCCCCAGTGAGGTTTAGGATGACCACAGTCGATGAGTTCTTGGGTGGTTGGTGGGTGCTTGAAGCCTGCAATGAGCCACCATGCGGGGTCGGGGCCTGGAGGGTTAGTGCTGTGGGTAGTTGACATTGGGGATGGTACGCTGCCAGCAGGCGCGGCATGGGCCGCACGAGTTTCCACGGTCTTTCGCTCTGCATTGGAACCCTTCTTTGTGGTCGATGGTTGACGTTTGGACATTGAGCCTCCGGTTGGCGGCTGGGGGTGAACTTACTTTCGTGGTGCTGATGCGAATGCACAGGTTGGATGGGATGTCGTCGTTGAACTGTCGTACGAATGCGCGCTCTTGAGTGGGTAACCAGTGGTTGATGTCGGGCGTGCGTTTGCATACGGCAATGATACGAGACAGCATGTCGGTGGATTGAAGGTCGCCGGAGTCGAACCAGCGGAAGTATTTGACACCACGGTTGCGGCAGCGTGATTCGATGAGGAGGGTCATCGCTTCTACCCAGCGCAGATTCTCGATGGCTTCGAGGCGCTTTGTCAATCCAGACCTGACGCTGGGGTAGAGGTAGTTGCCGCGCATGGCGTAGCATTTATGGCATGGTGTTCCTGGTATTTTGGCGAGCTTGCTGCCGGTGAGACAAGCGTGGGCAGGGAGGGAGTATCCGTACCCTGGCATTTTGCTAGGCTTGGATAGGTCGCAGCCGATTTCTGCGATGGCTTCTTTAATCTTCATGGCTCTCGTCGTATGCATCTGGGTCGTCGAGCAGGTCAGGCCAGTCACCTTCGAGTTCGTAGATGAGTTCGCTGTATTTTTCTGCGGCGCTGTTTAGGTCTTCGATGATGTTCTCCGTGCGGCCGACGTTGTTGTAGGTCGACGGCACGTGGTACTCGTTGCGGATGTTGACGGTGTGGTCGTCGATTTCGCATAGGGCGCTGAGTGCTTTGCCGTGGTGCTTGATGGCGTATTTGAGAAGCTCTTCAGCTTTGAGCAGCCCGTCGTATGTTTCTTGTATGGACTGCATTACCTTTGCTCCTTTTTCCATAGCTCTTGGAGCATGTCGTCGGTCTGGCAGCCGTGGAAGTCGATGGCTTTGACTTGCTTGGCTGTTTCGTATTGCAGGTCGGTGGCTGCGTCTGCCATGCCGTCTACGAGTTGGTCGATGGCTTGGTAGAGGGTGGGCTGGAACATGAGTTGGCTGCGCCCTCCGCTATCTGTTTGCTCGTCGGTGTACTTGATGAGTTGGTCGGCGAGTGTGAGGTACTGTTGAATGCGGTCGCGGTGTCGGGTGAAGATGGATTTGTACTGGCTTGGGCTGAAGAACCGGGGCTCTGGCGGGGTGTGGGTTTCGTCTTCCATGGCTATCTCCTGTGGAGGGTGAAGTTGGGGTGGGCGCATTCGAGTCGGTGGTTTCTGCGTTTGATTATCCAGGTGACACGTGTGACGCGGCGACCTGTTTGGCGGTAGGCTTTGAGGTAGCCTTCGAGTGGTTTGTCGGGCGGGTTGTAGCGTGTGACTTGCCAGCCGCATGCGATGATGTTGTTGAGCAGTAGGTCGTGTTCGGTCATTAGTCTTTGCTACCTGCTTGCTGCATGAAGTGTTCGTGGGTTGCTTTGAGGAAGGACTGGAACCATTCGTCGGTTTGTTCGATGGATTGGTTTGTCAGGCCGAGGTCGTGTTCGAGGTCTTTGATTTGGTCGGCGAGCGTTTGGTTGCTGATGGATGTTGGTGCGACGCCAAGCGATTCTTCGAGTTGTTGACGGAAGTCGTCTTCGCTGAAGTCTGTAAGGTGTTGCACGTTGTCGAGGCGTTGACTGAAGTCATCCCAGTCGTAGTTGTTGAGCATTTCGAAGTCGATGGAGTGCTCGTCTAAGACGTCACGCGCGATTGATTCTGTGTCGAGGCTTTCAATGACGGAGATTTTGAGGCTGAGGTCGTAGCCGAGCGCCCAGTTGATGAGCTTGAGTATGAGATTGCGCATAGTGCTAATCCTCTTCTGTGTAGTAGGGGTTTTCGATGCCGATTTTGTAGGCTAGTCGTTCGGTGGTTTGCATTAGGGTGTTTGCTAGGAAGTCGTCGTCGCTGAGGTCTTTCGCGTGGGTTGCGAGTGGTAGCTGGGTCAGAAGGTCCATGTAGGTGAAGCCGGGTTCCATGTCGTGTAGGCGGCAGTTAAGGATGTTGCGAAACCAGAAGAGCTTGGCGTTTTTGGTGGTGACGTAGGACATGCCTACGATGTGGGTTGTGAGGGTGACGAGGTTGGTGAGTTCCGCGTTCATTTGTGCGGCGTGGTCGTCGGTCATGGCTTGCCCTCGTTGATGATGGTTTGGAGGTCAGAGATGGCCTCTGCGTATTGGCCGCGTTTGTAGGGGATAGCGGTGAGTTCGGTGGCGAGTGCTAGTGCTTGTTTGCCTGACATGCGGCTGTGCTTGAAGCCACGCGAGAGCATGCGAAGGTTGCCTTTGAGGAAGATGGCTTGGATTGCTGGGTCTTGGGGGTTGTCGATTGTGATCACAGGAAGAGTCCTTCGCCGAATGAGTCGGCCATGCTGGGGGGATTGAGGTTGTCGTGGTGAAGAGGGTTGTCCATTGCGTCAGGGACTGCGCCGTACTTGGCGATTCGTTGGTCCCATAGTCTGGCTGCGCGGGATGCGCCGTGGATTGCGTGGAGTGCAGTCGCTCCGATGGCTACGATGCGGTCGTCGCATAGCGAGAGGACTACAGGCAGTGCGTGCAGCGATACGGGTTTGCGTCTTTCCTGTTTGGAGATGGTGTAGATGTTGATGATGGTGCGGGCGTGGTCTGCAGTTTTGGCGTCTACGATGTAGAGCTTGCCTCGCTTTGCCTTGGCTGCTTGAGCGGTGTTGATGATGTAGCCTGCTGCGCCTGGTGTGCTGGCGAGTTGCTCGAACTTGGGTTTGCGGCATCCGCTGCGTACCCACATGCACATGGTTTTCATCGGTTCTCCTCGATGTATGCGGCTTCATTGGCTAGGAATTGGCTGAACAGGTGGTGTCCGAAAGAGGTGTCGACGGACATTAGTAGGTTTTTTATTGCTTGAAGTTGAAGCAGTAGGGTTTGGCATTGTTCGTGTGTGACGGAGTTGCTGGATATGGCGCATGTGTCGATGACGTTGTGCGCGATATCGACGTTGAGCATGGCGCTTTCGAGTTGCAGGCGGATGTGTTTGGCGGTGTCGCTGTTGAGGCCGGGTGCTGGCATGGGCTCATTCTCCTTTGCGGTATTCGATGTGGCGCAGGTGGTTGTCTTTGGCGTAGAGGTTTGCGAACTTGATGAGGTCGGGGAAGTGCTCGTCCCATTCTTCTAGTCTGCTGTTGTCGAGGTAGCAGAGGGCGTAGTGGAGTTGTTCTGCGATGAGGTGCCAGGTGTAGTGCATGCCGTCGTGGGTGCGGACGCGGATGCCCAGGTCGGTAAGCTTGTCGAGCAGCTTTTCTGCCTGTGGCTTGAGTCGTTCGCGTACTTCTGGTGGGATTCTTGAGTAGGACATTAGAGCCTCCTGGCTACGACGTGGAATGAGGTGGGAACGATGATGGTTTCTGTGTCGGGTGGTACGGTGATGATCATCCCGTCAGGCTCAGGGCCCCATCCGCTGACGTAGAGGTATCGGTCGTCGAGCACTGCCATGACGGTTTGTAGGGTGAGGTTGGGCGCGTATGTGGAGAGTGCGAGCATCCGTTCGCGGCGTCTTTCTGGGTCTTGGTCGCGCATGTCGAGGATGGAGCGGATGAGGGACTCTGCGGTGATGCGACAGCGGATTACTTTGCGTGGCCATCCGTCTTTGTGATGCCACTTGGGCGGCACGTTGTCTTGGTGGTTGATGGCGATGCGGTAGGGGGGATATTCACTCGGTGTCGTTGATCCACTTGTATCCGGTGTTGTCGTGGAGGATGTGTGTGATGAGGTCGATTTCGGTGGTGAAGTCATTGGCGATCCTGTTTGCGTTGTGCTTTTCGCTAGGGTTTGGAAGGTAGAGGGTGACGTTGTGGAAGGCTGTGATTTTGTCGCTGTGCTCGGCCATTTGTACTTCGTCGAGAAGTTCGTGAAGCTCGCGGATGTGGGCTTTTTGTTGGACGGCTAGATTGTGCAGGCGGTTGGTGACGCGGATGAGGGTGCGTGCGCCGTCGATGAGCAGCGTGATGATGCACAGTGCGCGGGTGAGGTTGATGGGTGCGTGGCCGTCTTTGTAGGTGCTGGTGCGTTTCATGGGTTCATCCTGCGGGTCCAAGTGTTGTGGAGGATTGCGCAGAGGCAGTCGTCTTTGCCTGGGTAGTACTCTTCGGAGAGACGGTTGAGTGGTTCGCCTGTGTCGGGGCATGTTTGGCCGACGTACCATCCTGCTTGTGACCTTCGAGGGCCGATGCGCAGGAAGGGGTGGGACCATGCTGGGTGAGGCGTGTTCCAGAGTGCGAGTGTTACGTCCATGTTGTCTCCTAGCAGCGTGCGAAGTGTGAGAGGATGTTCATAAGGCAGACGATGATGACGTAGCCTGACAGGAGAAGGGTGATGCACACGGTTGTGATGAGCAGTGCGTCGTGGAGTTTGTTGATCATCAATAGTCTCCGTACTCGAAGGTGTCGTGGTTGCTACAGCCCATGCAGGGTTTGTCGGGAAGGCAGCATGGTAGTTCGTGGAAGTGCATGGCTTTCCAGTCGGCTCGGATGTCCATGAGTTCCTGTGCGCATTCGAAGCGTCGTTCGTCGTTGTTGCTGATGAAGTCTCTGAGGTAGGACTCCAGCATTTCGATCCACTGGGTAATTTCGTAGATGGTCTTGAAGGTGTGCCAGATACGGTTTCTTGGTCGCCAACCCATACGCTTGAGAGTTGCTTTATCGAGTTTGGTTTTCATTGAGATAAATCCTCCTCGGGGCGAGCCGCCCCGGCACCCGCGGCGCGGGGCGGATCGACCAGAGGAGGGTTTGTAGTTGTTTTGTTGTGACCTCGCGGTTGCCAACCTCAAGTTGGGCTTTGTTGTTGCGATGATGTTACGTAGCAAAAGCGTTGTAATATTGTGCGGTTACGGAGCAAGTTGGTACGTGGTTTGTGCGGTTTGTGAGTGAGATGGTTCGTGTGGCGTGTGGGTAGTTAGTGAGTGCGTTGTATGTTTGTGTGGTTACGGGCTCGAGATG
>NZQM01000190.1 GCA_002695905.1 Parvibaculum sp.
AGCGGCTCATAGTCGAGGGGCTCATCGCTTTCTGGGAAGCACAGGTCTGCACCAAGATCGAAGAGATCATTTTGAATGCGGCTGAGCGCGATGTCGATCTCCGGCGTGTTACCGGCATGCAGCCGCGCCACGCCAAGTACCGAATTTACTTCATCAGTGGTGCCATAGGTTTCGACGCGGACGTTATGCTTTGCGACACGGTCACCGGTGCCCAGGGCGGTCGTACCCTTATCGCCTGTGCGGGTATAGATTTTGTTCAGAACAACCATATGGCTGTTCTAGCGTAATCAGTCAGGCCTTGCCATAGGGAAGCATGCGTTTGAGGACCGTGTCTTTCTGCACAAAATGGTGGTTGAGCGCGGCCCCCAGATGTAGCAGAATCAAAGCGATGAGGAGCATGGCATTGATCTCATGCAATTCATGGAAGACGCTGTGGAGGCTTTCATTCGCGCCCATGTTCACGCTGAAGGCACCAAAGGGGCGCACGTCAAAGTCTGCGTACATGGATTGGCCCAGGCCCAATAGTGTCTGCAGGACCACGAAGAAATAGAGGGCGTGGTGGCTGAATTTTGACGCGGTGATCTTCCATGCTGGCATGTGCTCGGGGAGCGCGGGTGGCGGATTCTTGCGGCGCCAATAGAGTCGAATGAAAATCAGGATGAAGACCGAAAGCCCTAGGCTTGAATGGATCACCAGGGTTTGCACTTTTTCATCGAGTGGCAGATCGCCTAGGGTCCAGCCAGCTGTCAGCATGACAATCATGAGCAGAGCTACAATCCAATGGAGCGTTTTGGCGACGCCATCATATTTAGTTTTTGCGTTCGTGGTTTCGTCTGACATCTAACACTCCCGTTTCTGATGTAGAAAACAGGATGGTTGCAGGCCTCATTTTAATCAAGGGGAATGTTGCCTACACTCTAACTGGCAAGTGAGAGCAGTGCGTTCCCACGTGTGCGGCCTGTCTCCACATATCCTGCCTTTGCGAGGAGTTGGAGAATGTCGTCCCCCCATTCATCGTTTGAGGTGTGTTCAATAACAATGGCCCGGGGCAGCAAGTCACGGGGTGCTGCGTCCAGGAGGGGTTTCAGGGCTTTATCTTCGTGTCCTTCAATGTCGATTTTTAGCGCCGAGATGTGAGATACGCCTGCACCAGTAAGAATATCCATCAGAGTTGAGATTTTGACGGTGACGCCGTCTTTCGTGTTATCGATATAGGCGCGGCCAAAACTGTTAGGGCCCGAGGGAAGCGTCAATTGAGCTTCCCCGTTTTTCGTACCAACCGCAGATTCAACGATTGTGATGTCTGCTGTTTCTTTCCGTTTCGCGTTGGGCACGAGATCGAGGTTTCCGCGTAACCGTTCCACCATTTGAGGGTTGGGTTCCAGCGCCAATACTGTCCCATCGGCGGGCATGGAGAGCGAGAGTATTTGGGTGAAGTACCCACTGTTCGCGCCAATGTCGACAAAGACACTGTCGGGTGCCGAGCAGGCCTGCTTCAAAAATTCCACTTCGCGGATGTTGTAATTGTTGAAGATGGACTTACGTTCGGTCTCATTGTCAAAGTGGATGAGAAATGGCGCGCCCCGGATGTCCATCTGAAACGGTGCGTGTGTGTGTCTTTCAATGTAACCAAGAATTTTTCTGCGGAATCCGCCGCGGCCCAGAAAAGAATGGCGCGCAAGGCTAAGCAGAAGTCGGACTGTGAGTTTGGGATGTTCCATATACCGTAAATATCATCGCTTTCGCTCTAATGCGAGTGGTCACGAGGGAGTTTTTCGAATTGAAGTTTCTTGAGTCGCTCTAACTAGACGGTGACGACAGGGTTCTCTCACCGGTGATAGAAGAAGCCATATTGCCGACTTTAGGCGAGTGTTTTCCGCCAATCAGCAATCGCTTCCCCAATCTCATGAGGGCTGTCTTCCTGAATAAAGTGGGACCCTTTAACGGTGACTTCCTGCTGGTTTTTCCAACTGCGGCAAAATTCCCGCTGTGCGCCGATCAGGATCGCGCCGGGCTCTGCATTGATGAAAAGCTTTGGTAGGTCGCTCTCCGCCATCCAGTCTGCATAGTCTTGCACGATGGCAACAACATCTTCTGGTTCGCCACCAAGCGGGATTTGTCGTGGCCAGGTCAGGGTCGGTCTGCGGTCCTCGCCTGTATTGGTGAAGGGACGGCGATAGACGTCCATCTCAGGCTCTGTCAGGCCGCGCAATACCGAGCCTGGCAAAACAGTATCGACGAAGATGTTTTTTTCGAGCACCATTTCTTCGCCCGCTGGAGAGCGAAACCCCTGGAAGACAGCTGTCGCTTCTTTGCTCCATTCGGACCATTCAATCGGCCGAACAATGCCCTCCATATAGGCGATGCCTTTGACTGCTGAGCGATGGCGGTTGGCCCAATCAAAGCCAAGGGCAGAGCCCCAATCGTGAATGATGAGAGTGACATTCTCTGTGACACCAAGCGCCTCAAGGATGCCGTCCAAATAGTTCCTGTGTTCAACAAAGCGGTAGCTATCGGGTCCGGGATTATCCAGCTTCTCACTGTCGCCCATGCCGATGAGGTCAGGCGCGATGCATCTGCCCTGATCTTTTAGATGTGGCATGATGTTCCGCCAGAGATATGAAGACGTCGGATTGCCGTGGAGAAAGACAATGGGATCACCTTCGCCCATCTCCACATAAGTCATTTTCTTGCCTTTAACGGTCACGGATTTCTTAGGGTGTTCTTCGACAGAGATATCAGCGCTCATTTGATTGATCCTGTTCTTGTTGGGAGGTTAGGCGCCGGTGAAATTTGGCGCGCGTTTTTCGAGGAGGGCGTTGATGCTTTCCATCCCGTCCGGGGAGGCGGCCAGCATCAGGTCCTGCATCATGGGCAGCGTCATTCCGTTCGCCGCCTCTGGTCTGTTGAGGGAAATGGTGGCAACGCCATCGGCGCTCGTGACTGCAATGTCTTCGAAATTTGGAAAGGTCATTGGTTTTTGTCTTTCTTGATCTGCGTTCCTTGGCCGAAGGTGCGCGCGGACTTCAGAAGGTCGTTTGAGAGCTTTGGACTATCAACTGCGCGGGCGAGCACCATGCCTCCGACGCAAAGCGAGAGGACTCCTAGTGCTGTTTGGCGGGCGCTACCCTCTGTTTCGCCTTCCAGCAATTCGATCAGCCGGTCAACAGAAACGCCGAGCTCCCTTTCAAAGGTTCTCGGAAATTCACCGCCTGCCTGTGCGAACTCACGCGCCAGCGCCGCAAAAGCACATCCCTGCTCGGGCGCATCGCGGTGTTTGGGTGTCAGATAGGTGTTCAGCAGGTGAGAGAGGCGTTCCTCAGGTGGGCGTTTTCGCGCGGATCCAATCCAGTTCTCCCTGTGATCAAAGGCTTCCTGAAAAGCAGCTTCGATCAGCTGGTTTTTGTCTGCGAAATGAGCGTAGAAGGCGCCATGGGTAAGGCCAGCAGCCGCCATGACGTCGGCGACTTTCAGACCGACAATGCCTTCCTGCCGCACCAATCTGGAGGCAGCCACGATAATGCGCTGCCTGGTCTCCTGTTTTTCTTCTGATCGTTTTCCCATGCAGCCAAAGCTGCCTGTGGTCTAGGGCAGAGTCAAGTTTCATATGATTATCATCATATGAGAGACCAAAAGAAAACGAGACCGAAGTCCCGTTCCTCACATTCTGACGTCAGTCAGACTAGAACTTATAGCCGTAGCGAACGCCTAGATTGCTGAGACCTTCGTTTTCGGAACAGAGGCTGGCGTTGGAAATGTGCTCAAAGGTGAGCATAACGCGGTGCGCTTCGGTTACGTCATATCCAAGAGAGGCTGACTCGTGGAAGTTCCAGGTGCATCCCAATTCGTTGCGCACTTTAGAAATTCCTGTTTGACCATCATGCAGCGCAAAGCCGAAGCTGCCTTCTACAAACAGCGGGCCCCAGAAATTGTAGTCCCAGGTAAGGCCAGTATAGATGAAGCTTGTTGCATCATCACGCGTGGCAATGGTTGCGCCGACATGAGGGCGAGGCGATCCAGCCCAGTCCAACCATACGATCTCGTTGAAAAGCACTTCAGCATTGACGTCCACACCATCTTCCTGGGTGGCACTCCGCAGCAGTGAGATTTCGTGATTGAGCAGCCCGACGCGCACTTCATCGATAATGCTGTCGTTGGCCTGGGCGGTGGAGGCGACGCTCGCGATAAGAGCTGCTGCCAAAAGACCGCTCATAAGTGTCGTTGTTTTTTTCATTAGAACCCCGGTGGATGCGTGCAAGCCTAGCTTGATGCTCACGCTCTTGGTTTTTCTTCGTCCAAGGATAATATTGGCGAATGAATCTCAATGCGTAAATTAAAGGCGTTGGATCGCTTCTTTCCCGTCCCATGCCGCACATCGTTCACGAATTTTGCGGAAAAGTTGCCCTTTTGCACCACTGATCTCCGACAATTCGATCACTGTGCCTGGGTGATTCTCTGCAGTGAAGTATATAAACCTGCCATCGGGACTTCCTGAATAGCCTGACTGGCCTACTGTGAGGCCGCGCGCCTCTGATGCAGCAAGGTCCTGATCGAAAGTCTCCGTCCAATAGGCGACGTGCTGCAATCCAGTGTGACCGGCTTTCACAAAATCGCGATACATAGACGGCGCATCGTTGCGTTGTTGGATTAATTCAATTTGAAGAGGGCCCGCATTCGCCAAAGCAATTGAAACGTCAATTTCTGACGGGGCGCCGTCGTACTGAAATTCCTTGATTGGCGCGTGTTTCAAGTAAAGCCACGGACCGACACCCATAACCGTCGCCCAATAGTCCATTGCGGCTTCGATGTCTGGAACAACGTAGCCGTTCTGGCGTATGTCACCGAAGAAACGGCTCATGGTCAGTTGGACGTAATGTAGAAGGCGGTCATCACAACCACAATCGCAACAAACTGAAGGCCGATCCGCCAGCGCATGAGTGTTTGTGAACGACCAGCAGAGCCGCCACGCATCATGTTCCAGAGCCCTGCCAGGAGAACCAGCACGACGGCAACCAGCGAGATTGGGATGAGGAAATTGAAGAATAATTCGATCATTCGGTTTTTCTAACCCTTCTTCTTGCTCACAACCACCAATGAAACCTGCGTCAGAGGGACGCGAGGAATTGGTCTATCTGTTTCATCACTTCCTGCTTGTCCAGAAGGACTGCTTTGCCATGGCTTCCCCATCCGCCCGCATCCGTGAGGGCGGGATGGTCTGCAGGTGGTGAGGGGAGCAGATGATAAGCGATGTTTGCGTTACCGGCGGCGAGTTCTTCTGAGTAGCGCATTTGCGTCACCGGGTCGCCTGGATCCTGAATTATGAGAATGGGCAAAGAAAGCTCTTTGCCTGTCTCCAAGGGACGTGGGCCGTCGCCCCCCAAACCAAAGAGATTAGTGGCACTCCAAAGCGTCGGCCAAAGCAGAGGTTTGGGGAGCCCGAGGATCGCGTGCATGCCGCCAAGCGTTGCGCTCTCAGGGTCAAGCAGCGGATCAATCAGGACAAGCGCTTTCATGCGGTTGTCCCGCGCAGCCGCTTCGATGAGTGTCGCACCACCCATAGAGACGCCGGACCCGATGATCGGCAGGTCGGGCGCAAGCTCTGCGATCATGTCCAATGCTGCCAGGACATCACGATATTCCTCAGCGCCGAAGGTCAGGCGTCCCTCTTCAGTTCGATCCGAGGCGCCGTGGTTGCGCAGATCAATCGCCATCACATGATGGCCGCGTCTCACAAGCTCTGCATAATAGATAAGGCCGCCGGTGTGGAATTCTTCTTTGTTCCCGTTTGCGCCATGAACATAAAGGACGACAGAGTGGGCATTCTCAGCAGGCATCCACCAGGCGCTGAGAGACAGGTTGTCCGATGGTACGGGTATCGATACCTCGTCATAGTCGAGGCCGACGTCTGCGGGGCCTGCCGTGAAGGGAGAGCTTTGTGCTTGCACTAGTTGAGCTGGCAAGAGCCCCATAAACAGCACCGCCCAGATCACGAACAGAACCCCGATGGTCCCGAGGACGATCTTCTTCATATGCGTTCCCCCTACCTATTCTGGAGCGCAGAATGAGGGATGCATGGCGTTCCTCCAATGAAAAACCGGCCACAATTGCAGCCGGTTCTAAAAATGATCGGGGAACTGGGATTAGTTGGCGGTATCCAGCACTCTGCGCGCAATGACCTGCGCCTGAATTTCCGCCGCCCCTTCGAAGATATTGAGGATGCGGGCATCATTCATAACTCGGCTCACAGGATATTCCAGGGCAAACCCATTGCCTCCATGGATCTGTAATGCATTGTCTGCCGCTGCCCAGGCAACCCGTGCTGCCAGAAGTTTTGCCATGCCTGCTTCCAGATCGCAGCGACGGCCCTCGTCTTTTTCTCTGGCCGCAAAATAGGTGAGCTGCCGGGCAATCATAAGTTCGATTGCCATGGATGCGATTTTTCCGGACACGCGCGGGAAGCTCATGATCGGCTTGCCGAACTGGATGCGCTCCTGCGCGTAGCGCAGCCCCAAATCCATCGCGCATTGTGCGACGCCGACGGCGCGGGCCGCAGTTTGGATGCGGGCGGATTCAAACGTCTGCATGAGTTGTTTGAACCCCTGGCCTTCTGCGCCGCCCAAGAGGTTTTCAGCCTTCACCTCAAAATTGTCGAAGCCGATCTCATATTCCTTCATGCCGCGATAGCCGAGCACTTCAATCTCGCCGCCGCTCATGCCTTCGGCAGGGAAAGGCTCATTGTCGTCTCCGCGGGGTTTTTCAGCGAGCAACATGGAAAGGCCCTTGTAACCAGGCTCATCATTGGTACGGCACAGCAGGGTCATTACATCGGCGCGGGCTGCATGGGTGATCCATGTTTTGTTGCCAGTGATCTTGTAGACATCATCCTCAAGTCGGCCTCTTGTGCGCAGGCTTGCAAGGTCCGACCCGGTATTGGGCTCGGTAAAGACCGCCGTCGGCAAGATTTCGCCGCTGGCGATTTTCGGCAACCAATTGTCTTTCTGTTCGTCTGTGCCGCCGCCCAGAATAAGCTCTGCTGCAATTTCGGAACGTGTGCCAAGCGAGCCAACGCCGATATAGCCCCGTGAGAGCTCTTCGGAAACAACACACATGCTTTCCTTGCCAAGACCCAGCCCCCCAAACTCTTCAGGGATGGTGAGGCCGAAGACACCGAGTTCTGCCATCTGGGAAAGGACGTCCAAGGGGATATATTCATTCTTCAGGTGCCACTCATGGGCGTGTGGGGTGACCTGTTCTTCTGCGAAACGGCGCATCTGATCGCGCACGGCGGTGAGTGTTTCATCCAAGCCGCTGTCGCCATAGGTTGCTGCGCCGGTGCTTTCAGTGATGAGTTCAGCAATACGTGCGCGTACTGCTGCGGTGTTTCCCAACTCACACAATGTTTGGACGGCAGGAATCATCAGCATGCGCTGGTCGTCCTGCGAGAGCCCTAAGTCTTGTGGGCGGAGGATTTCTCCCTGACTCATGGGGATGCCCCCGTACATCTGCCAAAGATATTCGCCAAAGGCTGCCTGGACGAGCAAGGCCTCCAGCTCGCCAAGCCGACCCTCCTGGGACATGCGTTCGGCGTAGGCGTGGAGTTGCCGGAGAGCTTCCACATAGGTCGCGAGCCAGGCGAGACCGTGGCCCGCAAACTGATCCTGTTCGAGAAGTGCAGGTTTTACCTTGCCGTCTTCGCTGACTTGCTCTCGCACGGCTGCCGCCGCTCGGGCCAGCAATGCATCGGCCGCGCCTACACCCTCAGCGGTCAGGTTGGTCAAATTGTCGATGAGGAGGGGTGCGCGGGTTGCATCTGCAAGGCTCATTAAAATCACCAAATGTCGGAAAGGTAGAAACGGGTTGTTGGGCGCTGAGTTTAGCGCTTTAGGCATTGAATTACGACTCGGCGAAAAAAAGCAAGTCGTCGCGAATGTGAGGCATGTCAATCCGCCGCATATCTGTCAGACTTTGAGAGAACCCTGGTAGTCCTTAAGCTTTTTGGAGGCTTCATGACACATCTCACCTCGCGCCGTCGCTTCCGATTACAGCGCCGTTCGTTTGTTGCGGGATTGGGCGGTCTTGCGGCACTCGGACCGGTCCGGCTTGCCCGCGCTACTGGGAATCCAAAGGTGGTGGTCATCGGCGCCGGCGTTGCTGGTCTATCTGCCTCCAAGACATTGAGCGCTGAAGGCGTTGAGCACGTGGTGATAGAGGCGGCGGACAGGATTGGAGGGCGTATCTATACCGAGAGCTCGACGTTCGGAACTCCGTGTGATGTGGGGGCTCACTGGCTGCACAATGGGGAGACAAACCCGCTCGTTCCCTTTGCCCGACGATCTGGCATTGACGTTTATGAAGCCGGCGAGGTCGAGGGGCTGTTTGCCGACGGCAGGTGGCTGGAAGGCGATGCCGAAGAAGAGATCTGGGACGAAGTCGACGATGCAGAATCTGCGATCAACAGGGCAGTAGACCGGGATCGCGACGTCTCGCTGCGCTCTGTGATGGACAGCGACACAAGTCCGCTCGCGGCCTTCCTTGTGGGTGCCTATGAGCACGCCGCCTCAGTTGGGTCTCTGTCGACGATTGATTGGGATCGCCAGGAAGAAGGCACCGATATGTTCCACGATGGAGCCCTTGGGTCTCTTGCGGCAGCGTGGGGCGCAGAAGTGCCGGTTCAATTCAATACCGCAGCGACCCGTGTTGACTGGTCAAGCCGTGGCGTGAAGGTTCAGACGTCTTCGGGGACCATTGAGGCGGATGCTGTTATCGTCACGGTGCCGACGTCCGTGCTCGCGCGCGGGGCGATTAAGTTTGGGCATGATCTGCCGCAGGAAACCTCCAGAGCCATCGGTGATCTGCCCCTTGGGTCCTATAATCACATTATCCTTCAAATGAGCGGCAACCCGTTTGATGTCGAAGAGGACACAATGCTTTGCTATGCCGGGAATGGTGGGACGGCTGGCTTGTTGGTGAATGCCGGTGGCTCCGGGCTCACCTATTTTGATGTCGCGGGTGATTTTGGGGCAAAGCTCACTCGACAAGGCGAAGGTGCAATGGTTGAGTTTGCGCGCGCCGCGCTTCAAGACATGTTGGGTGCTGACGGCTTGACCAGTTTGACGAAGGCCAAGGCCTTTCCTTGGGAAGCTAATCCGCTCGCCGGCGGCGCTTATACTGCGGCACGTCCGGGCCGTGCACGGGCGAGAGAGAGGCTGAAAAGGCCGGTTGCTGATCGCTTGTTTTTTGCCGGAGAGGCGACAAGTATTTCAAAGCCAGCGACCCTTGATGGCGCAATTGCGGAAGGCGCAAGAGCTGCGCGGGTTGCCGCGGATGAAGTGACTTAAGTACCAGCCTCTGTTGTGCATCGGCTCTATTGCTGGCGATTATTCCGCTGCAGCAGCGAGAGGGTCGCGTATCTCTGTGTTAGCCAAGAAGTCTTTCATTTCGGCAAGAATCCAGTCTTTGAAGACACGGACTTTCTCCAAGGCAGCGTCCTCTGGGCGATGAGCCAGATAGTAGGCGGTCCCCCCGCGTCCGTCAGTTGGAAAGGGCTCAACCAGCTGAGAGCCTGCAAGGGCGTGCTCTGCCAGGGGAGACAAGGAAAGTGCAATGCCCTGACCGAGTAGAGCGGCCTCAAGGCCACCTGGAATTGTATCGACCCAAAGGTCATTTGCAGGTTTCAGGTTCGCGAAGCCTTGTTGTGTAAGCCAGTCCCGCCACCCATTTGGACGGGGCGTGCAGTGTATAAGCGTATGTCTTTTGAGATCATCAATTGACTTAATGTTGTCTGCGATTTCTTTTGCACAGAGAAGCACAGGCTTCGTGTCCAGCAGCTTTACCGATCCCGGTCCGGTGGGTGCGATCCTCATGTTACGGATACCCATGTCGATGTCGTCTGTTCGGAAATCAACAACGCTGCTTTCTGTGGAAACGCTGACGTCAATACGCGGATATTTCTTTCGAAACTTTGGCAAGCGCGGAATGAGTATGGCGCTTGCAAAGAGGGGCAAGACGGATAGGCGTAAAACTGTTACCTCTGGTTTTGCTTTTAGCTCCGCGGTCGCCGTTACGAGATCAGCAAAAACGCTGTCGACCGTAATCTTATAGGCGCTGCCCGCCTCGGTGAGAGCGAGCGCCCGGGTCTGGCGTCGAAAGAGCGGCGTTCCTAATGCATGTTCAAGCGCCTTTATCCTGTGGCTCACTGCGGAGGGGGTGAGGTTTAAGGCTTCTGCAGCCTGCTTAAAGCTCAATGTTTTCGCAGCGTGATGAAAGGCATGCAGGCTGGTAAGTGGGGGTAGCTCTGATCGGCGAGGCATGGCGGGATTCCTTCTCTCTCCTGCCAAAGTAAGGAGCGCATGGCTGAGCCACATTCACCTTTCTTCGCAAACGCTTCTGCATAAATGAGTCTGGCAAGAGGTTTATGGATGAAACCTTTTCATTCTGGGTGCAAAGCGTTCGTTTGTCGGTGGTTCAGCCCCATGAGAATTTTCTGAAAACGAAATCAGAAAATCGGAGGCGTCATGCGCCAGTTAACCTTTATCGAGCCCGGGAAACTTGAATGGTGGGATGTGCCCACGCCGAAGATTGTCGCGGGGACCGATGCTATCGTTCGTCCGTTGGCGGTCGCACGGTGTGACTTGGATTATTCCACGATTATTGGAGCGGGTTTGCAGGGAGGCCCGTTCGCGTTTGGTCATGAGACCGCCGGGGAGGTTGTCGAGGTTGGTGATCAGGTCACGTCTGTAAAAGTGGGGGACAAGGTCATTGTGCCGTTCCAGATTTCCTGTGGCACCTGCGACAATTGCCGCCAGGGATGGACCAATGCCTGCAAGTCGGTCACCCGCGGCGCCGTCTACGGGATGAAGCCCATTTGCGGCGAAGAGTTTGGTGGGGCGTTGTCTGAGTTTATGCACGTGCCTTTCGCCGATCACATGTTGGTGCCCTTGCCGGAAGAGGTTCGGCCGGAAGTCCTGGCGGGCGGCTCGGACAATATCGCTGACGCCTGGCGCACGGTGGCGCCTCACATGGAAAGGTATGAGAATGCATCCGTGCTTGTCATTGGCAGCGGGCGGGGCATCGGTCTTTATGCTTTGCAGATTGCGATTGCACATGGCGCCTCACGGGTCGTCTATGCCGAGATCGGTAGGGGAGGAGATGCACTGCGGATGGCGAAAGAAATGGGCGTGGAGGTGCAACATGTCCCGTCTGCGCAGGATACGAAATCTCTTGGGTCCTTCAATATTACAGTCGACTCGTCAGGGGATATGGAAGGCTTGAAGCTCGCTATCCGGTCGACTGGATCGAATGGAACCTGCACAAGCAATTCAGTTCCCTTCGACAATGCGGTGCCGTTCCCCATGACGTCCATGTACACCAAGGGTATCACCTTCCATACGTCCCGGGTGCAGAGCCGAGCCCTGCTTCCGCAAATTGTCGAAGAGGTTAAGTGCGGCCATTTTCATCCCGAGAAAGTCACGTCTCGAGAAGTGCCGTTTTCAGACGCCGCTGAAGCCATGGATGACCCGGCACCCAAAATCGTGTTCACAAACGATTGGGAGTGACCCGAGCGGGGTTAGAGCGGTTTGCCTTTAGATTGGCTGATCCGCTCAAGCCTTTATTCTTTGTCGTATTTCCGGACGCCGAGGTGCTTCAACTTCAGCTGGAAATGCTTTGGCCGTTCCCAGATTCGATGGATTCTTCGTAGGTGCGCAAGCCCGGGCGTGCGGCGGAGACGAGCACGGCCATATTGCCTGGCAGGTGTTCGTTCTTCCACATTTTGGTGTGCGCCTTTGGAATGTCGGTCCAAGAGAAGACTTCTGACATGCACGGGTCAATCCGTCGGTTGATAACCAGGCGGTTGGCTTCAGCGGCTTGCTTCAGATTTGCAAAGTGTGAGCCTTGAATACGCTTTTGGCGCATCCAGACAAAGCGCGCATCAAATGTGATGTTAAAGCCCGTTGTGCCTGCACAGAAGACAATCATGCCGCCGCGCTTGGCGACCATGGCAGAGACTGGGAAAGTTGCTTCACCTGGATGTTCAAACACAATGTCGGGGTCGACACCTTTGCCGGTTATGTCCCAAATGGCTTTGCCGAATTTGCGAGCTTCTTTCATGAAGCTGTTGAACTCAGGTGAGTTCACTGTCGGCAATTGTCCCCAGCAGTCAAAGTCGCGCCGGTTGATGACGCCTTTGGCGCCCATGGACATGACGAAGTCGCGTTTACTTTCATCAGAGATGACGCCAATGGCGTTGGCGCCTGCAATGGCGCAGAGCTGAACGGCGAAAGAGCCAAGACCGCCGGACGCGCCCCAAACGAGCACATTCTGCCCAGGTTTCAAGACATGAGGGCGATGGCCAAAGAGCATGCGATAGGCCGTTGCCAGCGTCAGCGTGTAGCAGGCGCTTTCTTCCCAGGTGAGATGCTGGGGGCGTGGCATTAGCTGCTGGTCCTGCACACGCGCGAACTGAGCAAACGACCCGTCTGGCGTCTCGTAGCCCCAGATGCGCTGGGAGGGGGAGAACATTGGGTCGCCGCCATTGCACTCTTCATCGTCGTGATCGTCCTGGTTGCAATGGATGATGACTTCATCGCCCACTTTCCAGCGTTTCACTTTGGAGCCCACGGCATAAACGATGCCTGAGGCGTCGGAGCCTGCGATATGATACGGCTCGTCATGCACCTGGAAGACCGACACAGGGTCGCCGAGGCCAGCCCAGACGCCGTTATAGTTGACGCCCGCCGCCATCACGAGGACCAGGACTTCGTGGCTGTCCAGCTCCCAGGTGGGCACGACTTCCAGCTGCATGGACTGTTCCGGCGGGCCAAAGCGTTCCTCCCGGATGGTCCAGGCATACATGTTCTTTGGAACATGGCCGAGCGGCGGGATTTCTCCCACTTCGTACAGGTCTTTGATGGGTAGGGTGTTGGCTGGCTGTGATGCCGCTGGTTTGCTCATGTGTCTCTCCGGCTGTTGCGCGGATCAAACTCCATGAACGTTGCGTATTCAAGCCCGATTTTGGGCGTTTTTGCGGTGCAGCAACGGGTGTGCTAATCGAGCCTCACCAAATGTGAGAGACTGAGCCCCATGCGCGATCAAAACCCGTTTCAACACGACAAAGACCGGCCCTGGATTTTCCGGACCTATGCAGGCCATTCCACAGCTGCGGCGTCCAATGCGCTTTATCGGGACAATCTCTCCAAGGGTCAGACGGGGCTCTCTGTGGCTTTCGATCTGCCGACCCAGACCGGCTATGATGCGGACCATGTGCTTGCGCGCGGCGAAGTAGGCAAGGTGGGTGTGCCGATCAGCCATCTGGGTGATATGCGTCAGCTCTTTCAGTCTATTCCGCTGGAGCAGATGAACACGTCCATGACGATTAATGCGACGGCGGCCTGGCTGCTGGCGCTCTATATCGCGGCGGCGGATGAGCAGGGTGCGGACCGGGCAAAGCTCACAGGCACGGTTCAGAACGATATCATCAAGGAATATCTGTCCCGGGGCACCTATGTGTTTCCACCGGAGCCATCGCTGCGCCTTATCACCGACATCATCTCTTACACCTATCGGGAAGTCCCGAAATGGAATCCGACGAATGTCTGCTCCTATCATTTGCAGGAAGCAGGGGCGACGCCGGTGCAGGAACTGGCCTTTGCTCTGGCAACAGCGCAGGAGGTTCTC
>NZQM01000191.1 GCA_002695905.1 Parvibaculum sp.
CTGGCCCAATGCCGATCTTTCCATGCACCTCTCCCGGCTGCCGGTGGGCCCGTGGGTCGGCATTAAAACCCGCTCTGACTGGTTTGCCGATGGACGCGGTGTGACCGAGTCTGAAATCCATGATGTCTATGGTCGCATCGGCCGTTCGACCCAGGCGGTTGTTCTGGCACCAGCATCCTCTGCGTAGTGGCTCCGCGATTGACATTTTCTGCTGTTCGTGGCGGATAGAGACAAGCCCGTTCACCGGAGAGACACATGGCCCTCAATGACGATCAGCTGGAGCGCTACGCGCGGCACATTGTGCTGAAGGAAATTGGCGGGCCGGGCCAACAGAAGCTGATGCAATCGAAAGTGCTTGTTGTGGGGGCAGGCGGGCTTGGCTCTCCGCTGTTGCTGTACCTCGCCGCTGCAGGTGTCGGTACGATCGGTATTGTCGACGATGACCATGTGTCGCTCTCTAACCTGCAGAGGCAGGTGGTTCACGGTACGGAGGATGTGGGTCGTGCCAAGGTCGAAAGTGCGGCGGACGCTATTGCGCGCATCAACCCAGACGTGTCGGTCATCACCCATGAAGCGCGTCTTAACGCCACCAATGCAGCGACGCTGATTGGTCAATATGACCTTGTGGCCGATGGGTGCGATAATTTCCAGACACGCTTTTTGGTCAATGATGCCTGCTACTTTGCGCAGGTGCCGCTCGTGTCAGCAGCGGTGGGTCGCTTTGACGGACAGCTCAGTACCTTTAAGGGATATGAGACCGATGCGGACGGTGTGCCCCTTCCCACCTATCGCGATTTTGTTCCCGCCGCGCCCGCTGACGGCTTGGTGCCGACCTGTGAAGAAGCAGGGGTCCTTGGAGCCCTTACAGGCGTTATGGGGTCCATGCAGGCGCTTGAAGTGATCAAGGAGCTGACTGGCACTGGCACCGGTCTCGCCGGAAAGCTTCTGATCTATGACGCACTTGATGCGCGGGTCCGCACCATCACGTTGCGCCATGATCCAGCCAATCCGCTCACTGGGGACAATCCAACGATCACCGACCTGACAGCGCATGCGGGTTAGCCCGCTTTATCTTGTCGCGTTTTCGAACCATAAAAGTCTGCAACTTTTGCTGAAAACGCTTTCGTCAGAGAATTGCGGGGATGACCCTATCAGGGGGCTTGTGCCCGTCGACCCAGGTGCGGATATTGATCAGTACCTTCTCGCCCATTTCCAACCGGCCTTCAATTGTCGCCGATCCCATATGCGGCAGGAGGACGACTTTGCGATGATTGATGAGAGACGGGTTCACCGCGGGTTCCTGCTCAAACACATCGAGCCCCGCCCCCGCAATCTCGTCATTCTGCAAGGCACCTACGAGCGCGTTCTCGTCAATCACTTCGCCGCGCGCGGTATTCACGATATAGGCTTCGGGCTTCATCAGCTTCAAACGCCGGGAATTGAGAAGGTGATAAGTCGCAGGCGTGTGCGGACAATTGATGGATAGAATGTCGACCTCCGCCAACATGCGATCGAGGCTCTCCCAATAAGTCGCGCCAAGCTCTTCTTCGACTGCAGCGTTGACTGTATGTCGGTTGTGGTAGTGGATTTCGAGACCGAACGCCTTTGCGCGCCGCGCCACTGCCTGCCCGATACGCCCCATGCCAAGAATGCCCAGCTTCTTGCCCCAGATGCGCCGACCCAACATCCATGTTGGTGACCAGCCCGTCCAGGTGGCCGCGCGTTCCTGAAGGTAGTCGACCCCTTCCACCAGACGCCGTGGCACAGACAGGATCAGCGCCATGGTCATATCGGCTGTGTCTTCTGTCAAAACGCTCGGTGTATTGGTGACGGTTATGCCTCTGGCAATTGCGCTTTCCACATCAATATTGTCGACACCGGTTCCAAACTGGGCAATCAGCCGAAGCTTATCACCCGCCTGCGCCAGAAGCCGCCCATCGATACGGTCGGTGACGGTCGGCACCAGAACGTCAGCCTCGCGCATTGCGTGCGCCAGCGCCGATTGGCTCATAGGCTCATCACGCTCATTGAGCCGGGTCTCAAAGAGTTCACCCAAACGCGTTTCGATGGCATCCGGCAATTTGCGGGTGACAATGACAAGGGGATTTTCGGGCGTTGCAGCCATGAACAGAAGACGCCTTTCCTTTTAAACGAGACACCCTGTCTAGCAGAGCCCGCTTGCCGTCGCAAAGTCTTGCGGTTCCCGCCACCCTCTCCTTGACCGTGTGAGCGCCCGCTTGCATAAGGGTAAACGTGATTCATTCCGTGGCTAAAGAGCGAGGATTTCCCGTGCGCGCGGCGCTGCCTTTTTCGTCCCTTAAACGCAGCTTCTGGGCCAGCGGTCTTGCGGTCGCCCTGGTCTTGACGGGTTTTGGCGAGCTGGAGATACCTGTCCGTGCGGAAAACGGGCCTGTGGGAATCGAAACAGGCCTGCCGCTGCCCCGATTTGTGAGCCTCAAAGCCAATAAGGTGAATGTGCGTGTTGGACCCAGCCGATCCCATCCAGTTCGCTGGGTTTATCAGCGCAAGGGCCTGCCGATTGAGATATTGGCGGAGTTTGAAAATTGGCGCCGCGTCCGTGACATGGATGGGGACGTTGGCTGGATCTATCACACACTGCTGGACGGGCGGCGTCACGGGCTCGTCAAACCCTCAAATGGCGAAGAAACAGCTAAGCTGTTTGATGGACCCGGCGGCGCCGGCAAGACAATTGCGGCGGCGGAGCCCAATGTGGTCGTCGCCCTTGAGGCGTGCGGCGCTGACTGGTGTCAGGCGCAAGCGGGTGGCTATACCGGCTGGATCGCGAAACGCGACCTTTGGGGTGTCTATTCAGACGAGCGCTTTGAGTAGGCCTGCGCTCTAAAGCATTTCGCGCTTGTATTGACTTGCAAGCTGCTGTCCAACTCTTTTTGTTTGTCACATTTTCTAACCACAAAAGTCTGCAACTTTTGTTGAAAAATGCTTTAGTCAAGGTCACCACCTAGTGCAGACCGCACAGACTTACTAAGACCTGCCGCGTGGGCGTAGTTCTCATGTCCGATGCCAACGGATACGACAACGTCTCCGTTCTTGAACGCCTCGGCCTGATCATCGCTCAGATCGAAATGCAGGAAGTGAATGGAGGATGTTTTGCCATCATCCTTTGTACGTTCCACATCATCTTCGGCCCGCGCCATGATCTTCTGATCGCCTACCTGCAGGTAGCAAGTCTCTTCCACATGGGAGAGCTGACGCAACATGCGGTCGCGGCGGACCTCGTCGTCAATCTCGAACATGAGCGTCGCCACCAGGTCCCTCCCTTGCGGGATCAGGGGATTGTAAGCTTCCAGTTCATCTTTCAACTGTTCGTCACCGCCACCCTCAATGCGCAGCATCTCGTGGATCTGGTGCAGCATGGTGTCGTAGTTTTCGAAATAGAACGTCGCACAGGGCCCAATCTCGACGCGTCGGTCGCGTTTGATATCGCGCAGGCGCGCGCGACGATCGTTCCGCTCACTCTCATAGTTTTGCATGTCGAGAATATCGTCGGGCGAGATGGATTTCCGGGCAGCACTCATTCTATGTCTCTCAGTCAATCAGACCGTAAGCACGGGCCATAATTTCAATCGGGTGTTGGGCTTGGGGAAGCGGTTTGGGATCTGCATCGCCATTCAGCGTTTCAATTTCATGCACCAGATGCTTGGCGGCAAGCGGGCAGTCGGATGTCACATATTTGTTTTCGGCTTTGGCGACATTGCGCGCGGCCGTCTTGCCGACTTTCATTGCAACGTCGAAGGTTTCCTTCATCACGCCAAAAGTTCCACCATGGCCAGAACAACGCTCGACCACATCAATTTTTGTATCAGGAATGAGCCGCATCATCTCCGCGGACTTCGGCCCCATATTCTGAGCCCGGGCATGGCAGGCAAGATGGGCTGTCACACCACCTTCAACAGGGATCATGCCGTCGGGCAAGCCAGCTTTTTTGGCGATGTCGACAACATATTCATCCACGTCAAAGGTCGCTTCTGACAAGGCTTTTACATTCTCGTCCGCGGGCAGGATAAGCGGCCACTCAAACTTCAGCATCAGGCCGCAAGATGCGGTGAGCGCGATAATGTCATAGCCCTCATCGATCAGCGGCTTCAACTCAGTTGAAACCTTGCGCGCTTGTTCTGCCACCTTCTCGATATTGCCGCTTTCAAAGTGGGGCATGCCGCAACAGCCAGGATAGGCGGACTGCGTGTCGACACCGATATGCGCAAGCAATTTACGCGCGGCCTCACCGACAGTTGGATTGTTGTAATTTACAAAACAGGTGGCAAAGAGCGCTGCTTTACGGCCTTTGCCGGGTGCGTCCGCATTCACAGTCAGAGTGCCCGCGGCATCTTCCGCCTTGGCGCGCATCATAAAGGTCTTGCCGGCAAATTTCGGGAGCTCCGCACGGGCATCAATGCCCGCGATTTTATCCATCGCCGGACGCGTTAATTTGTTGGAGCGTTTTGACCCCCAGTTTGCAATCCCGGCGACGGGTGCCGCGAGCCTTCCATTGCGGTCCATCTTTGCGAGCTGTCCTGGCACAAATGGCGGACCGCCCGCTGCCTTGGTTTCAATCGCACGGTAGCGCAACATCAGATGGGGGAAATCAAGATTGAATTCGTGAGGTGGCACGTAAGGACATTTGGTCATAAAGCACATGTCACAGAGTGTGCAGGCCTCCACCACCGGACCAAAATCATCGCTGGACACACTGTCCAGCTCACCGCTGTCGCTGTCATCAATCAGATCAAAGAGGCGCGGAAAACTATCGCAGAGATTGAAGCAGCGCCTGCAGCCATGGCAGATGTCGAACACTCGACGAAGCTCTTCGTCCAGTTGATCTCGATTGTAAAAGTCGGGGTTCTGCCAATCTATCGGATGCCGCGTTGGGGCATCCAAGCTGCCTTCTCTGCTCATGCCAGACTTTCTCTATTCGCTGCGCGCCTGTTCGCACCTGAAAAACGTCTCAGGAGCGGCATAAGAAGCAGGGCAGGCTTTTTCTGAGCCTGCCCTGGCCCATTTAGTCGTCGAGATTGTCGAGGGCTTTTTGGAAACGACCCGCGTGGCTTTTTTCAGCTTTTGCAAGCGTTTCGAACCAGTCTGCGATTTCGTCAAAACCTTCTTCGCGTGCTGTGCGCGCCATGCCCGGATACATATCCGTGTATTCATGGGTCTCGCCAGCAATCGCCGCTTTGAGGTTCAGGTCTGTGCTGCCAATCGGCTCGCCCGTTGCCGGGTCACCAACGGCTTCCAGAAATTCCAGATGACCGTGCGCATGGCCGGTTTCGCCTTCCGCCGTTGAGCGGAACACGGTTGCCACATCATTGTAGCCTTCTACATCCGCCTTTTGGGCGAAGTAGAGATAGCGGCGGTTTGCCTGGCTTTCGCCTGCAAACGCATCTTTGAGATTACCTTCGGTCTTAGACCCTGCTAGCGACATTTGCGTTCTCCTCGCCTTTGCGCTTTTCCACACGCCTCCCGGGGCGTAGTCACACAGAAGCTAAGACGCACCAACAGGTTCGTCAACTCTTTATAATTCTTCTAAAGAGAATGAGTTGCAACAACAACTGCTGAAAATCAGGAGCTGTTGCGCACCCGAACAACAACATCAACGCGGGACAGTTCGGTCCCCTCCGGCACGTCCGGCAGGCCCGCCACGTCGATCATCTGGCCTGAAATATCGGTCAGGCTGCCCTCATCTTCGTGGAAGATATGGTGATGATCAGAGATGTTGGTATCGAAATAGGTCCGTGAGCTGTCGACGACAACCTCACGCAGAAGCCCCGCCTCAGTGAACTGGTGCAGCGTATTGTAGACGGTGGCCAGAGACACAGAGACGCCCACTTCCTGCGCCTGCTCGTGCAGCCGTTCAGCGGTCACGTGACAATCGCCCTCGTCAAAGAGCAGCCGTCCAAGCGCGAGGCGCTGGCGGGTGGGCCGAAGTCCTGCCTCACGAACGCGGGCCAATGTCTGACTATAAGGACGATCTGTCATGTCCAACCTGTCTGTCTTGTGCGTCCATAGCGAATACCTGCCAACAGATCGCGCTTTCTAGTTTGTAACGATTACAAACAATACTCTACCATGTGGGAATTGCGGGCGTCTTGTCAAGTGGGTGGCCCACAGGCCGCCTGACCGTCCGAGTCCGGCAAAATGGCATTCTTGCCATAAAAATCAAGGGTTTGCGGGGCTTGCCGCGTATGTTACCAAGCGCTCAACAGATGCTGACCCGGTAGGAGCCGGAAAACACTCAATATGTCAGCAAACAAACGGGCGGGGTGATTGAACGGACATGGCTGAGCAAAAGTCGAGCTATTCATATGAAGACCTGTTGGCATGCGCGCATGGGGACCTGTTTGGCCCCGGGAATGCGCAGCTGCCACTTCCGCCTATGCTGATGATGGACCGCATTACCCAAATTGCAGATACAGGCGGCGCCAACGATAAAGGCCTTATCCGGGCGGAATATGACATCACTGAGGACCGCTGGTTCTTCCCGTGTCACTTTGAAGGCGACCCCATTATGCCAGGCTGCCTTGGCCTTGATGGCATGTGGCAGCTGGTTGGCTTTTATCTTGGCTGGATGGGCGCCCAGGGTAAGGGACGCGCCATTGGTGTTGGATCGGTACGCTTTTCCGGCATGGTGACGCCTGAGGTCAAGAAGATCGAATATGAGATCGACTTGAAGCGGGTCATCAACCGAAAAATCGTGATGCTGACCGCAGACGGCATTCTGAAAGCCGACGGCGAGCCTATCTACAAAGCCGAAGATCTGCGCGTTGTGGTCGAAGGTCCGTCAGAATAGGAAATCTGGCTGAACAAATTCAGTCGGATTGCGATTTCTCAGAAAAGCCACTTTCGGGTTACATAAGAGGTAACCGAAATTGATTGCGGGTTTTCCCGCCCAGCCATGGAGTAGAGCCATGAGGCGTGTTGTCGTTACCGGAATGGGCATTGTTTCCAGCCTTGGCAATAATGTGCAGGAAGTTGTTTCCAGTCTTCGCGAAGCCAAGTCGGGCATTGTCAAAGCTGAGAAATACACAGAGCTCGGCTTTCGCAGCCAGGTGCACGGATCTCTGAAGATAGATCTGGAAGAAGTGCTCGACCGCAAGACGCGCCGGTTTATGGGTGATGGTGCAGCCTACACTTACATCGCCATGGATCAGGCGATCCGGGACGCTGGACTTGAAGCGAACGAGGTCAGCAATGACCGTACGGGCGCCATTCTGGGTTCCGGTGGACCATCGACAAAAGCGATTGTCGCTGCAGCTGACATCACCCGCGAAAAGGGCCCCAAGCGGATTGGCCCAACGAGCGTACCAAAGGCCATGTCGAGCACGGTTTCTGCAAACCTTTCGACCCTCTTCAAGATCAAAGGCCCGAGCTATTCCATCAGCTCCGCCTGCACGACATCGACCCACTGTATCGGGAACGCGGTTGAGCAGATCCAATGGGGCAAACAAGACATGATGTTTGCTGGCGGCGGTGAAGAGCTGGATTGGTCTCTCTCCTCCCTCTTCGATGCCATGGGTGCGATGTCGTCTAAATATAACGACACACCTGCCGTTGCGAGCCGTGCCTATGACGTGAACCGGGATGGTTTTGTCATCACAGGTGGCGGTGGCACCTTGGTGCTTGAAGAACTGGAACATGCGAAAACCCGCGGCGCGAAAATCTACGCCGAAGTGGTGGGCTATGGCGCGACATCCGATGGCGCCGACATGGTGGCGCCCTCCGGCGAAGGCGCCGTTCGTGCCATGAAGCTTGCGCTCGAAGGCGTTGGCGAAAAAATCGACTATATCAACCCGCATGCAACCTCGACGCCTGTAGGGGACATTCCCGAAATCACGGCGATCACCGAAGTGTTTGGCGATGACATGCCGCCCATCAGTGCCACTAAGTCATTGAGCGGACACGCGCAGGGCGCGGCTGGTGTGCATGAAGCGATTTATTCTCTCTTGATGATGGAAAGCGGCTTTATTGCTGAATCTGCCAACATTAAGGAAATCGACCCGGAAGTGGCTCACGCAAATATTGTCCGGGAACGGATCGATAATGTGGAGCTGAACACAGTCCTGTCCAACAGTTTTGGATTTGGTGGAACCAACGGATCCCTGGTTTTCCAGCGTTATAACGGCTAACCGGCGTTGGTGGGGAAACCATCTGAGGCCCAACCCGTTAACGAGGCACAGAGCTTGCTGCCCCTAGTAGTTGAGTGACCAGAACGTCTCAATTCGGCACACCTGTTCTCTTGTGGGGGCCGTAACAGAACATTTGAGGAGTGGCATCAGAGATGACACGCGGAAGTGCATTTCAGTCGGGCGACCTGCTTGCAGGCCGAAAAGGCCTCATCATGGGCGTCGCAAACGACCATTCCATTGCCTGGGGTATCGCTAAAGCCGCGGCTGCCCATGGCGCCGAACTCGCTTTCACCTATCAGGGGGAAGCCTTTGGGCGCCGGGTGAAGCCACTGGCTGAGTCTCTTGGCTCAGACCTGCTGCTGCCCTGCGACGTGATGGATGAAGCGAGCCTTGATACGCTGTTTGATGCGCTTAAAGAGAAATGGGGCACGATTGATTTCATCGTCCATGCGGTCGCCTATTCTGACAAGAGCGAACTTAAAGGCCAGTATGTGGATACGACCCGGGACAATTTCCGGCAGACCATGGAAATCTCCTGCTATTCCTTCACCGATATTGCCCGCCGTGCGTCTGAAATGATGCCGAACGGCGGCTCCATGATCACACTCACCTATGCGGGCGCTGAGCGGGTGATGCCGAACTATAATGTCATGGGTGTCGCAAAAGCGGCACTGGAAGCCAGTGTGCGCTATCTCTCCGTTGATCTTGGCCGCAAAGGCATTCGTGTGAACGCTCTGTCAGCCGGGCCCATGCGGACCCTTGCTGGCTCCGCCATCGGTTCCGCGCGCTATGTGTTTAAGTGGAACAAGTCCCATTCGCCGCTCAAAGAGACGGTCGAGCTTGACGATGTCGGCGGCTCCGCCCTTTACCTTCTGTCAGATCTCTCCAAACGAGTGACCGGCGAAGTCCATCACGTGGATTCGGGCTTTAATATTGTCGGTATGCCGCAATGGGAAGACATGCAAGCAGAAGAAGCGCCGACGCCTTCAAAAAAAGCCGCTGAGTAAGCCTTACACTGCCGCCAACTCTTCCAGAACCTCTGCTGTCTTCTCAGGCATTGAGAGGAAGGGCGAGTGCGCCGCGTCCAGCGTTCTTATTTGATCAAAATTCGAATAGAGCTGCATCTGTCTCTGCAGAGCGATGGGGATCGCCTGGTCGCCTGCGCATTCAATGAAGGCCTTGGGGACGCCACCAAAACGTTCCGGCGTGATTCCCACCTTTGAGAAAAGAGGCCGTACCGGCTGGGGAATGAGAGCCTCTGTCGCTTCCTTCTGAATGTCAGCCGTGCAGTCTGTGTAAAGAAACTGTGGCGCGGTTTCAGGCCGCACAGAATTTGTCCCGCCTAAAAAATCGAAATCGCTGTGGAGTATCCTCTTCCGCAGAGATCGGTCTGCAATGATCATGGGCAACAGGCGACCTCGTCCATTAGGCACCAAGGCTGTCAGAAAGATGAGTTTTTGAAAAAGCTCGGGGTGCCGCTCTGCTGCCATGGCGAGGATAAACCCCGCCATCGAATGGCCAACACAGATCGGCTTTTCATCTGCCTGAGCTGCTACATCTGCAACGGCTGCTGCGTATGCTTCCATGTTGATGGACCATGGGCTGAGCTGGTCTTTCTCATGGCCGGGCCCATGTACGGGCCCATGTCCCGGCAGTGTCGGCGTCAGGACCTTATGGTCGGCACCGCGCAACACCCGCGCGAGACGATGCCAACAACCGGCATCATGCCACGCGCCATGAACTAAGATGAATGTCGCCACGTCCCCTCCATGCGGCCGACCTTTGGGACGACTAGTTTGGCCGCTTCAATTCGAGCACGTCATAGGTGCTTTCCAGAACCGACCAGGGGAACACCACTCTCAGCCGTCCATCGACAAGCTGGCTCAAAACGCCTAGCTTATCCTGACGCTGGGGGTCGGTGATACCGCCTTCCGGCCCTGAATAGGCGCGCTGAGGCTCGTCATTATAGGTGGGGGCGGCTAGCAGCACGCGCCGGTCAGATCCATCCTGATAAAGACGGCCCGACAGCCGCTGCGACCCGGAGCGTTTTTCGAAAAACAAGAACCCGTCTCGGACACTTACCTTGCAGTCAAACCAGCTATAGACGACGAGGCCGGAGAATTTGCCACCCACTTTGATGGTTCGGCACGCCCACCAGCCAAGCAGATCCGCATCATTGATAGGCTTTGTCTCCGCATCCATCACTTTGTGAAAAGCGGCGCGCTCTCGAATGGTCGCCGATGCGCCATAGGATTCCTCGGTGCCCAGTGCCACGGCCTCATCAAGGCGGGACAGCCTGTCCCTGTCAAAGTCGGTGACGACATTGGTCCACATATATTCAGGCGGAATACCCTGAACATCGTCCGTGGCGCCTGCAGCCGGTGCAGCGGTTGTCGATGGTTGCGTACCTGCTCCCTGAGGCGTTTCGGCGAGTACGCCTGTCGACAGAGCCATTGTGATGGCCAGTGCGGCCACAAAACCGGATATCATCCCCACATCCTTCTCAAACCCCGAGTCTTTCTCAGGCTTTTGTGTCGTTGGCATTGTTCTCCATGAACCGTTTCCAAACTGTCTAGAAACGCCTAGCTAATTGTCTCAACGCACTTCCCGAGCGGCGAACCGCGCACACTTCGCCTGGAAGTGCCCCCCCCAACAAAAAAGGGCCCCCGTAAGGGAGCCCTTTATCTTGTCGCGTTGGCGGCATGCCGCCAAGACTTATTCGGATTTTTCTTCCGCAGGCTTGCGACGGCGTGGCCGGCGTGGCTTGTCGCCATCGGCCTTTTCACCACCCTCAGCTTTGTCGCCTTCTTCGCGAGGAATTTCCTCGCCCGTTTCCTGATTAACGACCTTCATCGACAGGCGAACCTTACCGCGATCATCAAAGCCCAAGAGCTTCACGAACACTTCGTCGCCTTCCTTCACAACGTCGGTCACCTGCGCCACTTTGCGAGGCTCAAGCTGCGAAATGTGAACCAGACCGTCTTTTGGTCCGAAGAAGTTTACGAACGCCCCAAAGTCCACTGTCTTCACGACCGTGCCTTTGTAGATGACGCCCACTTCCGGCTCAGCTGTAATGCCGGTGATCCAGTCAATCGCTGCCTTGATACTTGCGCCATCCGAGGAAGACACTTTGACAATGCCTTCGTCATTAATGTCGACCTTGGCACCGGTTTCTTCAACGATCTGACGGATGACTTTACCGCCTGCGCCAATCACATCCCGGATTTTGTCGGTTGGCACTGTCATGGTTTCAATGCGCGGTGCATATTCGCCAAGCTCTTCACGGCCTTCGGAGATCGCTTTCGCCATCTCACCAAGAATATGCAACCGACCGCCCTTCGCCTGGTCAAGCGCGGTTTGCATGATGTCTTTGGTGATGCCGGTGATCTTGATGTCCATCTGAAGGGACGTAATGCCTTCTTCAGAGCCAGCGACCTTAAAGTCCATGTCGCCGAGGTGATCTTCGTCGCCAAGGATGTCAGAGAGAACGGCAACGCCCTCCTTTTCCTTGATGAGACCCATGGCAATACCCGCAACCGGGCGCACCAGTGGAACGCCAGCATCCATCATCGCAAGCGATGAACCACAGACAGTCGCCATGGAAGACGAGCCGTTTGATTCTGTGATCTCAGAAACGAGGCGGATCGTGTAAGGGAAGTCTTCGCGAGTCGGAAGAACGGCCCGCAGGGCACGCCATGCAAGTTTCCCGTGACCAACTTCACGACGTCCTGTGAAACCCACACGACCTGTTTCCCCAACCGAGTAAGGTGGAAAATTATAGTGCAACAGGAAGTTTTCTTTGTAGGTGCCTTCCAGTGCATCGATGAACTGCTCATCATCACCCGTACCCAGCGTTGCAACCACAAGACCCTGTGTCTCCCCACGGGTGAAGAGCGCGGAGCCGTGCGTGCGCGGCAGGATGCCCACTTCTGAAACAATCGGACGCACTGTGTCGAGATCGCGACCATCAATACGCTTGGATGTTTTCAGAATGGAGCCACGAACGATCTTCTTTTCGACACCCTTGAACGATCCGCCAACCTTATTGGCAGGGTAGGCGTTTTCGTCTTCTTCATTCGCCAGTTCTGCCATCACCTTGTCGCGGGCTTCAGACACTTTGGCCTGACGCTCCATCTTATCGGCAATGGAGTAAGCCGCTTCGAGGTCAGCTTCGACGAGAGCGGCAACCTTGCCGTCAAGTTCGCTTGTGTCTTCTTCGGCAATTGCGCGAGGCTCTTTTGCTGCCTTTTCTGCAAGGCGAATGATCGCATCAATCACAGGCTGGAAGCCTTCATGACCGAACATCACAGCGCCGAGCATGACATCTTCTGGAAGCTCTTTCGCTTCTGATTCAACCATCAAAACCGCATCTTCCGTGCCCGCAACAACGAGATCGAGATCACTCTCAGGCAACTCGTCGATCATTGGGTTCAGAACATATTCGCCGTCAATATAGCCAACACGTGCCGCACCAATCGGGCCCATGAACGGGATGCCGGAAATGGTGAGCGCTGCGGAGGTTGCCACCATGGCCACGATGTCTGGATCGTTTTCCATGTCGTGGGAGATCACGGTTGCAATGATCTGCGTTTCGTTTTTGAAGCTCTTGTGGAAAAGCGGGCGGATCGGCCGGTCAATCAGACGACAGACGAGCGTTTCTTTTTCGCTTGGGCGACCTTCGCGCTTAAAGAAGCCACCGGGGATTTTACCGGCAGCATATGTCTTTTCCTGGTAGTTCACGGTCAGCGGGAAAAAGTCCAGTCCCGGCTTTGGCTGACGTTCAGCCACCGCTGTTGCGAGCACTGTTGTCTCGCCATATGTCACCATCACGGCGCCATCCGCCTGACGGGCTACCTTACCCGTTTCGATGATGAGGGGCCGTCCGCCCCATTCAATTTCCTCTCGGACAATATCAAACATTTCAGTTTCCTAATTTGCGCCTTCAGTTCTCGTATCATCACATCCAGATCGGTTTGTTTGGCCGGATGTGTGGCGCGTCGGTTATGCCGCTTTCACGTCAGCGGCCGGATTGTGGACGGGGTCGTTCCGAAATTTTATTTGCCCAAACTCAAGAGACAGAAGCATCAAGGGCAGTTTCGGATGAACCCGCGTCAAACGGACAGAGTCTCTTTCTTACTCAACTTGATTACATTGGTGCGAAACACGAAAAGCGCTCGGCCCGATTTGGAGCGAACGCTGTTTCATGGGTCGAGAAGCCAAAGCTTCCGCCTTATCGCCGGATACCGAGGCGTTTGATCAACGCTTCGTAACGTGCCTGTTCTTTGCCCTTTACATAGTCGAGCAAACGACGGCGCTGGCTCACCATTTTCAGAAGGCCGCGGCGGGAGTGATTGTCTTTGCCGTGGGTTTTGAAATGGTCGGTCAGATTGGTGATCCGTTCTGTCAGGATAGCAACCTGTACTTCCGGCGAGCCGGTATCACCCTCGCCTTGGGCGAATTCTTTTATCAGTTCTTGCTTGCGATCGGCTGAGATCGACATCGGCAACTCCTTAAAATTGACCGGGAAATTCCCGGGACATTTCAGGGCCGTTCGCCGGATGCCGCATGCGACGTCCGAGTGAGACCCTGATCGGTCAGGTTAAAAACGCGGACCGGCTTCAATTCGCCCCGGTCATACTCTGCCAGGGCAACCGGCGTGCCGCCTGCAACGGTGAGGGCTACGCCCTCCAGTACCGGTGCATCACGGCCGCGTAACAAAATCGCCTGTCCCTGCTTCAATCGGGCTGCATCCTGATCGCTCACGGCCACCGCCGGGATGTCGTCCAGCGCGGTCTCAAGCGGATGAAGATGGGCCCACAAGGTCGGGCGAGCGGCGGCACTATTGCCGAACTCTTTGAGTTTATCCAGCGAAATCGACGCTTCTTCGCCAAAAGGTCCGGTTGAGAGGCGTCTTAGGGCCACTACATGACCAAAACAACCCAAAAGCTCGCCTAAATCACGCGCCAGGGACCGGACATAGGTGCCTTTTGAGCAGACTATTTCGAAGGCGGCATGGTCGGGATCGGGCACCTCCAGAAGCTCAGCTTCATGGATCGTCACGGGCCGTGATTTCAGCTCCACCGTCTCCCCGTCGCGGGCAATGTCATAGGCCCTCTCGCCGTCCACCTTGATGGCGGAAAATTGGGGTGGCACTTGTTCAATCTCGCCTAGAAATCCTTCCAAGGCGGCCTCTATGGCGTTTTTGGAAGGTCTCTCGTCGCTGGACTGGACAATCTCCCCTTCAGCATCGTCGGTGGTCGTCGCCGCGCCCCATTTCACGGTGAAGCGGTAGACTTTCTCACTATCAACGACGAAGGGAATGGTTTTGGTCGCCTCGCCCAAGGCAATCGGCAAGATGCCTTCCGCGAGCGGGTCAAGTGTGCCCGCATGACCGGCTTTTTGAGCGTTAAAGGCTCGACGGACCGCGCCCACAACTTGGGTGGATGTCGGGCCCACGGGCTTGTCGACAATCACCCAGCCGGAGACTGGGTCGCCCTTGCGTCGTCCCATGCCCTTAGCCCTCGCGGTCCGGATCAGGTTCTGAGTCTTTCAGGTCCTTGGTCAAATCCTGAGCCACTTTCGGCGAGCTAAGCATCGCGTCAACGCTTTCGGCATAATCGAAGGTCGTGTCCTCTGCAAAGGTGAGGTCGGGCATGTGCTTCAGGGTTACTGCCCTTGAAACCTCTCCACGAAAGTATTTTTTCGCGTGATTGAGAGCGTCCACGACTGATGTGGGATCGTCGTGGCCCAAAGGCACAACGTATGCCACCGCGTTTTTCAGATCCGGGCTCGCCCGTACTTCCGACACGGTGATGATGGCCTCTCTCAAAATAGGGTCCAGCACATCGCGACGGGTGAGGATCTCCGACAGGGCTGCCCGCAATAATTCTCCAATGCGTAGCTGTCGCTGGCTTGGAGCTCTGCCTGATGGGGCTTTGATGGTGCCCTTACGACGTTGGCTCATGGCTCTCTACTTCACAAAAGGGGAGAAGACCGCCCGGTTTTCACCCAGTATTTCTCCAAAAACTCCGCTGTCATCCCGCACTTGATGCGGGACCCATCAAGCATTTCGGCTTATTGGAGCGGCCCCATGGACCCCGGCTCTAGCGGCCGGGGTGACAGCTTTTGTGTTGAGGCACCTATCTTCAAATTAAACCAGATAGATCTCACTCAATTTCAACAAACCAAACTGGTTAGCCTAGAATTTTAGTCCAGGGTCCGGGCAATCGATTCCACATCGAAGCACTCGATCACATCACCAACACGCATGTCCTGATAGTTTTCAAAGCTCATACCACATTCCTGGCCGCTACCAACTTCTTTCACTTCGTCCTTGAAGCGCTTCAGCGTGGAGAGCGTGCCTTCGTGGATCACAACATCGTCGCGAATAAGGCGCACTTTCGATCCGCGCTTCACGGTGCCTTCCGTAATTTTACACCCTGCAATACGGCCCACTTTCGAGATGTTGAACACTTCGAGAATTTCGGCATTGCCGTTAAAGGTCTCACGTATCTCTGGCGACAAGAGGCCAGACATGGCCGCCTTCACGTCATCAACCAGATCATAGATCACCGAGTAGTAGCGGATCTCAATACCGGTGGCGCGCGCAGCGCTTCTGGCCTGTGCATTTGCACGAACGTTAAAGCCGATAACCGGTGCCCCTGAGGCATCCGCCAAGGTGACATCTGCTTCCGTGATCCCGCCAACGCCAGAATGGATGATTTTGGCAGAGACTTCGTCGGTGCCAAGTTTCTCCATCGCTTGCACGATGGCTTCTGAAGACCCCTGAACGTCAGACTTCACAACAATCGGAAGTTCCTGACGATCTGCTTCTTTCAGTTGCGTCAGCATCTGATCAAGCGATGTCCGTCCAGAACCACCTACGCGCTTATCGCGTTGCATGCGCTGACGATAGTCGGCCACTTCCCGGGCACGGGCTTCGTTTTCAACGACAACAAAAACGTCACCTGCTTCCGGCGTGCCGTTCAGACCAAGCACCTCTACAGGCTGCGAAGGTCCAGCGCTTTCAACGCTTTCGCCGCGATCATTAATGAGTGCGCGAACTTTACCCCATTCAGCACCTGCGACGAGGATATCGCCAACCGCAAGCGTGCCGCGCTGAACAAGCAGCGTGCCCACTGGGCCCCGACCCTTGTCGAGCTTCGCTTCCACGATCACACCCTCACCAGGGCGTTCCGCGTTTGCTTTCAGTTCAAGAATTTCCGCCTGAAGCACGATGGCCTCTTCCAGCTTGTCCAGACCTGCTTTGGTGTGGGCCGAAACTTCAACCGCCTGGATGTCGCCACCCATGTCTTCTACGAAGATTTCGTGCTGGAGAAGCTCGTTCTTCACACGCTGCGGTTCGGCCGCAGGTTTGTCGCACTTGTTGATAGCGACAATGATCGGCACCTCGCCCGCTTTGGCGTGATTGATCGCTTCAATGGTTTGCGGCATCACACCATCGTCGGCCGCGACCACAAGGATCACAATGTCTGTTGCTTGCGCACCACGAGCCCGCATGGAGGTAAAGGCTTCATGGCCTGGCGTGTCAAGGAAAGTGATCTTGTCACCAGAAGCGATGTTCACCTGATAGGCACCAATGTGCTGGGTGATGCCACCGGCTTCACCTGCGACGACATCTGTCTGGCGAAGCGCATCAAGCAAGGATGTCTTACCATGGTCAACGTGACCCATCACAGTGACAACCGGTGCACGCGGCTGTTTCACTTCATCCGTGTCGTCATCAGTCACCAGACCTTCTTCAACGTCTGCCTCGGAAACACGTTTCACCGTGTGTCCTAGTTCTTCGGCGATGAGCTGTGCGGAGTCACTGTCGATCACATCATTAATGGTGACCATCTCACCCTGTTTCATCAGGATCTTGATCACGTCGACGGCACGCTCTGCCATCCGGTTCGCGAGTTCCTGAACCGTAATTGCTTCGGGGATCACAACTTCACGGACAACTTTGGCTGCAGGACCGGTTTGGCCCATTGCTTTCTTTTTCTCGCGCTCAGCGCGACGGCGCATAGCTGCGAGAGATTTCTGACGGTCCCCATCTGACCCACGAAGGGCGCTGTCGATGGTTAGCTTGCCCGTGCGACGGCGCGGCTCGTTGCGACGTGTTGGCGTTGGCGCCGGACGTGAATCGCCTGGACGGCCCCGAGGTTTCTTGTCGTCTGCCTTGGCTGCTTTCGGCGCCGTCTTCGCGGCAGGCTTTACCTCTTCACCTGGCGGTGGTGGCGGCGTCGCATCAAGGCGTTTTTGCGCTTCAATTTCTGCCTGGCGCTTGGCTTCTTCTTCCGCCTTCAGACGCTTAGCTTCTTCGGCTTCACGCTTGGCCGCTTCTGCCTCTTCTTTTGCCCGGATTTCATCTTCTTCCGCACGGCGCACAGCTTCAATTTCTGCGCGCTTGCGATCTTCTTCTTCCCGCACACGCGCCATATCAAGCGCACGACCGCGGGCTTTCTTTTCTTCTTCCGTCAGGGTGCGTAGCACCATGCCACTGCGGTCTTTTTTCGGTGCAGGCGCCGCTGCTTTTGGAGCTGCAGGCTTCGGCGCAGCCGGTTTTTTCGCCACCGTCTTCGGCGTTGGCGTCGCGACCTTCTTCTCTTCCGCCGCCGGTGCTGCCTTGCCTGTTGGCTTGATCGTGCGCTTCCGCTTTGTCTCAACGACAACCGATTTGGAGCGGCCATGCGAGATGTTCTGGCGCACATGGCCAGAGTCCACCGTCCGCTTCAGGCTGAGAGTTTTCCCGCCTGCTGGCTTCCGTTCGCCGTCGTCCGTCTGATCGCTCATTCTATTCCTTTACGTCGCCCGGATCTGTCTGATCGTTCCAGGCAGCAAGTCTGGCAAAGTCCGCCAGCACCTTTTCCTGCATACGTCCCGTTTTCAGGGCTGCATGTACCACATTTGACCGCCCCAATGCCAAGCCCATTTGGGCAGAACTGAGGCCTCGTATCACCGGTAGATCGTTTAAATCCGCCGCTTTTAGCTTTGCGCGGAGCCTGCGGGCCCCATCTCGGCCTGCATCCACCGCCTCAATCATCAATGCGACCGGCTCCCGGTCGAGGGTCTCAAACGCCCTTTCGAGGCCCATGATCAGCTCTCCAGAGCGCCGCGCCAACCCTAAGGTTTCTGCCGCACGCGCCTCCAGAAGCCGTTTCACGAGATCCGCCAGTCCTTCCGGGACTGTGACCTGTTGTTTCGCCGCCCTGGCAAATGCCTTCTTGGCAATTGCCTGATCAAGCGCTTCTTGGGTCCCTGTGACCCAAATGCCTCGCCCGGGCAGCTTTTCTGCCAAATCCGGCCCAATGGTGCCGTCAGGCCCTAGAACAAAGCGAATAAGCGCTGTCTTCGGTTGGCTTTCGCCCGTCGCGATGCACCGACGCTCAGACTTTGCCTTGCCAAGCTCCCGGTTCGGCGAGCCCTCCCGAGGCTCGTCCAGCGGTGGGTCGTTTGCCGGGGCTGCAATCATTGTCAGCGCCCCTCAACCTTCGGCCTATGCCTCAGCCTCCGGTGTTGCTTCACCTTCGCCAGCTTCGTCGTTTTCTTCCTGCTCCTCAGCTTCCGCTTCAGCCGCCGCTGCAGCCAGTTCTTCTTCTGTCACCCATCCCGCTTTTACACGGGCCGCCATGATCATGGCTTGAGCTTCTTCAGCACCGAGGTCGAAGCCGTCCAGAATACCATCCATCCGGGTGCGTTCTCCATCGACATGCTCATACCACCCGATCAGATCATCGGTGACACAGCCCGCCACATCTTCAAGGGTCTTGATGTCGTTTTCGCCGAAGGCGACAAGCATCGCTGTCGTCACACCTGGGACTTCTGTGACTTCATCCTGCACACCCAGCTCACGACGCTTGGTGTCAAATTCGGCATTCTGACGATCGATAAAGTCGAGTGCACGGTTCTGAATTTCCTGTGCGGTTTCTTCATCAAATCCTTCGATCTCGGCAATTTCCTCAACGGGCACGTAAGCAACTTCTTCAACAGTGGAGAAGCCCTCTGATGCCAGCAACTGCGCGATCACTTCATCCACATCAAACGCCTGGATAAAGGTTTCAGAGCGCTGCAGGAACTCAGCCTGGCGACGTTCAGATTCTTCCGCCTCCGTCAGAATGTCGATATCCCAGCCGGTGAGCTGCGAGGCGAGGCGAACATTCTGACCGCGGCGCCCGATCGCCAGTGATAATTGTTCGTCAGGCACCACAACTTCAATACGCTGTGCGTCCTCGTCGAGCACAACTTTCACAACTTCTGCCGGTGCCAATGCATTGACGATGAAGCCTGCAAAATCATCCGTCCATTGGATGATATCGATTTTCTCGCCCTGCAGTTCATTCACCACAGCCTGAACCCGGCTGCCACGCATACCGACGCAAGCGCCCACAGGATCAATGGAATGATCGTTTGACGTCACGGCGATCTTTGCACGCGAACCGGGATCACGGGCCACCGCACGCACATCAATAATGCCGTCATAAATTTCCGGCACTTCCTGAGCAAAGAGCTGCGCCATGAATTGCGGATGTGTCCTGGACAGGAATATCTGTGGTCCGCGCTGTTCGCGGCGCACATCATAAATGTAAGCGCGGATGCGGTCTCCAGCACGAAACGCTTCGCGCGGCAGACCTTCATCGCGACGGACAATGCCTTCGCCGCGGCCCAAATCGACAATCACGTTGCCATATTCAGCGCGTTTTACAATGCCGTGGACAATCTCGCCAATACGGTCTTTGTATTCTTCGAATTGGCGTTCGCGCTCTGCATCCCGCACTTTTTGCACGATGACCTGTTTGGCGGTCTGGGCTGCGATCCGTCCAAAATCAACGGGTGGCAGCTCGTCTTCGATCAGGTCACCGACGCGCGCTGCCGGGTTCCGGCGCTGCGCATCTGTGACTGTGATTTCTGTTGCGTCATTGTCGATGACGTCCACAACATCAAGCAATCGTACGAGACGAATTTCGCCGGTATTTGGATCGATGCGGGCGCGGATTTCATTTTCCGCTCCGTAGCGAGACTTGGCCGCTTTCTGGATCGCTTCGGCCATTGCTTCAAGAACCAGTTCGCGTTCGATCGACTTTTCCCGCGCGACTGCATCAGCAATCTGCAGAAGTTCCAATCTATTCGCGCTCACAGCCTGAGCCATTGTCTCGTCTCCATCTTAAGCCCCGGGACTTTGCGTTCCCATGTGAAAGGCATTCGTTATGTCAGTTTCACCTGATCGTCAGGTGTCGGCTCCCGAGAGCCGTTTTCCGCTTTCTTCAATCAATGTATCCGTCATCACCAACCGCGCGTCGCTTACAAGCCGGAAGGGCAGACCCACAATCTGTGGCTCGTCATGACCTTCAATCTCCATGCGCAGCAAGACTTCACCATCTTCTATGCCCTGTAAAAGGCCACGGAACCGTTTCCGTCCCGCAAGCATTTCGGAAAGTTCCACTTTGGCTTCAAAGCCCGCCCAGACATCAAAATCTTTTTCCCGTGTGAGCGGGCGACCAATGCCAGGAGAGGAAACCTCCAGTGTATAATTATTCTTTATCGGATCTTCCACATCGAGGATCGCCGATGCGGCGCGGCTCACGCTTTCGCATCCCTCAACTTGCATTGTGCCGTCTGGCTTCTCCGCCATGAGCTGCAGGACAGAGCCACCTTCACCTGTGAGACGCACGCGAACAAGCTCAAAGCCCAGATCTGTGATCGCCGGTTCGACAAGATCGGCAATCCTGCTCGCAACAGCGCCCGGCGCAACCAAATGGCTGCGGTCGCTCGTTTTTTCTGTGTTGCTCTCGCTTTGCACGCGTCAAATAACCCTGGCAGGCCCTTAAAACAGGAGCCCAGATAACAAAAAAAGCGGGGCCCCGGTCTGGAGTTCCCACTTTCAACAATCAGGCTAGGCCTGCTATGTGAAAATTCGTGTGCACACTACCCCCAGAAAGGGGGACTTTTCAAGCGGTTTGTTGAAAGGGGCTATGTCTCTATTCAACGGAGACTGGTCGCGGTTTGCGTCGAAAGGTCAGGTAGACCGGGACCCGGCCTTCCCGGTCCGCTTTTGCCTCATAGCGGGTCCCTGGCCAATCATCCGGACGGATACGCCAGTCTTCGGCGCATTCTACCTGCCACTCAAAGACACCATGGGCTCTTACTTCTCGAAGCGTCCAACGGCTATAGTTTTTAATGTCCGTTGCGACCCGAAACTCAGCACCGTCCTTCATAATGCGGGCCAGTTGATCCAGAGTTTCAGACGAAACAAAGCGGCGCTTATGGTGTCTTTTTTTGTGCCACGGGTCTGGGAAAAGCAGGAAAACCCGATCCAGTGAGGCGTCTTCTAACCGCTCAAGCACGTCACGGGCATCATTGTGATGAATACGCACATTTGTGAGCTCTTTTGCCTCAACTTCAGCCAAAAGCTTCGCAACGCCATTGATGAACGGTTCGCAACCGATCAGTCCAACATTTGGATTTGCCGCCGCCTGGGCCACCAGATGCTCGCCGCCGCCAAACCCTATTTCCAGCCAGACCTGCTCTACAGGCCCGTCAAACAATGAGGATGGGGAAAGATTGTTCTTATCAAGCGGCACGGTAAGCTTCGGCAGCAGGTGCGCCATCAAGCTTTCCTGATGGCTGCGCAGCTTATGGCCCTGGCGGCGCCCGTAAAGAAGACGCCGCCGACCGGTGCTATCGGCTGGCGGCGCTTGTTTTTCTGACATTGGTTTTAAGCTCAAGTGCCTTAAGGCAATTCCGCCTTGATGGCATCTACCAGGTCTGTTTTCTCCCAGGAGAACCCCCCATCTGCATCCGGCTCGCGGCCAAAGTGGCCATAGGCGGCGGTGCGCGCATAGATCGGACGCGACAGATTGAGGTGTTCGCGAATGCCGCGCGGGCTTAGGTCCATTGCCTTCGAGATGGCTGTTTCCAATGCAGCTTCCTCGACATTGCCCGTGCCATGTGTGTCCACATAGATGGAAAGTGGCTTGGAGACACCGATCGCATAAGCAAGTTGCAGCGTACACTTGTCTGCAAGACCTGCCGCGACGACGTTTTTGGCTACATAGCGGGCTGCGTAGGCTGCTGAGCGGTCCACCTTGGTTGGATCTTTCCCGGAGAAGGCGCCACCGCCGTGAGGGGCCGCACCGCCATAGGTATCAACAATGATCTTACGACCCGTGAGGCCTGCGTCGCCATCAGGTCCACCGATCACAAAGAGACCGGTTGGGTTCACATAGAATTCGTCTTCTGGGCACATCCAGCCATCTGGAAGTACTTCTTCCACAACAGGGCGGACAAGCTCGCGAATGGCTGCCTGATCCAGGCCTTCATCATGCTGTGTCGAAACCACAACAGATGTGGCCCCCACAGGCTGGCCATTTACATATTTCAGGGTCACCTGGCTCTTGGAGTCCGGTCCAAAGCCTTTCACTTCGCCGGTATGGCGAAGCTCAGCCATGCGCTTGAGGATCAGGTGCGAATAATAGATCGGTGCTGGCATCAATACCGGGGTCTCTTTGCAGGCATAGCCAAACATAATGCCCTGGTCACCTGCGCCCTCGTCTTTGTTGCCAGCAGCGTCAACGCCCTGTGCGATGTGTGCGGACTGAGCATGGAGGTGAATGGCGACGTCAGCATTTTTCCAGTGGAATCCATCCTGCTCGTAGCCAATGTCTTTCACGGCGGCGCGCGCAACTTCCTCAATCTTCTGAGGTGTGATGTTATCAGGTCCGCGAACCTCTCCAGCCAGTACAATCCGATTGGTTGTTGTCAGCGTCTCACAGGCTACGCGTGAGAACGGGTCCGCTTCCAAGAAGAGGTCCAAGACAGCATCTGAAATTCGGTCGCAAACCTTGTCCGGATGTCCTTCGGAAACTGACTCACTGGTAAATAAATAATCTGATCGTGGCACGCTCATACGTCTCCCATTTTTGCCTACAAATGCTCTTATACAAAGCTTGCTGCAGGCGCGCTTTAGTGCGGTGGGTGTTCTGGCAAGGTTTTAGGATGGGGTCAAGGTGAGACATCGCCCCATAAGATGCCTCACTGTTGGCTGGATGGGGTTCGCGCCAAAACCTTGACCAAATCGAGGACGCGTTTTCTTACATCTGCGTCTTCGATCGACGAAAATGCGGCTGTGAGCGCCACCCCTTCGGCTGTCGATAGAAAATCCAGGCTGAAATCGGCGGCGGGTGTATCTGAGAATCCCGATGCGGACCGCTGGCCATTTGTCGCCAGGCCATCGTAAAAATAGTCGACAGGCACATTAAGTGTCTGGGCGATCTGATAGAGCCTGCTTGCTCCAATGCGGTTGGAGCCTTTTTCGTATTTTTGCACTTGCTGGAACGTCAGGCCCAATTGTGCACCGAGCGCTTCCTGGCTCATACCGACCAGCATGCGCCGCATACGGACCCGGGAGCCGACGTGAATATCGATGGGATTGGGTGTCTTTTGCGGCAAATCTAACCTCAATTGTGCTTTTTTTTCGGTTGTTCAGGCGCCCCACCAAGGGCTTTTTTCCAATATCCGCCATATCCCCTGAGAACTGCTCCCATGGGTCATGAACCGATGGCTTTTGCCGGGCACTCTCTTGCGGTCTTTGGCAAAAAACGCATTGCACTCCAAATACAACCATAGGTTAAAGCCTTTTTAGATGGCCTAAAAGTCTTATTCTTGAAAAGGGCCTATCTCGCACCGGCGGGTTTCACGCGGGTCAACGCCGCTATCACACCCAGCAGGAGGAGGAAAAGCCAATCGCCTATGCGCGTGTAGAGGGTCGGTGGCAGCGCTTCTGGTAGTTTGGAGTCAATCACACCCTCGCGGTTTAACGGAACAGCGTCCAAAATCCGCCCAAAAGGGTCGATCATCGCAGATATGCCCGTGTTGGCAGCGCGGGCGACAGGCAATCCCTGCTCAACGGCGCGCAGCCTTGCCTGCGCCAAATGCTGATAAGGTCCTGCCGAACTGCCAAACCAAGCGTCATTGGTCACATTGACCATCCAGCCAGGGCGCTCTGAGCCAACGACACCGCCGGAGAAAATGACCTCATAACAAATCAGCGGACTAACCGGTGGGGCACCTGGAACTGCCAAGGTCCGCGGGCCAGGTCCGGATTGATATCCACCACGCAACCGGGTGAGCTGCTGCAGTCCGATTGCCTCCAGCACAGATTGGAAGGGTAGGTATTCCCCAAAAGGGACCAGATGGGCTTTGTCATAGGTTTCCCGGATTTCGCCGTCTGGCCCAATGATATGCAAAGAATTGAAAAACCTTCCAAGCTCCCGGTCTGGTCTGGCTTCGTCTGGCTCGCCGCGAACAGCGCCGAGCAGCAATACGCCGCCTGGTGCCAATACGCGAGAAATAGCAGATCGCAGGACAGGTTCCCGGTTAACGATGAAGGGCAGCGCAGATTCCGGCCAAACAATGTGTGTTGGCCTAAACCCCTGATCACCGGGTGCATCGCTCATGCGTAAAAACTGTCCGACAATTTCCTGGCGGTTTTCCGGTTTCCATTTTTCCTGCTGAGGAACATTTGGCTGCACAAGCCTCAGATTCACCCCTTCGACCCATGCTTCGTCGGACGCCATGAGACGAACGGCCCCGCCGAACCAGACGAGGCCCAATATTGCAAAGGCGACGGTCACCGGACGCCAAACGCCAAGCTCCCTCATGCCTTTATCATCGCGTACTTGTCTCCGCCGCGGATCATAAGAAGCAATTGTCAGGAACGTCCCCAAGATAAGCAGCGTCGCGCCGTAAGGGCCAAACAGGGCAACGCTCTGCATGAGTGAGTCTGATGCAGTAACGACATGGCCCGGCAGGTTCCACGGCAGTCCCGTCAGTACATGTCCGCGCAGCCATTCGGCGACAGCCCAAGTCACCGCCAGCGTCAGTGTTCGACGATAACCCTCCCCCCAATGATAGCGCGCAGCCGCAAAAGCGGCGGCAGTAAAAAGCGCCAAGCCAGCGGGGAGACCGGCGACTGCAAAGGGCAAGAGCCATCCAAACATTTCGGCTTCGACGAGAAATGCCTCGCCGATCCAGTAGAGACTTCCGAGAAAATAGCCAAATCCAAACCACCAACCGATGGCAGCCGCCGCCCGCGCAGGCTTCCAGTTTCCCCTGGTGGGCGTATCGGTCCCATCAAGAAGCCAAACCACGCATGGCAGCGTAAATAGCAAAATCGCAAAGAGATGGATCGGCGCGTGCGCCGCGACTGTCAGTAAGCCCAACCCAAATGCAGTGGCGAAACGTCGCCAGCCCGCCAGCGCCTGTAGCCAGACCGCTAGCCGCTCCAGCATGATAAATCCGCGACCGACAGTATCGGTCATTCTATTGGCTTCAGGATTTTTCATTTAGATCGAGCGAGGCATCAATTGGATCGGCGGACGAAACAGGGTCTGCTCCCGGATCAGGCTCCGCGTCCGTCTCTCCCGATGCTGCTTTTGGCGTGATGGTTTCTTGATGGATAAGGAGACGCTTGATCCGGCGCGGGTCGGCGTCGCGGATCTCGAACTCAATGCCCACAGGGTGAGATATCAGCTCACCCCGCTGTGGGATACGTCCGACCAGCGAAAACACCAGCCCCCCGAGTGTGTCAGCGTCATCATCTTCTTTTCGATCGACCAGCGTGAGCTGCAACATGTCTTCAAGGTCTTCGATTGGGGCACGAGCCAGAGCATCGATGGAGCCGTCGCTTAACTGGATCAGGGGAGCGCGTTCCGCAACATCATGCTCGTCCTCAATGTCGCCCACGATTTCCTCTACCAGGTCTTCAATCGACACCAAGCCGTCCGTGCCGCCATATTCATCCACCACGAGCGCCATATGAATGCGGGACGACTGCATCTTCAACAGTAGGTCACGCGCCGGCATCGAGGGGGGCACAAACAGGACCTGGCGGCGGATCGCTCTCAAATCAAAGGACCTGCGTTCGTTTGGGTGTGATGCCATCCAGGCGAGCACGTCTTTGATGTGCACCATGCCGATGGGCTCATCGAGCGTTTCCCGATAGACGGGCAAGCGAGAATGGGATTTTTCTCGCGTGAGTGAAAGCAGATCGTCCAGCGAGGCAGAAATATCTACCGCAACAATATCAGCGCGCGGAACCATCACATCGTCGACCCTCTGTTCGGCGAAGCTCAAAATGTTCATCAACATATGGCGCGCCTGCGGCCCCAGTTCCTCGGTCGCCTCATGGCCCCCAATCACTGTTTCAATGCTTTCGCGCAGGCTCTGGTCTTCCGTCCGACCCGGAAGCTTTTTCACAAACCAGTCTAGAAGGTGCGTCAACGTGCTTGGCTGACGCGCGGCCTCCCCATCCTTCGCCCTCATGTGACGTGCTTTCCCGTCCCCCCTGTTGCTCATTTTTTCTCTTCCTGGGGCCTTTCATCCTGCCTAAGGGCGTAGGGATCTGCGATCCCAAAAAGCTTCAACAGATCTCGCTCGCGCTTTTCCATTTTTTCTGCGTCTTTATCATCCATGTGATCATACCCCAAAAGATGTAGAACGCCGTGTACAACAAGATGCGCAAGGTGGTCATCAAAACTCTTGTGATGCGTTTTTGCCTCTGCCTTCACCGTCTCATAGGCAAGCGCGATGTCTCCAAGCGAAGAGGGTTCGTCATAGTGAGCGCCTGCTGGCGTGGGTGCATTTGGAAAGGAGAGGACATTTGTTGGTTTGTCTTTTCCCCGAAACTTCCGGTTCAAAGATTGTATAAATGTATTGTCTGCCAGAAGCACGCTGAGTTCCGCTGCCGGAGAGGCTCCATCTTGCTCAAAAGCGGCCTGGGCCAAGCGAAGCACAATCTCTTCAGCAGCAGCATCCCAATCGCCGCCCGCCCGAGAAATCTCGACCGATAGGTATGGAGCGTCGACGCTCAAACCAGACCCCTCATTCGAAGATTCCGCACTCACGATCCATCACCGGCCTTCTTGCCGCTATTGGAGAGCAGGTCTTTTTCATCTGCCCCATAGGCTTGAACAATACGGGTCACCAATGGATGCCGCACGACATCCCGGGCAGTGAAATGCACGGTGGAGACCCCGTTGACGCCCTCAAGGACACGCAAGGCGTCGCCCAACCCGGACTTTGCCCCCAAAGGCAAATCAACCTGGCTTGGATCGCCTGTGATGGCCATACGGCTGTTCTCGCCAAGACGGGTCAGGAACATTTTCATCTGAACCGGGGTGCAGTTTTGTGCCTCGTCCAGAATGACAAAAGAGTTGGCGAGGGTCCGACCACGCATGAAGGCGAGCGGTGCGACTTCAATCTCTCCAGACTCAAGCCCCGCCATCACCTGTTCGCCTGGCAGGCTGTCATAGAGCGCGTCATAAAGCGGGCGGAGGTAAGGGTCGATCTTTTCGCGCATATCGCCCGGCAGGAAGCCCAGGCGTTCGCCCGCCTCTACGGCTGGGCGCGACAGGATGATCCGGTCGACCTTCTTTTGAAGCAACATAGACACGGCCACAACAACCGCAAGATAGGTCTTGCCCGTGCCCGCCGGGCCAACGCCGAAAACGAGTTCATTTTCCAAAAGGGACTGCAGATAAGTCCCTTGTGTCGGGGACCGTGGTGAGATCACGCGCTTACGCGTTGTGATCTGCAGTTTTTTGTTTGCCCCGGATCCGCGTTCACGCTCTGCTTTTGGCGCATTGGCCATTCGAATAGCCCCATCTACTTCGCCGGGTGTCACTTCGAGACCCGATTTCAACCGCGCATAGAGATCCTTGACGACAGCTTCGGCCCGTTCCCGCGCATGCACTGTACCCGTCAAGACCAATTCATTGCCGCGGGACGTCGCCATTACCCCGAGCTCTTGCTCCAGGCGCGCAAGATGCCGGTCATGCTCCCCAAACAATTCACTCAACAGCCCGTTGTCATCAAAATTGATAACCAGACTTCCCCTTTTTTCATCAGGGCGGCCTTCGGTCGATAAGGTCAAGTCTGGTTGGCTCCTTGATCGCGATGGGTTGAAATAAGTGTCGCAGACAGAGAATTCGCAAATCCCTTGTCGATTGTCACTTCAGCAAAATGCCCAAATGCAGCGTCGGGCGCATCCACATGCACTGACTGAAGGTAAGGGGATCGTCCGACGAGCTGCCCGTCTTTCTTTCCGCGACGATCCAGGAGCACGCTCATGGTGCGGCCCTCACAGGATTTGTTAAACGCAGCTTGATCAATGTTCAATTTGTCCTGCAGGCGGGCCAAGCGTTCGGCTTTAACAGCCTCTTCAACCTGTACAGTTTCTCCTGCGGCTGGTGTTCCTGGCCGCGGCGAATATTTAAACGAATAGGCTTGTGCGTAACCAACCTCCCCGACGAGAGACAAAGTATCTTCGAAGTCCTGATCCGTTTCACCTGGGAAGCCGACAATAAAGTCAGATGACAGAGCAATATCGGGACGCGCCTCACGAATGCGTTCAATCAGACGAAGATAGGAGGCCGCATCATGCTGCCTGTTCATCGCGGTCAGAATATTGTTCGAACCCGACTGCACCGGCAGATGCAGGTAAGGCATCAACACGTCTACCTCTCGATGGGCGCGGATCAGCTCATCATCCATGTCTCGCGGATGGCTGGTCGTGTATCGAAGGCGATCAATGCCATCAATCTCCGCCAGCGCGTAAATCAGCCGACCAAGGGACCAGTCTTTACCGCCTGATCCTTCTCCGTGATAAGCGTTGACGTTCTGGCCGAGGAGCGTGATTTCACGCACACCGCCAGCCACCAGGTCTTTAGCTTCCTGAATAACATTGGCAACGGGCCTCGAAAACTCAGCGCCCCGGGTATAGGGAACAACACAGAAAGCACAGAATTTGTCACAGCCTTCCTGAACGGTGAGAAATGCTGTGCGACCCCGCGCAATGGTTTTCTTCTTGTCCAGCGCTGGCAGTGCATCGAATTTGTCTTCGACAGGAAAATCTGTTTCGACAATGCCGCGCGAGCCATTGCCCGTTCGCTTTAGAAGGTCAGGCAGGCGGTGATAGCTCTGGGGACCGACGACGAGGTCAACGATCGGCGCGCGGCGAACCATCTCTTCGCCTTCGGCCTGGGCGACACAGCCTGCAACGCCGATGGTCATCGACCCCCCGTGACGTTCACGCTCCTCTTTCAGGGCGCGTAGACGGCCTAGCTCTGAGTAAACCTTCTCGGCGGCCTTTTCGCGAATGTGGCAGGTGTTCAGAATGACAAGGTCGGCGGTCGCCGGGTCCAGCGTTTCCGCATAGCCAGCCGGTGCCAGAACGTCCGCCATGCGGTCGCTGTCATAGACATTCATCTGGCAGCCATAAGTCTTAATGAAAACCGACTTCTTTTCGGTCCCCGTGGCGGATTGTGTTGACTCCTGGTCAGCCAACCGGTCTGGGGTCTCACTCAATTGATTTGGCACTGTCGGCGCTTTGAACTCCGCTCGGATGCTGCTCTAGCTGGTTGGTTTTTATCGCACGTCCAGGCGGTGAACTGGGTCCACATCACCTGAAAACGCTCTAAACCGGATCATATAGAGCCAATCACGCGATATTACCATGACGGAAGGGTTTTCGGCAGACCTATTCGGCTGCAATGGTGGGTCGGCTTTTTTCGTCAGAATTCCCGGTAGGGGCCGGATTTTCATCGTCGATCTCTGCCTCAGTGGTCAGCACCGCCCCCGCAAGGGCCCGTTTCATGCCCATACTTGCCTGGGTTTCACAATAAGCAGCCAGCTTTTTCCGGTTACCGTGGGTATCGACGGTCACCGGTTCATGGAACTCCACAACCACTTCAAACGGACCAAGGCCGAAGGCCTCCCAAAGGTGGGGGCCTAAGTCCATATCGCCATACCAAGCGAAATAGGGGCGAAACTGGCGTCCCATAGGCATGCCGCAGAGCTTTGTATAGGTAATAGACACCGGCTGAACATGGACCGGTTTGGCGTCTTCCCCTGCCCCGACAGCCATTTGGGCGACGGCCATGAGCGCACTCTTGAACGGCAGGACCCGATTGCCATCACTTGAGGTGCCTTCTGGAAAGAGAACCAGCGTGTCGCCGCCGGAAATACGGTCATGGATCTCATTTGCTGTGGCGGCGGCCTTCGTCCGACGCTCCCGGTCAACAAAAACCGTCTCCTGCAACCGGGCAAGCGTGCCAAAGAACGGCCACGCCGCAACCTCTTTCTTCGCAACGAAAGAAAGTGGCATCACAGAGCCCAGAACCGGGATGTCTAGGTAAGAATTGTGGTTAGACGCAATGAGACAGGGGCCGTCTCTAAAAGGCGTTCCACGCACCGTCACCTCAATGCCGATAATCCCGCAGAGAATGCGATGAAACCGAACGGGCAGGTTTTTGGCATAGGGCCGGTTGAGCTTGACGCCCAGCCACTGGACCGGTGTCACCATCAGGGCAGTCATGACAAAAAGGAAGAGTTTGCTTCCAGCGCGAACATTTTTCACGAGACCCATCCTCCCGCTCCCCTACCCGTTAGGTGGCACGCCGCGCGGTATTTTCACCGCTACTTAGTGCTGGGAGCCTTTTTTGAATCGGCGAGTGGAATGCCATACAGCTCCAACCGGTGATCCACCAGATTAAAGCCCAGCTCGCGCGCAACAATCTGCTGAAGTCGCTCGATTTCATCATTATGAAACTCGATGACTTCCCCTGTCTGCAAATTGATCAAATGATCATGGTGTTCTTCAGTGACCTGTTCATAGCGAGAGCGACCATCGCGAAAATCATGCCGCTCCAGAATGCCCGCCTCTTCAAACAGGCGAACCGTGCGATAGACTGTGGCAATCGAAATCTTGTTATCAATGGCCGCAGACCGGCGATAGACCTCTTCCACATCAGGATGATCGCTCGCCATGGACAGAATGCGCGCAATCACACGGCGCTGTTCTGTCATCCGCATGCCTTTTTTGACACACAGGTCCTCGATGCGCTGAGGATCATCGTCTGTAGATTTGATGCGTTCTGTTTCAGGCATCTCTTGTCGTTCCGGCCGCCACTGTTAAAAGTCTCTCAAGTTTAGTCTTTCGGGTCTCCCTTGTCACCCAACGACACGCTTCATTGTCAGGGAATCGACCCGCGTCCCATCGGCCCGCTTGTAATAGGCGGAACGTCGGCCGACCACCTCAAAATCCAAGCCCTGATAGAGTTTAAGTGCTGCCAGATTGTCCTCCGCCACATCAAGAAAGACGGTTGAGACGGCCTCTTCAAGCATTATCCCCAGAAGAAATGTGCCAATGCCTGCTCCTCTGGCCTCCGGCAGAACACCAATAGTGAGGATCTCAGCTTCACCGTCAATAGCGCGCATCAGGACAAAACCAACAGGCTGATCCGATGTGCTGTCGGTCGCGATCACCCCGAGCATGCCAGGTGTTGCAAAAAGCGAGGCCATGCTTTCAGGAGACCAGAGCTCCTCGAAACAACGGCCATGCAAAGCTGATAATATCTCAGCATGTGCGACACTCGCCTGCTCAGTGCGGAGTGTGTCGCTCACGATAAACCGCTGGGAGACGCCGCCAAAGGTTTGATCGGAAGTTTTGCGTCGGGCGCGCGCAGATAGAGCGGCCCTGGCAAACTTTCCGGATCCGCCGGGCGGTCCGCTGCGATCTCTGCAACGATCCGCGCGTCTGGAAGCGCAGCTGCGGAAGCAAGACCAATATCGTGGGCGTGTGACGTCAACCGATCTCGTACAAGCGCCGCGCCCGTCCCCACGCAGATGAGAGGTCTGTCAGGGACATGGGCGGCAACGTCATCCAAAGATACCAAGGCCGCGTCCATCATCCCAGTGCCATCGGCTGCGAAGCATTGAAGATAGGTTTCATTCCGGCGCGCGTCGAAGGTAGCAACGATTGCTGCACCGTCTTTTGCCTCTTGCCTCACAGGCCAGGCGATGGCTTCCAGCGTGGTGACCCCGATCAGTGGTTTGCTTGCTGCCACAGCTAGACCTCGCGCGGTCGCAAGCCCGACACGAAGCCCGGTAAAGGTACCGGGTCCGACGGTCACCGCAAACGCATCCAGATCCTCAAAAGCGAACTCTGCCTCTGCCTGCACCTCTTTGATCATAGGCACCAGGGATTCGGCGTGGCCTTTGGGCATGGGCGCCCAGCGATGGGCAACAACCGAACCGTCCCGCCAAAGTGCGACGGAGCAGGCGGCCTGTCCGGTATCAATGGCAAGAAGAGAGGTCATGTGTTTTGTGTTCAGCGACGGTTGTCAGACGATGGAACAGGCATCATCGAATGGGAGGCGCGGCGAACGCTCAAACATTTCTCTACCCGCGTCCCCATATCCGATATTACAGATGAAGTTCGCTTTCACCTTGCCATCTGGAAAAAACGCGTCGTTGACGGCGGCCGGATCGAAGCCAGACATGGGACCGCAATCAAGACCGAGCGAGCGGGCCGCGATCATGAAATAAGCGCCCTGCAGACTGGAATTGCGAAACGCCGTTTCCTGAATGAGCGGATCATTGCCCGCAAACCAGTTCCGCGCATCTGGGTTGTGCGGGAAGAGCTCCGGGATCTTTTCAAAGAACTCAAGGTCATAACCGATGATGGTGCAGACCGGCGCTTCTTTCGTCTTACCCTGGTTCTGCGGCAGGAGGGCCGGCATCAGTTTTTCTTTGGCTTCATCAGAGCGCACAAAGACGATACGCGCGGGCGAACAATTGGCGCTGGTCGGTCCCATTTTCATGAGGTCATAAAGTTCTTGCAGCGTTTCATCTGAAACAGGTTTGTCCGTCCACGCATTAAATGATCTGGCATTCCGGAAAATTGTATCCAGCGCTGCTCCGTCCAACGTCCCCATAGTCTTTCCTTGTCTTGGTCTTTAATGCTCGGTTAAACAGCGCGAACTTCTTCGATCTCTGGAACGAAGTGCTTCAACATGTTTTCAACGCCGTGCTTGAGCGTCTGCGTTGATGCCGGGCAGCCTGCACAGGCACCCACCATATTGAGATAGACAACGCCTTTATCAAAACCCTGGAACGTGATGTCGCCGCCATCCTGTGCCACGACAGGGCGCACACGGGTATCGAGCAATTCTTTGATCTGGCCAACAATCTCGGAATCATCTTCCATGACTTCATTGGGGTCCACAGTGTCGACATTATCGGTCATCAGCGGTGCGCCGGAGGTGAAGTGCTGCATGATGGCGCCCAAGAGTGCGGGCTTAATGTGCTGCCATTCCACGTCACCTTTGGTGATGGTCACAAAGTCCGCGCCAAAGAAGACACCGACGACCCCGTCTACCTCGAACAATGCTTTGGCGAGCGGCGAGCGCTCAGCGGCGGTGGCATTGGGGAAGTCGGCGGCATGACCGTCACCCAGAACGTCCTGTCCGGGCAGGAATTTGAGAGTTGCGGGGTTTGGCGTTGATTCCGTCTGAATAAACATGCGCCTGCTCCTTGAAGGGGATGGGTCGGATAACCCCTTGGATGACATGGGATTTTGGACCGCTTCTAATCTTTATACTATCGCACTTCCCGACGGCGAGACCTACGTCCTATCACCTGGAAGTGCTTTAAATGGCCGAAATGGCACCGGTATTCAAGCCCAAGTGGCGTACTCAGGTATTTCAGCGGTAAAATCAGCTGGAAACAGGCGAAAACTCACGCCAGATCGTGAATTTCATCTTCCGTAAGCGATCCTGGAACCACGGTCACAGGGATAGAGAAACCTGCCCCAACACCGCCTGCGGCCATTTGCACCAGCGGACCAGGGCCTTCTTTGCCGGTTCCAGCGGCAAGCACCAGAATGGATATGGCCGGATCTTCTCTGATCATGGCCTTCACGATATCTGATTTTGTGCCTTCGCGGATTTCGAGCTCTGGCATCAGGCCTGAGACCTCATTCACCCGGGCCGCATGGCGATGAAGAATGCGCTCGGCTTCTTCCCGGGCCTCCTCTTTCATGAGGTTTTCGACACCGAGCCAATGCTCAAAGCCACCGGGCTCAAGCGCTGCCAGCAAGACGAGGCCGCCTTTTGTGTGGCGGGCACGACGGGCGGCGAAATGGATCGCCACTTCGCATTCAGACGTCTCATCGACGACGACCAGGAACTTCCGCCGCTTGATTGGGGAAGCGTCCGTGTCTTTCGCCATTTCTGTTTCTTTGGCTGTCATGAGCCACATGCTGCCACCCTTTCGGGCGACACGTCTACGGCCAAAAACACATCAAAGCGGGCTTACTTCAAAAGAATATTTGTGATTTCGCGCAGTTGCGTGCGGGCGCGGAGAAGGTAGAAGCCTTGCGAAGCCAGGTGGCTTGGCTGAATCTGCGCGTCCGGTGCACCGTTTATGACGACCATGGGTGACAGCATGGCCGCTTTCAGCATGCTGTCGAGCATCTGCTCCCAGGCTGTGTTCAACTCGCGCTCTGTTATGAGCGCGTCAAAGTCTTTGCCCAGTGCATCCAGCAAAAGGTAGTAGGCATAAAGTTGGCCCTTCACATTGTAGAAGTGATCGTCGGCGGACGTGTCGATGAAGCTGCCGGAATTTTCTACGACCGCCTGGTCCAGCACCGCAGAGGATGAGCCGATGTCGAGGGCGATGCGGTCAAGGGTTGCCATGAGATTATCACCGCGGCGCTCAAACACGGCTTCGCCTGCGGCCAGACGCACATTGTATTTGAGCAAGGCACTGCGGGCTTCGCGATACTGCGCTTCCGACGACGCGCGGGGCATCAGCGACACGGACGGGTCCCAGACCCAGACGTCACCTGCATATTGCAAAAGGCCAGAGGCAGACTGCAGATCCGGGTCGGCCTGGCTGGAGCCGCGGGTGCGGCCCAGTTGGTCAGTGAGTTCAAATGAGAAGCGCGCTAAGGCCGAGATCACACCCTGCTGATAGTTGGGCATATTGTCGAGAAAGGCCGACGGCACAAACCACGGGTCGTTCGAGGTCCAGCGCTTGTCACTTACTTCCCGCTGGATCAAGGCAGCTGCCATGGCGACGGCATTAGAACCGCCAGGCACCATATCTTCAGCTGCCGGACGGAAGTTCGGATCATCTTCAATGTCATTGATCCAGAGCCCACCGGCCACATAATAGAGAAACAGAAAAACCAGGACGCCCATACCGGTCTTGCGTGCTGCCCCGCCTTTGAAAAACCGTCCGAGATTGCCGATCTTGAATGAGGGCTTGAATGAGGGGAAGGAGCCGCCCTTTCGGTAGATCCAGCGATGTTTCAGACGATCTTTGTAACCACCGAGCGTATCACGGAGGGTCATGCGGCTTCCTTTTTACCCGTTCTTCAAGGGCCTTATCTGGTCGCGTTTTCGAACCGGAAAACCCCAAGTCCGTCTTGGCACTTTTCTTGAAAACGCTCTTAGCAAAATGTGGGCGCTTTAACTCTCTTGTTCAAGCGCTGCCACCAAATGGTCAAAAAAGGGGTCAGTTCTTTTAACGTGTTTCCGGACGGTGAGACCTAAGCCCACTTCACCTGGAGACACTTAGTTTCCATTCATAATGGGCTTAACCAGTTCGTCCACCGCTTTCACCTGGCCCAAAAGTTTTGGCAGGTCTTCAAACGACAGAGCACTCGGCCCGTCACATTTCGCATTGTCCGGGTCTTCATGTGCTTCAAGGAAGAGCGCCGCAACACCTACAGCAACACCCGCCCGCGCCAGATCATAAATCTGTTCGCGGCGACCGCCAGAGGCTTTTGACCCCGGCGCGCGGGTTTGCAGTGCGTGGGTCACATCAAACACGATGGGCACATCGTTGTTTTCGTTTTTGATGACACCGAAGCCCAGCATGTCGACCACAAGATTGTCATAGCCAAAGCTGGAGCCACGCTCGCAAACCATGATCTGATCGTTCCCACAGGATTTGATCTTATCGACAATGTTCGGGATCTGCTGCGGGCTTAGGAATTGTGGCTTTTTCACATTGATCGGCAGACCTGCTTCAGCGATTGCGCGCACAAGGTCTGTCTGGCGTGCCAGGAAGGCTGGTATCTGGAGGATGTCGAGCACTTCGGCAGCGGGTTTCACCTGTTCGATCTCATGAATGTCGGAAATCACCGGCACCCCAAAAGTCGATTTGATCTCCTGGAATATCTTCAGGCCTTCTTCAAGGCCGGGACCCCGAAACGAATCCACCGACGAGCGGTTGGCCTTATCGAACGAGGCTTTAAAGATGTAGGGAAGCTCAAGCTTCGTCGCCTGCTCTATGTAAATCTCCGCCGCCTTCATGGCCATGTCGCGGGACTCGATGACATTCACGCCCCCAATCAGGGTGAGCGGCTTGTCATTGCCGATTTCAATGCCTGCGACGGTGACTGAATTCATCACGATCTCTCCTAACCAATGGCTCGTGCCTCAGGCGTGTTGCTTACATGAGCACCAAAAGTTGCGCCAAGGTTGCGTATCTTTTGGCACATCTTTGTAAATACCGAACGCAACCCGCCCTAAATAAACCCAACAATCTCTTTGACGCGTGCCACAACCGGCTGAGCGATGGCGCTTGCCCGCTGACTGCCCTTTTGTAACACGCTGCCAATGTAGGTGGTGTCTTCCATCAGGCGGGCCATCTCACCGGTGATCGGTGAGAGCTTCTCGTTAGCAAGGTCTGCGAGGGCCGGTTTGAAGCTTGAGAATTGCGACCCGCCATGTTCCTGAAGCACTGCTTCTTTTGTGACATCTGCAAGTGCCGCATAAATGCCTACAAGGTTGTCCGCTTCCGGACGATCTTTCAGACCATCGAGTTCTGACGGCAAAGGCTCAGGGTCCGTGCGCGCTTTGCGGATTTTTTTTGCAATGTCATCGGCGGTGTCGGTCAAGGTGATCCGGCTCATGTCTGAGGGATCTGACTTGGACATTTTCTTTGAGCCATCGCGCAGGCTCATGACCCGTGTCGCCGCGCCCATGATCAGAGGTTCTGGCTGCGGGAAAAAGTCTTCACCGCCGAACTCTGCAAAATCATTGTTGAACTTCTGGGCAATATCGCGGGCGAGTTCCAGATGCTGCTTCTGGTCATCACCGACCGGCACATGGGTTGCCCGGTAGGCCAGAATGTCCGCCGCCATCAGCACCGGATAGTCATAGAGACCGACTGACGCGTTCTCGCGATTTTTGCCCGCCTTTTCCTTGAACTGGGTCATGCGGTTCAACCAGCCGATCCGAGCTACACAGTTCAAGATCCAGGTAAGCTCTGCGTGTGCGGAGACTTTAGACTGGTTGAAGATCACCTGTTTGTCGGCATCGACGCCCGCCGCGATATAGGCAGCAGCCACTTCGCGTGTGTTGTGCGCCAACTCTTTTGGGTCCTGCCAGGCAGTGATCGCGTGCATATCGACGACGCAATAGATGCATTCATGGGTTTCCTGCAAACCGACAAAATTTCGGATTGCGCCCAGATAGTTGCCGAGATGCAGGTTTCCGGTGGGTTGCACCCCGGAAAATACACGATTGGTTGGCTGTTCCATTTCTTCTACTCATCCTTAGTCTCTCGTCGCGCTTCCCGGGCGGCGAACCGCACACACTTCGCCTGGAAGCGCTTTGCTGCTGTCGCTTTGGACCACGACAGGCGCTTATTTCGTCGCGTTTCCACCTTAAGTCTTTTGGCGAAAAACCGGGCTCCACTTTTCCTGGAAACGCTTTAGGAGGGTATGCGCTGCCAGGGCGGTCCTTGCAATACCCCCTGGCCCCGCTCAGCCACTTTTCTCAACGTTAACCGCGTCGGAACATGGCTTTCAGCTCACCCATATGGGCGGTCCCGGTGGCAATGATCGCAAGCCCGAGCAGCAGCCCACCTCCGGCAATCAAAACGCCGAGGGCGATGACGCCTTCCAGGAAGCTTGCGGCGAGGTAAGGCGCGGCTACGCCCATCCCATACCAAAGGCCGATACCCATTGCCGCGGATGAGGCCAGAAGCCGGGGGAGGCGCGATTTCAATCTTGCATCCATCTGGTAGTGGCCTTCGCTCATAAGGCGGCCCCCCAGAAGCCCGGCATTGACCCAGGCCGCTGCGGACGTCGCCAAGGCAATGCCCACATACCCGATCCAATAGAAGAGAATGAGAGAGCCTGTGATGTTGACCGCGATGCCGATGGCAGCATAGCGCATGGGCGTTACTGTGTCCTCGCGGGCAAAAAAGCCGGGCGAGAAGACTTTGGTCAGCACGAAGGCTGGTAGGCCAATAGCAAATGCGGAGAGGGCCAACGCCGTGCCTGCGGTGTCGGCGGCGGTGAACGCGCCGCGCTCGAACAGAACCTGAATGATGGGGGCCGGGATCACCGCGAGGGCCACAGAGGCGGGTACCGTCAGCAACATGGCAAATTCAAAGGCGCGGTTTTGCGCATTGTTGGCCCCGCTGGCATCGTCTGCCCGGAGCCGCCTTGAGAGATCCGGCAGCAGCACAATCCCGATAGCGATGCCCACCACGCCCAGGGGCAGTTGGTAAATCCGGTCCGCATAATAGAGAAGCGACACAGCACCGTCCTGCAGGCTTGCAATGATAGAGCCGATCAAGAGATTGATTTGGGTGATGCCACCGGCAATTACACCGGGAATGCCAAGGGTGATGAGCCGCTTCACGCCGGGGGTCATGCGGGGCCGGGCCAAGCGAATGGAAAAGCCTGCGCGTTTCACTGCAATCATCATCAAAATGAACTGCGCGGCACCTGCGATGGCCACCCCCCAGGAGAGCACCAGCCCCGGGTTCTCAAAATGGGGAGCCGCAAACCAGATGGCTGCGATCAGGACAATGTTGAGCAAGATGGGAGCAGCGGCCGCGGCGGTAAACCGACCCACTGAGTTCAGGACAGCCGACAGGAGTGCCACCAAGGACATGAACATGAGATAGGGGAAGGCGACGCGGGTAAAGAGGATGCCCATCTCAAACTTGTCTGGCGTGTCCGCAAAACCCGGGGCGATCACATACATGAGCCAGGGCATGGCAAGTTGCGCTGCGAGCGTGAGCAGGATCAGTGTCGTGAGCAGCACCGACAGGGCCTCTTCGGCAAAGCGTTTGGCGGAGGCCTCTCCTTCACCTTCCAGCCGTTTGGCAAAGAGCGGCACAAAGGCAGAGTTAAAGGCCCCCTCTGCAAAGAGGCGCCGGAAGAGGTTCGGAAATTTGAATGCGACAAAGAAAGCGTCAGCAATCGGCCCAGTGCCCAGCACGCCCGCAATGAAAATGTCCCGGATGAAGCCCAGCACCCGGCTGATCATGGTCATGCCGCCCACAGTCATGGCAGATCGGACAAGGTTCATGATGAGAGCACACTCTTGTTCTTTAACTTGTTCTCTCTCAATTTTGGATCCCTTGTTCCTAGATAGCAGAATACTTGTAGAAAAATGTGAATTTTGACATGCTCAGATGCCAATCTGTAGGATGCTAATACTGTATTTTACTAGATTAACCCCGGACTCGATTCTTGTACTGGAGTCAAGAAAAAAGTTGACTTTTTGGCGTGATTTACCTATTTTCCATGTATACCCGCTGTCAGCGTGCTGGCAGCTCAAAGGCCGCTCGCCGCGAAAGCTGCGTCGGCCTTTGTTGTTTGTAGGGTAAAGACGGATGCGAGTCGCAGTTTATGTCGATGGTTTCAATGTTTACTACAGAGCCCTACAACGTTCTCGTTTCAAATGGCTCGACCTTGAAGCGCTTGCAACACGGCTTCTAAAACCATCAGACTCGGTAGATCTGGTCCGATATTTTACCGCTCGCGTAAAACCGAGACCAGGCTTTGCAGACGCGCCGCGCAAACAGCAAATCTATCTGAATGCGCTGAAAAGCTCGAAGGTGACGAGGATACATTTTGGATCCTTCCTGTCCAAATCAGTTCGACGTCCGCTAGCCGCTAACCCAAATCAGTTTGTAGAAGTCTTGGACACTGAAGAAAAAGGTTCCGACGTCAACCTCGCCTCGTACCTTCTGCATGATGGTTGGAACAAGCGATATGACCTAGCTTTGGTCCTCTCTCAAGATACAGACCTCGTTGAGCCCATACGCTTGGTTACAAATGACCTCAAACTGCCAGTAGGCGTCATATGGGTTAGCAACACCAGCCCTAACCCCAAACTGGTGTCTGTAGCGTCTTTTGTCAGGCACGCGAGTAAAAGCGATTTGAAAGCAGCTCAGTTCGCTGATCCGCTTCCGTTACTCAATGGAAAAATTCTGAACAAACCTGCCGGTTGGTAAACTGGGCCTATGCATTTTACGCCGCGGCTTCGCGGCGCTGGGGGCGGGATTTTTTGATCGGATTTTCCAGGGCTTCGAGCAGCTGGCGTTCTACCGCCTTCTTCTTATTCGTATTGGTTACCTTCTGGCCGATCAGGTCTTTCACATAGAAGACGTCCACCGCCCGCTCGCCAAAGGTCGCGATATGGGCTGATCCGATGGTGAGCCCCAAATGGAAGAAGGTGCGGGTGAGCGCATGGAGAAGCCCCGGCCGGTCGAGACCGTTTACCTCAATCACCGTGAATTCTTCTGATGCCTCATTGTCGATATAGACATTGGGCGCAATGGTGAAAGCATCCAGCATGCTCTGACGCTTATTGCGTTGCTCAATTGCATCTGGCGGCAAGATGTCCCCAGCTAAGACTTTGCGGATGGTTTCTTCCAGGCGATCCAGCCGACGCGGTTCGCGAAGGGCCGTTTTCTGATCGTCCTGCACCCACAGCGTATCAAGCGCCATGCCGTCGCGGGTTGTAAAAATTTTGGCATCCACAATGGTGACGCCGCCTGCAGCGCAAGCCCCTGCAAAGCGGGAAAAGAGGCCCGGGTGGTCTTGCGTAAAGAGCGTGATCTCTGTCACGGCCCGCTCGGTATCCGGGCGCGCCTCTACCACCAGCGGCTCTTCCCGTCCGGCCCACATGAGCTTTGCATGGCGCACATGGGCGTCTGTATCAAAGCCCAACCAATAGCCCGGCGCGTGACGACGCAATTGGGTGTCGATCCGCGTTTTTGGCCAATCACCCTCCAACGCTTCAGACAGCGCTTCTTTTGCCGCCGCAATGCGTCCCTCACGGTTCACGCTGGTCTCGCCGGACAGCACGCCCGCGGTTTCGAAATAGAGTTCGCGCAGGAGCTGTGCCTTCCACCCATTCCAGGTGCCTGGTCCCACTGCCTTGATGTCGGCAACGGTGAGGACAAGCAGAAGCTTGAGGCGTTCCGGGCTTTGCACGATGTTTGCAAAATCCTGGATGGTTTTCGGGTCAGACAGATCGCGCTTCTGGGCAATGTCGCTCATCACCAGATGGTTTTCGACGAGCCAGGCAACTGTTTCTGTATCGCCCTTGCTCATGCCGAGACGTGGACAGAGTTTGCGGGCAATGGCAGCGCCTGCTTCGGAATGATCCTCCGGCCTGCCTTTGGCAATATCGTGCAGGAACATGGCGACAAAGAGCACGTCGCGCTTGCCCGTCTTCGACATAAGGTCGTTGGCGAGCGGATATTCTTCCGCCAAATCGCCACGCTCAATTTCCGACAGAATACCAATGGCGCGGATCAAATGCTCATCAGCCGTATAGTGGTGATACATGTTGAACTGCATCAGCGCGACGATGCGGCCAAAGTCGGGCACAAAGCGGCCCAGCACACCTGCCTCATTCATTTTGCGCAGTGTGCGTTCGGGATTTTTGCGCGAGGTCAGAATTTCCCGGAAGAGGCGGTTGGCCTCCTCATTTTTGCGCAATTTCGCATCGATCAGTTTAAGAGAGCGGGTGAGCAACTGAAGCGCGCTCGGATGGATCTGCAAACCATGCTCATCGACCACATGGAAGAGACGCAGAATGTTGACTGGATCTTCCTCAAAGAAGTTTTCGCTTTTGACAGACAGACGCCCGGCAGCCACTTCAAAGCCCTGCACATCTTTCTTGCGGCGCAGCGCAGCCATGAAGCGGCCAATGCCCGGCTTTTTCTTTCGCTCCTGATCTTCAAGGATGGAGCAGAGGATACGGGTTAGATCGCCTACGTCTTTCGCCACCAGAAAATAGTGCTTCATGAAACGTTCGACGCCGCGCAGACCCCGATGCTCCTGATAGCCCAAGAGCTCTGCCATTTCCGTTTGCACATCAAAGGAGATACGTTCCTCGGCCCGGCCCGTCACAAAGTGCAGCTCGCAGCGCACCGCCCAGAGGAAATCCTCTGCCTTGCGGAAGAGATTGTATTCCTGTCGACTGAAAACACCGGCTTTCACCAGGTCGCTTGGCTTTTTCACTCGGTAGACATATTTCGCGATCCAGAAGAGCGTGTGGAGATCGCGCAGGCCCCCCTTGCCTTCCTTCACGTTGGGCTCGACCAGATAGCGGGACATGCCCGTGCGCGCATGCCGGTCATCGCGCTCGGCAAGCTTTGCCTCGACAAACTCATTAGCGGTGCCTTTGACCACATCCTTGTCGAAGGCCACTTCCATATCGTCGAACAGCTCTTTGTCGCCGCATAGGTAGCGGCATTCAAGAAGCGCAGTGCGGATGGTCATGTCCTCTTTGGAGAGGCGAATACAATCAGCGATAGAGCGGGTCGCATGGCCGACTTTCAGCCCCAAGTCCCAAAGCGCATAGAGAATGAATTCTGCAAGGCTCTCGCCCCAGGGGGTCTGTTTGTAGGGCAGCAAAAAAAGCAGATCGACATCTGAGCCCGGTGCCAAAGCGCCCCGACCATAGCCGCCTGTCGCTACAATAGTGAGCCTCTCGGACGATGTCGGGTTGGTCGCGCGAAACTGGGTCCGGGTCGCAAAGCCGAACAATTCCCGAATGATGGTGTCCTGGAGATAGGAGAGGCTTTCAGCGCAGACCCGGCCTCTATGGGCGCCCTGCTCCAGCCGCTCACGCGCCTTTGCCCGCCCCTCGGCCTGGGCCGTTTTCAGGACCTCCATCATGGCTTGACGCTGGGCCATATCGTTGCCTGCATGAGCCTCATACGTGGCGTCCAAGGCACTACGAATGGCAGCCGGATCGGCGATCTCGAGCATGCTTGGAAGGCTTCGGCCCATGGACATTCCTTTCAGCTGGTCGGCTGGCGCCGCATCAGCGCCTTTGGTGCTTGTCTCATGATCTATAGCAGGGTGCTTCATCTATAGCAGGGTGCTTCGCACGCATCCCGTGCCAACCACTCTAACAGCTTGGACAGTAATTTCGATCTTAATGAGTCAATGTTACTGACTAAAAACTATCCTTAAGTTTCAGTCGGTTACTAGAAGCTCCGAATGTTCGCTGGCAGCAAATATTAACAGGCGTAAACCTTTAGCTCTTCTTAACGATGTTAAGTGCCTGACTCTGCTGGCGAATCTGCGTTCTGGTGAAAATAGGATTCTAGCGAATTTATAGCTGCCAAGCCTTTGATTTAGTTACCTGAATCAGGAATTTTGGCTTTGAGCGCATAAATGAGCTCAAGCGCCTGTTTCGGGCTCAAGTCATCTGGATTAAGCGCGGCCAGTTCCTGCTCCACCACACTTGGCTCAGCGGAGCGTCCACTTTGAGGTCTGGGGGCGCTTGAGAAGAGCGGCAGGTCTTCCACTAATGTAGCCGCACCACTGCTTTCCGAACCCTCTTCAAGGGCGGTGAGCACTTCATGGGCCCGCTCAATGACCGCTGGCGGGAGCCCGGCGAGCTTGGCCACCTGGATGCCGTAGGATCGATCAGCGGCGCCTGCTGCCACTTCATGGAGGAAGACCACATCGCCCTGCCACTCTTTCACCTTCATGGTGGCATTGGCCAGAGAGGGAAGTTTTTCATTCAGCGCGGTCAGCTCGTGATAGTGGGTCGCGAACAGCGCCCGGCACTTATTGACCTCGTGGAGATGCTCCACCGCTGCCCAGGCGATGGACAGCCCGTCAAAGGTCGCGGTGCCGCGCCCGATCTCATCCAGAATGACGAGCGCATGGGCGCCCGCCTGATTGAGGATCGCGGCGGTCTCAATCATCTCCACCATGAAGGTGGAGCGGCCGCGCGCCAAATCGTCGGCAGCGCCGACGCGGGAGAAGAGCCTGTCCACTATGCCGATGGAGGCTTCGCTTGCGGGCACAAAACTCCCCATTTGGGCCAAAATGGCGATCAGGGCGTTCTGGCGAAGGTAGGTCGACTTACCAGCCATATTCGGGCCCGTCAGCAACCAGAGCCGTCGCGCCTCTTCCCTGTCAGCCGAGAGGTCGCAATCGTTCGCGACAAAAGGACCATCGCCGACTTTTTCAAGCGCGGCCTCCACAACCGGGTGGCGCGCGCCCTTAATGTCAAACGCCAGCGACCCATCCACATGGGGTCTGGTCCAGCGCTGTTCTTCGGCCAGTTCTGCAAGGCCCGCAGCCACATCGAGCACTGCCAGGGCGTCGGCGGCATTCGCAATCGCTTGCGTGTCATCGAGCACACGGGCTGAGAGCTTTGCAAAAACATCGAGTTCCATCTCCAGCGCCTGGGCGCCAGCACGCGACAGTTTTTCCGCGAGCTCTGACAGTTCCACTGTCGTGAAGCGAACGGCGTTCGCCATGGTCTGGCGATGAATGTAGGTCTCGTTAAGAGGCGCGGACATGAGCGCATCGGCATGTCGGGGTGCGACCTCAATGAAATAGCCCAGCACATTATTGTGCTTGATCTTCATGGCGGTGATCGATGTCTCTTCGGCATATTTTGACTGCAAGCCCGCAATCACACGCCTGCTTTCATCGCGCAGCAATCGTGTCTCGTCCAAAGGCGGGTGATACCCCTTGGCCACAAAGCCGCCGTCGCGCGCCATCAAGGGAAGGTCCACACCGAGTGCGCGGGACAATTCGTCTTTCAGCGCGGCGGCACAGGCCTCCATCGACCGACGGGCGTTTTCAATCTCGTCCGGCACCCCCTCAACGCCCGTGTCCAATAGCTGCAAACGCGCCGCGATCTCATGAGCCTGGGCGAGCCCGTCGCAGATAGCCGCGAGATCTCTTGGCCCACCACGCGCTACTGAGAGGCGCGAGAGAGATCGGGCCATATCCGGGGCGGCTGTAAGATCACGGCGCAAGTTTCCCCGCAGCTCGCGGGCTCCGTGAAGAAAACTGATGGCGTCCTGACGCGCGCGAATGTGTGCCACATCTGTCAACGGCGCGGCCAAGCGGCTTGCCAGTTCCCGTGCGCCAGCACCGGTCACCGTGCGGTCGATGGTGGCAAGCAGTGACCCCTGTTTCTCACCAGCAAGTGTCTTGGTGAGTTCCAGATTGGCGCGCGTCGCCGCATCCATTGCCATGGCTGCGCCCTGCCCCAATTGGGTGGGCGGTTTCAGCGCCGGCATCTGGCCCACTTGCGTCAGATCCAGATAGTCGACCAACGCGCCTGCCGCGCCAAGCTCTGCGCGCGTGAAGGTCCCGAACGCATCCAGCGCGCTGACATTTAGTGTTTCTTTGAGACGGCGTTCGGCGCGTGTTGAATCAAACCGTTCACCAGGCAGTGGCGTTACTGCGCTCTGCATCGACAGGGTGAAGGCAATCTGTTCATCGGCAAGCAGGGCCTGAGGCAAAATCAATTCACTTGCACCAAGCCGCGCAAGTTCAGCGCCTAAGTTTTCTGCGGTCACTTCCGTAACTGAAAAGTCGCCCGTGGACACATCTGCGTAAGCCAGCCCGAGTACACCGCCAGCTGCAGTGCGCGACAAGGCCGCGAGATAGTTATGTGCGCGTGCATCAAGAAGCGTGTCTTCTGTCAGGGTGCCCGGTGTCACAAGGCGCACCACCTCGCGCCGAACGACAGATTTGGAGCCACGCTTCTTCGCCTCTGCCGGATCTTCGGTCTGTTCGCAGACGGCGACCCGGAAGCCTTTACGAATAAGGCGCTCAAGATAGGCGTCAGCGGCATGCACCGGCACGCCACACATGGGAATGTCTTCGCCCAGATGTTTGCCGCGTTTGGTGAGCGTGATGTCGAGGGCACCTGCGGCCGCAACCGCATCTTCAAAAAAGAGCTCATAGAAATCGCCCATCCGATAGAACAAAAGCGCGTCCTGCTGACCGGCTTTCAGCTCCAGATATTGCGCCATCATGGGCGTGACGGCATCGGCCTTGCTCGCGGTCGCTTTTTTGTTTTTCTCAGGCGTACTCATGGGCCGGGAAGGTATCAGATACAGGGGCGATCTGAAATGAGGTCAGCAGCAAAATCCTTATTCTGGTCATATTCGCGCGGTCTAACGGCCCCATGAAAATCAAAACCCTCACAATCACCGCAATTCTGGCGGCGTTCCCCTTATCGACATCGCTTCACGCTGACGATGCCGTCACCACGCACGAACCTTCTGCGCCGCTCATTCTTGACCTCGGCACCCCGGCACCGCTGGAGCATGACTCTACTACCCATGGTCTCACCCAGGATGTGGCGAGGCCCGGCGACGCCCCCCAAGAGACCACTATTCTTCAACGGAACGGTCTTGACCCAGCGATCAGCGCGGACGTAAACAGCGTGGGTGCCAGCCAACGCCTTGACCTAGGCGAGCATCAGGCCGCTGACCAGGCTGTCAACATTCAGCCCTATGTGGAGCTGGGTGCGGATCTGGAGGCGCGCGACGATCATCTCATCCGCGGGGGCACCGGCCTTGCCGCCGATACAAATGCCTCGCTAGGTGGTGGCACAACAGTCAACGTGAATGATCAGATTGACTTGCGGGTTGGCTATACGCGCAAAGAAGCCATCAGCGGGACCAATCGCGAGCTGGACGGTAAAGACAGTGTAGAAACAGGCGTCTCGATCAAGTTCTAAGGTTTGACATGCACCGCTTGCATCAAGGACGTGGTTTCATTTAAACGCTGAGCTCAATCACCAAGGCATTGGCGAATTGCATCCTTGTCTGATTGCCTAATGGTGGAGATAGAATCAAGCATACTACAGATAGCTGCTGCATATGAATTGTCGAGCTCGCCATACAACCCTTTTTCGTCAAGAATTTCATCAACAACAAATTCATCTAGCTCAATCAATTCACTGCACTGTAGATAACTATCATGGTGTAAAAACGGATTGCTTCTCTTCTCTATCAGGATCGATGCGGGCCAATGGCCTTTGGTATTGATACGAAAGAAAAAGCCCAAATCAGGCTCTACACATACCATCATCTTTGGGCCCGGCGGTCTAATCAGACGATCATGAACAAAGATCACTTCAAGAGGCTGAATTTGCAAAGCGACTAAAGCCTGAGAACTGGGGCGGCTTCTTTGAGATATGCAACAAGATCAGTCTTCTCTTCTGACTCTTCGATCATATCTTCGTAATTCATCATACCCAATCTGGCTGACTGCCAATCACGGCCATGAGTAGCCGCAGTTCTTTGGGTAAATGACATTGCCATCGACTTTTTTAACGCCGCCGCTATTTCCTCTTTGTCGGAGTCACTAAGAGATTCCATAAGCGGTTCAGCGTTGTCGAGCAATGAAAGCCGGTAACCATCTATCCCCCATGGATATCTGTCCTGGCCCAAATCAGCCAACCAGATTGGATCAGCTTTCGCCATCTCATAAATCTCAAGCGGCACTGGCCCAAACTTCATCGCACGATATGAAGCACCAAAAATCGGACGACCGTGCTTGTTGAGATGCTCCTTGTCGGCGAAGTAGCATGCTTTGAGCAGGGTATGCAGATCTATGTTTGGCCGCTGGATTACCATCCAGTGAATTGCGTCCCATGCTTTGTCGGGTGCAAACTTAAAGCGTATCTCGGACATGTGTTGAAGATAGGGATTTTTCCTTAAGAATCAATGCCTTAATATTCCTGAATCAGATCAACAACTTAGCGGCGACCATCATTGATGTTACGCCGATTTATGTTGCAATTTACCTATGACTTTCGACATAGCGCACGCCAGTATCGGTAGCGATAGAGCTCGGTTTCATATCCGAGTTTCTTGTAGAGGCTGAGTGCAGGGGCGTTCGCCGCTTCCACCTGAAGGCAGGACAAGGTCGCGCCCTTACCTGCTGCCCAGGTCATGAGAGACCCGACAACCTTCCCCGCCAGGCCTTTTCCTCTATGAGCCGGGTCGGTCACCACAGACTCAATCACCAGAATGCCATCGACAAGGGCGCCATAGGCGAGCGAGAGCCCTTTTCCCTTCTCAACAATTCGCGCAAAGCAGGCAGGAACAGATATTCGGGCGAGCATGGTGCGGTAGGCTGTCTCTTGCAGGGGCGACATTGGGCTCAGTCTCAACTTACCAGCAATCCATTCATCTGAAGGGTTGGAGTGCAACTCTATTCCAGATAAATCTATTGCACTGGCCTTGCTCAAATCGGCCTGCAGTGTGTGGGTCTCCCCTTCTGGCTGAAACCCTTTGGCCGCCAGCTCCTGCTCAACCTCGGGCATGAAGGAAACTGTCCGAAAAAGCAAAGGTTGATCCCTGTGGTCATAGAATTTAGCGACCAGGCCCACGACATCTCGAATAGAGCATGACTCCAGGGTCGCATTTGCTGAGTTCGTGCGCCTGGTCTCACCGCCTGAGGCGCGGCACAGCCATCCACCGATCATCTTATCTTCAGCCGATGGACAAGCCGTCCAACACGCGGTTTCCACGCGCCAGAGATGAGTGTTTTTCATTTGGGATGCCTTCAAAACCCGAGGATAAAGCCACATTTCCGGGTCAGCAAGGCCAAAACAGGATGAAAAGCCCCACTTTCTATCGGAATTTCAGAATCAGGGCTAGCCAGCCCACGCAATATGAGGTACGCCTACGCGCCGTTTGAGTTCATTTATTGCGCGGAAGGCCCGAAATGGGAAAGAAAAGACAGCTTAGTGACGAAGAAGCCCTGCGATTCCACTCGCGTGGCAAACCCGGCAAGCTGGAGGTCACCCCCACCAAACCCATGGCGACGCAGCGAGACTTGTCGCTCGCCTATTCGCCAGGTGTGGCTGTTCCTGTTCGCGCCATCGCTGACTCCCCCGACTGTGCGTATGACTATACGTCTAAGGGCAATATGGTCGCCGTTATCTCAAACGGAACTGCGATCTTGGGGCTCGGCGATCTTGGCGCGCTTGCGTCAAAACCGGTCATGGAGGGGAAAGCCGTTCTCTTCAAGCGGTTTGCAGATGTCGACTCCATCGACTTGGAAGTCGATACAAAAGACGTCGACGAGTTTGTGAGTGCGGTTCGGTATCTCGGACCCACTTTCGGCGGCATCAATCTGGAAGATATTAAAGCGCCGGACTGCTTCATCATTGAAGAACGTCTGCGCGAGATGATGAATATTCCCGTCTTTCATGATGATCAGCATGGCACGGCGATCATCACGGCAGCCGGCCTTATCAACGCGCTGCACCTGACGGGCCGCGATATTAAAGACATCAAGGTTGTGGTGAACGGCGCAGGCTCTGCCGGCATTGCCTGTCTTGAGCTTATCAAGGCAATGGGGCTGCCGCATGACAATGCGCTTCTTTGCGACACCAAGGGCGTCATTTATCAAGGCCGCGCTGAAGGCATGAACCAATGGAAGAGTGCACATGCCGCAGCAACGGACGACCGCACATTAGAAGATGCGGTGCGCGGCGCAGATGTCTTCCTCGGCCTTTCTGTGCAAGGTGCGCTCACCGGACCCATGGTTGCCAGCATGGCAGATCAGCCGATCATCTTTGCCATGGCGAACCCTGATCCAGAAATCACACCGGAAGACGTGGCTGCCATCCGCGATGACGCGATTGTGGCGACCGGCCGGTCTGACTATCCAAACCAGGTGAACAATGTTCTCGGCTTCCCCTATATCTTCCGTGGCGCGTTGGACGTGCGGGCGACCACCATCAATGAAGAGATGAAAATCGCCTGCGCAGAAGCACTCGCTGCCCTCGCACGCGAAGACGTGCCAGACGAAGTGGCCGCTGCCTATCAAGGGGAGCGGCCAAGGTTTGGCCCCGGCTACATTATTCCCGTCCCATTTGATCCACGGCTCATCCGCGAGATCCCACCAGCTGTTGCGCGCGCAGCCATGGATAGCGGTGTTGCCCGCAAGCCCATTGTCGATATGGAAGGCTACCGCCATGAACTCTCGGCCCGACTTGATCCAACAGCCGGGTCCCTCCAGGTCATTCATGAGCATGTAAAGCGCGATCCAAAACGTGTGGTCTTTGCTGAAGGTGAAGAAGAACGCGTGATCCGTGCGGCACTCAGCTTCCGCGATAGCGGGCTTGGCACACCGATCCTGATCGGCCGGGACGAAGTGATCCGAACCACCATGAAGTCCATTGGTCTTGACGCTTCGACGGATCTTCAGATCATCAATTCCCGCCTGTCCGATCGTGCCCCAGTTTATGGCGAGTTCCTCTATAAGAAGCTTCAACGCAAAGGCTATCTGCTGCGCGACTGCACACGCATGGTGAACAATGATCGCAACGTGTTTGGTGCTGCGATGGTTGAGATGGGCGATGCGGACGCCATGGTCACCGGTGTGACGCGGAACTATGCGGTTGCCTTGTCAGAAATACGACGTGTCATTGATCCGCTGCCCGGCAAATGCGTCATGGGTCTTTCCATGATCATCTCTCGGGGACGCACCGTTCTTATTGGCGACACGAACGTACACGACATGCCGGAGGCAGAAGAACTTGCCGACATTGCCGAGCAGTCCGCTGAAGTTGCGCGCCGTCTCGGCTATGAGCCCCGCGTGGCGTTGCTTGCCTATTCAACGTTTGGACACCCAACCGGCGAACGCTCAACCAAATGCCGCGAAGCCGTTGAGATATTGGATGGGCGCAGCGTCGATTTTGAATATGACGGCGAAATGGCCGCCGATGTGGCGCTTAATCGCGAAGCGTTGGCCCTGTACCCGTTCTGTCGCCTGACAGAACCAGCCAATGTGCTCATCATGCCGGCCATTCATTCCGCTTCCATCTCCACCAAGATGTTGCAGGAACTGGGCGGCGCCGACCTTGTGGGACCGCTGCTTACCGGTCTCTCAAGGCCCGTGCAGATTGTGAATATGGGAGCCACCGTCTCTGATCTCGTCAATATGGCGGCTATTGCGGCTTATGATCTCGACCAGACGGCGAAAGTGGTTCGGTAGTAGTTGGGCGAAGAACGCGGTTGCAGAGCCGCGCTCAGGCTTTCTTGAACTTCGATGAATAGCGTTCGTTGATCTGCGACACCGGGAACAGGATCAGCACATCAGTTGTGCCAAACTGTTTGTCAACGACGGCCCCATCTCCGATGAAACAGCCCGCACGGATATAGCCTTTGATCATGGGTGGCATAGCGCGAAGTGCGGGACGAAGTTCGACATCGTCTTTGGGCAATCGGTTCATTTCCACAAATCGCTCGGCGCGGGCCCGGACGTACCATTCCTCCGGCGTCTTGTGCTCGTGATAAAGATAGGCAAGCGGCATATCAAGCACTGTCGGGTCTGTCGTCTCGAATGAAGCACAGCCGAGCATCACATCCATGTCGTAATGGGCGACATAGTGCATGATGCCATGCCAGAGCAATTCCACGGTCGGCTTGTTGCGATAAGGCTCCAGGACGCAGGAGCGGCCGAGCTCAAGAAAACGTATATCGGGGCCAGCCCGTTTCAGCAGTGGCTCAATCTCAAATTCACCCGCCGTGTAAAACCCGCCATTTGCTTCCGCAACATCCTGACGCAGCAGGCGATAGCAGCCCACCACCGCATCCAGTGGCGGCGTCTCTTCCAGACCTTCCGGAACAAGATTGTGGTCAATGACCAGCAGGTGGTCGCAGAACGTGTCGAAGCGGTCGGCGTCGAGCTTCGTGGCGAGCGTTTCCGCATCTGCCTCCGCCGACATTTCTTCGTAGAAGACATGATAGCGCAGCGCCTGCGCCGCTTTGATTTCTTCCTCGGTGCTTGCCAAACGCACCTCGAGATTTTTGCGGCGCCCGAAACTCAAAGGACCCGCCGGAAAGCGTTCGCTGTGGTCCGCGCCTGAGGTGCTGGTCTCATCAGTCGTTTTTGTTTTTGTCGTGGTCTCAGTCATGCGTGGGTCAGGGTCCATCGTTCCAGCTGGCAGGGCATCCAATTGATCGCCCAGTCGCATCATCCTTGCCGCGTTGTGGCGCTTTTCGCAAGCATCATCGCACTTGTGCGCGCGCATTATGACCGCAGTGTGTCACATTCAACCTATTGATTTTCTTGGTATTTTCGGCCTGCGCTCAAGGGGTTTACCCCATCAAGCAGTTTTTTGTGACCAAGCCATGCAAGCAGAATGAGGCCAGGAACCGCCGCCAGTGTGGTGAGAATGAAAAAGGGGACCCAGCCAATGGCGGCGGCGACAAAACCCGCGCTCGCCGACAGGACAGTTCGACCAACTGCCGCCAAAGCCGATAGCAAGGCAAACTGTGTGGCTGTAAACTCGCGTGAGGCGCAGAGGCTCGACAGGTAGGCAACAAAGATGACTGTGCCCATGCCGCCGGTGAAAGCCTCAACGCCTATGGTGATGGCCAGCGCTTCCGTCACCGGGCCGACCCAGGCCAACCAGCAAAATGCCAAGTTTGAAACCATCTGAAGAATGCCGCCAACCCAAAGTGCATTCCGTATGCTGATCATACGGCCCAAAAACCCGCCTGCGAACCCGCCTATCAGCGCAGCTGGCAATCCGACACCATTGGCGACATAGGCATAAACTGTTTTCTCAAACCCGATATCGATCGCAAAGGGCGTCACCATGGCGCCGGCAAACGCATCGCCAAACTTGAACAAAAGAACAAAAGCCAAAACCAGGAGCCATCCCGGTTTCTTCATAAAGTCCACAAAGGGGCTAACCGTTGCGTGATTGAACCGTTCTGCCCAGCTGAGCGCTTCGCGCTGACTTTCAATCTTTTCACTATCAGCGGGTTCGGTTGCGAAGAAAGATGCCGCGAGCCCAATGCCCATCAGCGCCGCCATGAGGCCATAGGCCCAGGACCAAAGTGTGGCTGAGGGTGCACCCAGACCTTCAAATATGCCGAGAGCTGACACAGCCCCTGCACCCGCAACCAGCAGGGCAACCCGGTAGGCGGCAACATAGTTCGCCATGCCCGCGGCATATTCGGTTTCATCCAATGTCTCGACACGAAAGGCATCAATGACAATGTCTTGAGTGGCGGACAGGAATGCGACGATGATGGCGGCGAGCGCCATCAACAAAGGCGCGCGAACGGGATCAACCAAGCCCATTGCCCCGATCGCCATTGCCAGCGCGACCTGTGTTGCAACGAGCCACCCTCGCCGCCGCCCGAGCCAGCGTGTGAATACCGGCACTGGCGCCGCATCGACCAATGGTGCCCATAGAAACTTCAGGACATAGGGCAAGCCAACAAGAGAGAAGAGACCGATGGTACCAAGATCAACCCCTTCGTCCGCCATCCAGAGAGATAGCGTTGACCCAGTCAGCGCCAGCGGCAATCCAGATGAAAACCCAAGCAACAAAATGATTAACACATTGCGCTCAGTATAGACCTGCCAGGCTGCATTCAGTTTTTGCAGTAGCGACGTGTCTTCTCGTTTTTGTATCTGTTCGCTAATCGAATCAGCCTCTCACTATCCTGAGCCATTTGCTAACATGAGGGACAAAGCGGCCCAACCATATTGGAAGAGAGAGAATGGCCCAGTCGATAATCCTGCGCCCAGCAGTGTCGGACGACGCGAGAGCTCTCACGGCGCTGGCGCTCCGCTCCAAAGCCTATTGGGGCTATGACGACGCTTTCATGAAGGCTTGTGTTGCAGAACTCACCATCACGCCCAAGGGGATGGCGGACGAAGACATAACGGTGGCGGAAGCAGATGGTGTAATCGCGGGAATGGTCTCTCTGGCTCAAGGTGACAGCGACGATGCGCGCGAGCTGGAAGACATGTTTGTGGACACACCCTTCATCGGGTCCGGGCTTGGGGCGCGGTTGATGGCCCATGCTGAGGACACAGCGCGGACGCAAGGTGCTGCCCATATTGACGTTGATGCGGACCCCAATGCGCAAGGATTTTATGAAAAGTGCGGTTATAGGCTCACCGGCTCTTCGCCCTCAGCGTCCATACCAGGGCGCACGCTACCTCGCTTGAGACTGGACCTTTAGCGTATTGCGCATCGGTTGCATTCTCCGGTGCTGAAGTCCGCACCTTTTGTTGGAACCGCTCTCGTCTTTTTTAGTCGCGTTTCCGAACCACAAAAGCCTGCACCTTTTGTTGGAACCGCTCTCGTCTCTTTTAGTCGCGTTTCCGAACCACAAAAGCCTGCACCTTTTGTTGGAACCGCTCTAGGCAGCCTTATCGGATTTTTTACCGCGCCAGGCTTCAAGCATGGCTGCCAAATCAGACGGATCGACTGGCTTTGCCAGATAGTCATCCATCCCCGCTTCCATGCAGGCCTGGCGGTCCTCCGCCATCACATTGGCCGTCAGCGCAACAATAGGCATGCCGCCTTTGACAGGGCCGAGCGCGCGAATGCGCCGCGTGGCTTCATAGCCATCCATCAAGGGCATATGAAGATCCATGAAGACAAGATCGTAGGTGCCGGGAGCTGCGTCTTCGAGCGCGGCTAGGGCCTCCACACCACTTTCGACCATGTGAGGCACGTGGCCTGCGCGTTCCACCATCATGCGCGTGAGCGTAGCATTAAGCTCATTGTCTTCTGCGACGAGAACGGCAAGCGCACCTGCTTTCGCTTCCGCCGCAGGTGCTGATATATGTGTGTCTTCTACCTCGGTGCGAACGGCTTCAACCTTACTGTCGAGAACGGGAGGCGCTTGAGCCTCCGGGCGGGCTTCTGGTTGCGGGGCGCCGATGCGGTTTGCAAATGACTTAGCCCTCACTGGGCGGACCAAATAACCCGCATAGCCGGGACCCAAATCATCCGCCAGCGTGTCACCGGGTGACGTCAGCAGAAAGACCGCGGCCCCATCCACCTTCCAGCTTTCTTCGGCGAGCGAGGATTGCGTCACAATCACGTCTGCGCCCGTCAACGGCGTCTCCGTGATTTTTACGTCTGCACCCATATCTCGCAGCATTGATGAGACAGCGCGCCCGCTCATCGGTGTGGAAACGGTCACGCATGCTGTCTTTCCTTCAAGAAGGCGCGGCAGGCGTGGCAGGTCATCAGAAACGGTTGCAAGGCCAAGCGATACAGAGAAGCAGGAACCCTGGCCGAGCTTGCTGCGGACCGTTACGTCGCCCCCCATGGCCTGGGCCAGGCGTTTGGTAATGGTAAGGCCAAGGCCTGTGCCTTCAAAACGGCGGGCGTGCCCTTGCTCCGCCTGCGCGAATTCAGTAAAGACGGACTGGCAGTCTTCCTCAGACAATCCAATGCCTGTATCTTCAACATCAATGATGAAGCTTTCAATCTCACCATTTTTGTCTTTTGTGCCGACGCGCGCAGAGACAAAGACACCGCCTTCATCGGTGAACTTGACCGCATTGCCAATAAGGTTGATCAGGATCTGACGGAGGCGCGACTCGTCACCAATTACGTTTGTTGGAACGTCGGCCTGCACATAGCCTGCAATATCAATATGTTTTTCAAATGCTCGCGGCGTCATCAGCTCACATGCCTGCTCAATCAGCGCATTAATATCAAAAGGTGCCGTTGCCAGATCAAAAGTTCCGGACTCAATTTTTGAGAAGTCCAGAATGTCGTTGATGATGGTGAGAAGAGCTTCAGAGGAGCGCTGCACCGCACGTGCATGGGACCGCTGGGCGGGAGACAAATCGGTGTCCAGTAGAAAGCGGATCATGCCGAGCACGCCGTTCATCGGTGTACGGATTTCATGGCTCATTGTAGCAAGGAACTGACCTTTGGACCGGTTGGCCGCTTCGGCCTGATCCAGCGCCTCACCGAGACGCTCTTCTGTTTCTTTCCGGACCGTAATATCCCGACCAACAGTCTGAACTTCGCATAGGCGACCGTCGTCATCGCGGATCGCGAACTCTTCCCAGACAAACCAGCGGGGTCCGCGCACGGTCTCTACACGCTGGTCATATCGAACGCGGTAGGGAGGAAGCGCCAGGCCTGCGAAATCGCCGAGAAGACGTGGCTTCTCACCCTCGGGGAGATTGGGTGTGAAAGGATTTCCAAGCGCTGCGCCGCGGGTCGTATCAAAAGTGTCACAATAAACCTGGTTGACGAAGGTAAGCCGTCCATCCAGGTCTTTGCGGAGGATGATGTCACCCTGATTGGCGACGAGATCGCGATAGCGTTCCGCGCTCTCTTTTAGTTCCCAGTTTGAATCGTTCAGGAGTTCTACTTTTTCAAGAAGCTCGTTTACTTCAACGCTGCGCTCGCGAAGCTTGCGCCAGAGGAAAAGCGCGCACCCGGTCGCCGCCCCGCCAAGAACCGCGGCAACAGCCAGAACAGGAAAAACAATCGACGCGGCGAACATAAGCGGTCCAGACAATCTGAATTAAACCGTGCCTTGATTGTCGGGGTCCAAGCTTGAGAAAGGGTTACTTCCGGGGCTCACGTCGAGGAATTTGCGGAGGAATTTGAGGACTAATGTGACCTTCAGGCCGCCGCCCCAAGGGAGTTACCGTTCTGATTGCGGTAGGAGAGCGCTTCGGCGATATGGAGGCGCTCAACATTTGGCACCTGATCGAGGTCTGCCAGGGTTCGTGCCACCCTCAAAACCCGGTGATAGCCCCGCGCGGTGAGGCCCGTCCGGTCCGCCGCCTGCATCAGAAGATCGCGTCCGGCGCTGCTTAACTTGACGGTGGTTTCCAAGAGATCGCCGTCTGCATGGGCATTGAGCAGTATATCTGTCCCGTCATAGCGTTCTGCCTGAAGGGTGCGCGCTGCCGCGACCCGGCCCGCCACTTCGCTGCTGTCTTCGGCAGGGGGCGGCAGAGCCAGGTCCCTGGCACTTACGGGCGGCACATCGATGTGGAGATCGATCCGGTCCACCAGCGGACCGGAGAGTTTAGCCTGATAGTCCAGCACACATTTGGGAAGCCGTGCGCAGGCGCGACCGGGGTCGCCTGCCTGTCCGCAGCGACAGGGGTTCATGGCAGCGATCAGTTGAAAGCGGGCAGGAAAAGTAATGTGCGCATTGGCGCGGGCAATAACAGCCTCTCCGGTTTCAATGGGCTGGCGCAGACTGTCGAGCACCTGCCTTGGAAATTCCGGCAGCTCATCAAGAAAGAGAACGCCGGAATGGGCGAGCGAGACCTCTCCCGGTCGGACGCGCAAGCCACCGCCAATCAGGGCGGCCATAGAGGCTGAATGATGGGGCGCGCGATAGGGCCTGCGCTGGGTCAACCGTCCTTCTGACAGCTCGCCTGCAATGCTCGCAATCATGGAGGTGTCGAGCATCTCCCGAGGGCTGAGCGGGGGCAGAATGCCTGGCAGGCGGGCAGCCAGCATGGACTTGCCCGCCCCTGGAGGACCGACCATCAGCATGTTATGGCCGCCCGCGGCTGCCACTTCCAGCGCCCGCTTGGCACTTTCCTGACCCTTAATGTCTTTCATATCGGGCAGCGCGCCGCCCAGCACGGCTTTCATGGGCACAGGTTCTGAAAGAAGCTGATTGCCTTTCAAATGGTTGATCAGCTGGATAATCGTTGCTGGGGCGAGGACACCCGGGTTGGTTTCATGAAAGCCCGCCCAGGCCGCTTCCGCGCCACAGGAGGCCGGACAAATGAGACCTTTATCGCGCCCGTTTGCTGCCATGGCAGCAGGCAATGTTCCGGCAACAGCTGTCAGCGCGCCGTCCAATGAGAGCTCCCCCAGCACCACATAGCGATCCAGATCTGCGCTTTGCACCACATCCATCGCCACAAGAAGCCCCAATGCGATGGGAAGGTCAAAATGGCTGCCCTCTTTGGGCAGGTCCGCAGGGGCAAGATTGACCGTGATCCTTTTGGGCGGCAGGCCAAGACCGATGGCACTTAAAGCGGCACGCACCCGTTCCCGGCTTTCCCCCACAGCTTTGTCTGGGAGACCCACAATGGTGAAGTTCGGCACGCCGCCGGAGATTTGCACCTGCACGTCGACGGGTTTGGCCTCAAGCCCCAGAAAGGCAACGGTTTCTATATGCGCCACCATGGGCGTGCCCCGCCTGATTATTGTCCCCAAGACAAGCTCAAAGAGCCCGCGCCAGAAATCCTGGATGAGTTTAGTATTTCAGTCAAGAACAAAAAAAGAACACATGCGCAAGTCCGTCAGTTCTGCTATGGAAATGGTCGCGTTTCCTGTCTCAGATTTGAGGATGTCTTTTCATGCCGTTCCGCCTGCCTGCCGTCTTTGTGAGCCTCGCCCTTGGCCTCTTTGCGCTTCCGGCTTTCGCTGAGGATGCCTGGGAGACGATTGCGCCCGGCGGCGAAACATCCTGTGCGCTGGACACGCCCTACAGCTTCCATGCCCGCAAGGCTGATCCGGAAAAGCTGGTTGTGTTCTTCAATGGCGGGGGCGCCTGCTGGGCAGGGCAGACCTGCGACCCGGCGGTGGAGCCCACAACTTATGTACCGTCGGCGCAGATGAGCCATAACGACCCGCGGACCCACAAGGGCATTTTTGATCTCGACAATCCGGCAAATCCTGTCGGGGACTGGAGCATGGTCTTTGTCTCCTACTGCACGGGTGATGTGCATCTTGGTGAAACCGACAAAACCTATACAAAACCCGACGGGAGTGAGACCACGATCCGCCATCGGGGCCATGTGAATGCGCATGCAGCGCTCACCTGGGTGAAAGAAAATATTGGAGGTGCCAAACAAGTGCTGGTTGCAGGCAGCAGTGCCGGTGCCATCGCCGCTCCTGTCTATGCGGGTGTCGTCTCCAAAATTTACCCGGACGCCCGCGTGCAGCAATTGGGCGACGGCGCAGGCGGCTACAGCTCGCCGGAGATTGGCGGCCTGCTTGCCAATTGGGGTGTCATTGACATTTTGCCAGACTGGCTTCCACTCGACACAGAAACCGTCACCAGCTTCAATGCGCTTTATGAGGGAGCGGCGGCAGCTTTCCCTGAGATTTCCTTCGCCCAATATGATGCAGCCCATGACGGGGTGCAGATTGGGTTTCAACAGGCGCTGCAAGGCGGGACAGCTCTGCACGAGCAGATGATCGCCAATCGTGTCGCTTTGCGCGATGCCATACCAGGCTTTGTAAGCTTCACAGCTGGCGGCGCGGAACACACAATCCTGCGCGCACCCTATCTCTACTCGTATTCCGCAAACGGAACATCTTTTGTGGATTGGCTGGGTGCGCTTGTTGCCGGTGAAAAGCCAGAAACGGTGGACTGTGCCGCTGGCGAAGACGGATGCGATAGCGCCCCGTCTTAAGACTGCATCAGGCCGGGTCAGCCAAGGCAATGCCGATCAATGCCTCGCGGGTGACGAGGTCTGCAAGCTGCTCTTCGTTCCATCCGTCTGTGCCGTCTGGCCTGCACGGGATCACCATGTAGCGGGTCTCCGCACTCGTCTCCCAGACACGGATGGCGATGTTCTTTGCCAGATCGAGCCCCATCTCTTTTAGAACCTTTCGGGGTTCCCGGGCGACGCGGGCACGATATTCTGGGCTCTTGTACCAATCAGGCGGCAGGCCCAGAACCGGCCAGGCGGTGCAGGAACATTGGGTGCAGACGATCACATTATGGCGCTCGGGCTCATCTTCCAGCGCGACGATATATTCACCCTGAATGCCTTCATAACCCAGCTCTGCACAGGCAGAGGTCGCATCTTCCAACAGACGCTTTTTGAATTCAGCGTCGACCCACGCACGTGCCACAACCCGGGCGCCGTTTTTAGGGTCCCATTCTTCGGTGGCCGTGTGGATCACCGCGTTAACAGCACCTTCGGGGAGCAATCCCTTATCGGAGAGAGCGCCCTCAAGGGCTTCGGTGCGCGCCTTGGGTGAGGCGATGTTGGTCGGCCTGCTCATGTGGCCGCTCCTTCAAGATAGCAATCCCAGAGATCAACAATGACGCTTTCATTGTCTGACCCTGCATCCGCCCACAGGTCCGTGGACGCAAACTCGACATGGTAGGTGTGTTCCTTTCGGAACGCGCCGCCATGGGCCGCAGCATCGGGAAAAGAGAAGGCAGGTGCCACATGCAGAATAGTGCCGGTCTTGCCGCGACAGAAGCGCGGCACCCGTGTGTGGCCTGCCGGGTGAATGTCTTTCGCCACGACACGATCGCCCTTTTTGAAGCGTGCGACAGGTTGCGGTTCGAGCTCAGCCATGGGGTCAGGCGCGTTGGGGTTTGCCAGCGGGAAGGCCCCGCCTGCGCGTTCCTCCAGATCTTCTTTGGTCACAACA
>NZQM01000192.1 GCA_002695905.1 Parvibaculum sp.
CCCAGACAGTTACGTCGTTGCCCTTATACCGACGTTCGACTTCTTCGCCCACAAGCCACTCACCACCGTGAATTGTGAAAAGTGTTTTCATGCGAGTCTCCCCGATCGCCCCGTAAGCAGCCTACAATACAAATCAGATATAGAACTTGAACTGCTGTCGTTCGTGGCCTTCTGCAGACCCCATAACCAGAAAGCCACCAACTGTCCGTCGTCAAGGTTTTCTTTGGAACAGACTGTTGGATGATCTGGAAGAAAGGTTGGCCTATCTATCAGTTGATTTTAGGCGGATTGATTTACTAGTTAAATCAAGTGCTTATGATAAAACACACGTCTTCCAATCAATAGATAATCAGTACACGAATTATTTACTTGCACGGGTCTCTGAGGAACCCATCTGATTTTTTTTGGCTATCTGCGCCTCGGGCCCATTCCCCATTCCCAAGGAAAATATCCATTCGCCCGCCAAAATATTATAACTTTTACGCACTTGACATGCGGAAAAGTTATAATATTTGAAAACAGATCATGGGTATAATAACCTTTCAGCACACGAAATGCATGAAAGTTATATAGAATGCTATATTTAGTGGGGGAAACCACAGAAAAGGCCCAAGCTCACTACCGGGCCCAAAAAGGGGACTTAGTCCAGCTGATGAGGGGCATCTATACTGATGCCAGCGACGACATTGAAGAGACCGTCTTGGCACATGCCGTGCGGATAGCTAAATATCTATACCCGCGCGCATATCTGTCCTCGGTCAGCGCCGATTTACTCCACCCAACGAACAGCGGCAAACTTTATATAAGCGGCCTCAGGAACAGCCGTGTGCGCATACGGGCACTGGAGATTATTCAAAATCGAACTGCTGAGAGCCCGTCTGTCGTCACAGCAACGATAGAAGACCCCACAGGTACATTCACGATGGGAGTCTCCTCTGTCCGCCAACGATTTCTGGAATCCTTTCGCATGCGCAGCGAGCATGCGGCGGCCATTGACGACGCTAAGCAACGGACGCTGGCCAAACGGCTCATTAAGGAATATGGGTCGCCATCTAAAGCAGCAGAAGCAACCTGGACCCTGGCCCGCAAAAACGACTGGCTCAAAGAAGGAGAGAAAGCAGACCGTTATCTCCATCACGGCCTGAATATCAAACCAGTTGAAAACAGAACGGTGCTCAAATTCACTGTGGCTTGGCACCAAGAACCCATTGGCTCACTAAGCCATGATGGGTTCGAATGGAGCTGGATGCCTGAAGGCTCCTTTAATCTACCCCTTGTTCGCCAAACGATACCCGGCAAACTACCGCCCTTCATCAACTCTCTTTTGCCGGAGGGTTGGCTTGAAAAGGTCTTGAACAATGAGAATGAGCGAATTGCGCTGCGCAGCGGCAAGCGCTACATGTCAAATATCACCATCATCGAGCAAGGAGAGAAGCTTGATACACTGCCGATAGATATTCTACACACACCTCTGAGTACGTTCGCCAAAGAGGGTGTTTTCATCGGCGGTTACAAAGGACCTCGCCGATCAGCTTTGGAAAAAAGCTTCGAGCAAAACCTCGCGCAGCTATATGAGCAAAGCGACACACCACGCCTGTCTGGTGTGCAGATCAAAGCCCCTATGTACCTTGAAGGCGAAGGCTCGCTGGTTCCCAGCATAGGCAAGCCTTTTACGCATATTCTCAAACCCGCAGGCACCGGCGGATTTGAAGCTCTACCGCTTGTAGAATGGATGAGTTTGACCTTAGGGCGCTTCGTCGGCTTTGACGTACCCGACTTCGCACTCATCCCCATGCCGGACGACATGATCCCCGCTTTGCTTGTTGAACGCTTCGACATCCGCACCTCCGAAAAGGATCAGAGGCGGATGGCGATGGAAGATTTTTGTTCGCTGCTTGATCTGACTCCAGAAGAAAAATATCACGGCACCATTGAAAAAACAGGACGTGTCCTCCGGGGTCTCACAACAAAACCCGAAGCTGAATTGCGCACGCTTCTCAAACGCGCACTATTTGCATGGCTTATTGCCGATGGCGACATGCATCTTAAAAATCTGGCCGTGCTCAAAACCGCCATGCCCGGGGAAAATCTATTCCGCGATATCCGGATGGCTCCCCTCTATGACGCTGTGACGACAGTTGTTTTTCCAGGGCTCACCCATGACCGCATGGCCATAAAACTCAATGGCAAAGACAACAGACTAAAGAAGGCAGATTTTCTCAGAGCCTCGACATCATTGGGCCTGAAATCTACCGAAACCGAATCTATGATCGAGAAGGTTTTGTCAGACCTTACCGAAGCCACGAAAACAGCATCACTCCCCAACGACCTTGCGTACACACCGGCCATTCTTGGCTCGGTTGAAAACCAGCTCGAAATCTGCAGAGAAAGAGTTGCTGCTTTTCGTTCGTAAATCCGAGACGGGCAATCCTTCGCCTACGAACGCCGACACAGAAACCGGTTGAGCCATGCGTGAACAAATGAGCAAGAGTCCAACGTTGGACACGGAAAAATGTCCAACGCTCCCGCCTTGTTCTTCGGGTTCAAACTTCCAAAATACTTGATATTAGGTTTTTTCCTGGTGGCCCCACCCGGACTTGAACCGGGAAGCCCTTACGGGCGACAGATTTTAAGTCTGCTGCGTTTACCAATTTCGCCATGGGGCCCCATGGAGATCTGCGCGAAAGCAGGAGGCGACTCAAAAGCCGCGTAAGCGGCGCCACCATAATGCCGCTGCCCCCCTTTTGGAAACCTCTTGCATCAGATATCAACAACAGACCGCACAAAAGAAAACGGCGGTCCAAAGGACCGCCGTCTCAAAAATCAATGTCAGCAGGCTTAGTTGACCATGCCCTGCCAGACAGGCCAGCAAGTGTTGCCAGCTGATGCTGCGATCTTGGACTGTGCGTCCTTCGCATCAGAACCATCAGCAGCTTCGACATAGTCGTCTTTACCAGTGCACCAAACATAGAACTGGTGCTTGCCAGCTTTAGACATGCTGTCGAAGTTTGAATCCAGCGCCATCGCACCAGTGCTCATCATCGACATGCCTGCAGCGATCCCCACAATGGCAGCAAACTTCTTCATTTCGCGTTCTCCCTCAGGGTTTTAGTACCCACAATTAGTTCGTCTTCGTTGCCCGAGCCTTCAGTCTACTCGAGAGCCCCTCCACTGGAACCCTTTTGAACGAAACAGGATCAGAAGATCCTCCTCCATGGCACTCGATACTTGCTCAAATCTCAAGCTCATATCGCGTCCTCGCTTCGGTCAAATGAACCTCCACTTACGAGCGTTTCAGTGAGGCACAGTAACGAGTTATGCCAAAGAGTGTACCGAAAATAGCCCCACGTACAGCTGAAAACTTCGTAATGTTGAGGTTAATGTTGCAAAAAAACGACGTCAGATGACCTGACTCCCGCTCTTTGTCTGGGATTCAAGGTTAAGACCACCGAGATCAGCCCCCCCGCTCGACCGGTTTCCCACCCACACTTACCGCTAGGTCAAATGTCGCTTTTAGAGCTTCGTCCAACTGGTCCGATTCGACCGACCGCAAAACCAGCGACGTCCCATACTGTTTATCGCGGAAAAACGGATAGCTGCCGATACCAACACTTGGATACCGTTCCTGGATAGCCCCCAGCTCATCGGCAACGGCGCTTTCGCCGACAAAACAGTCAATTGTCTTACTGATCATGCGAGCGCCACCCTCAAGGCGGTCCGCCAAAGCATCCATCATCACCTGGACGATGATGGGAATGCCCGCCATGACAAAGACATTCTCCAACTGAAAGCCCGGCGCCTTGCTGACCGAATTGGGGATCAGTGTCGCACCAGCGGGAATACGGGCCATACGTTGGCGCGCTTCGGTAAATTCGCCACCGGTCTCATCATAGTGGCGGGTCAGAATATCCATCGCTTCTGGATGCTTGTCGATTGAAACGCCAAAGGCATGAGCCACAGAGTCCGCTGTAATGTCGTCATGAGTGGGCCCGATACCGCCAGTTGTGAAGACATAATCGTAAGCGCTGCGGAGCGCATTTACCGCCACTGCAATCTTGTCCCGGTCATCAATCACGATCCGGGCCTCACGCACCTGAATGCCTATATCGCCAAGGTAAGTAGCGATAAAATTCAGGTTCGCATCCTTTGTCCGTCCGCTCAGAATTTCGTCTCCGATCAGCAGAACGGCGGCAGTGACAAGGCGGGGCGAGCCGGTTTCAGACATCAGGAACTCCAGGCAAATAGACAATGACCCACAATATAGCCTCGGCAGCTCTCTGACCAAGTGCTTGTCGGACCGCCCCCGCAAACCTTATGGTGCGGCCCATGAAATTTGACCCTCCCCTCACCACCGCGACGCTCATTCAGAGGTACAAGCGGTTCCTTGCAGATGTCCGGTTTGACGACGGAACAGAAGCCACCGCTCATTGCGCCAATCCGGGCTCCATGATGGGCCTAGCGGAACCTGGCTCTGTGCTCTGGCTATCCAAAAGCGACAACCCGAAGCGTAAACTCGCCTGGTCCTGGGAGCTGGTAGACGTCGGAACCTCATTGGTGGGGGTCCACACAGGTAAAGCCAACGCACTGGTGGAAGCAGCGATCATTGGCGGAGATATCCAGGAACTTGGCGGATATGAAACCCTAAGACGCGAGGTCAAATATGGCGAAAACAGCCGCATTGACCTTTTATTGGAAGATCCAGCGCGTCCCATGGCCTTTATAGAGGTGAAAAGCGTGACGCTTTCGCGCAAAAAGGGCTTGGCCGAATTCCCGGACTCCAAGACCGCACGCGGCGCCAAACACATGGCCGAACTCGCCGAAATGGCGAAAAAAGGCCACAGAGCCGTCGTCTTTTTCCTGGTGCAGCGCTCAGATTGCAATCACATGCAGCCTGCGGCAGATATTGACCCGAAATACGCCGAAAGCCTCAAGGAAGCCCTCGCGGCAGGCGTTGAGGTCCTCTGTTATTCCTGTAGACTCTCCCCAAAAGAGATCACGCTTGATCGACGCCTGGAAGTTGCTATCTAAATACCAAAACCGATATTCTAAGAAAGACCAACCGGCATGATGACCGACCTCGCCGAACATGACATTCAAGAAATGGGACAGCTAAAAATCCATGGAGCCGATGCATTTGGAAAGATGCGCATTGTCGGCAAGTTGGCGGCGGGCGCTCTCGACATGCTGACAAGCAAAATTGTTCCCGGCATCACCACCGACCAGATCGATCAATGGGTGTTTGAATATGCCCTGGAGCACGATTGTGTGCCAGCACCACTGCACTATCGCGGCTTTCGGAAATCCTGCTGCACGTCAGTCAACCATGTCGTCTGCCACGGCATTCCGGGCGACCGGGTCTTGCGCGATGGCGACGCTGTAAACGTCGACGTCACACTCATCAAGGACGGTTGGCACGGTGATACCAATCGCATGTACTATGTTGGCAAGGTCAATCGCAAAGTCGAACGGCTCTGTGACATTACCTATGAAGCCATGATGCGCGGCATTGCCGCCGCCAAGCCCGGCGCGACACTCGGTGACATTGGCGCCGCGATCCAAACCTATGCCGAAGGAGAGCGCTGCTCCGTCGTGCGCGAATTCTGCGGCCACGGTATCGGCAGGGTCTTTCACGATATTCCAAACGTCTTGCACTATGGACGCCCTGGCGAAGGCATGGCCCTTCATGAAGGCATGTTCTTTACCGTGGAGCCGATGATCAATGCCGGCAAAGCAGCGGTCAAAATGCTGAACGATGGATGGACAGCCGTGACCCGCGATAGGTCTCTTTCAGCTCAGTTTGAACATACAATCGGCATCACCGCCGACGGGGCAGAGATTTTCACGAAGTCGCCCGCTGGGCTTGACCACCCGCCCTATGGCTGACGCATCAAAACGCGACCTTGAGCAAGTTCCGAAACCGCACTATGCTGGCCATCGGCAACGGTTGCGGGAGCGTTTTGCAAAAGCGGGCGCTGACGGCATCGCGGATTATGAACTGCTGGAGCTTCTCCTCTTCCGAGCAATTCCGCGCCGCGATGTAAAGCCACTCGCCAAAGCTCTGATCGATCAGTTTGGAAGTTTCGGCGCAGCACTTGCCGCTGATCCAACCCGCCTTCGCGAAGTCCCAGGTGTCAGTGACACCGTGATCAGCGAATTCAAAATTGTCCAGGCAGCGGCGCTCAAACTCTCGCAAGCAAAAATCATGGACCGCCCCGCCCTCTCCTCCTGGGCAGCGCTCATCGACTATTGCAATGCGTCCATGGCATACAATGACACGGAGCAATTCCGTATCCTGTTCCTGGATCGTAAAAACGTTTTGATTGCAGATGAGATCCAGCAAAAAGGAACGGTCGACCACACACCGGTCTATCCCCGTGAGGTGGTAAAGCGCGCACTGGAGCTGAGCGCCTCATCCTTCATCCTGGTTCACAACCACCCGTCCGGTGACCCGACGCCCAGCCAGGCGGACATCGACATGACCCGTCAGATTATGGAGAGCGCCAAGCCGCTCGGCATCTCCGTGCACGATCATCTGGTGATCGGCAAAGGGTCCCATGTCAGCTTCAAATCGCTCGGCCTCATCTGACAAGCCTGTCTTGACGCCCCTCTCTACCAGCATTATCTCTGACGTCAGCAATGGAGATTTGATGCTAATTGTGAGTGCCATTCGGTAACCCAGGAGCGTCCACGACGGTCCTGAGAGGTTGCCCTGAGTTCCCTGCCCAGCGGATCGCTGCGCGGGCGTATTGCATTATGCAACAGCTAGATACTCCAAGGCACAATTCCAGTGGATATTTCAAGACCGGAGCAGAAGGTGCTCCATGTCATGGCTCAAGGGGGTCGGATCGTTCTCGAGCGCGATGATCAGGGCAAGATTGTCGAAGCCATCTGTTTGACCAGAGACGGATGGGCTCTCACGGGCTTCACCCTCGAGCTTTTCAAAAAACTCAAACGGCGGCGCTACATCAAATCCGTCAATTCAAACCCTTACAGGATCACGGAGCGGGGCATCAAATCCGTACGTGGTCAGATTGACAATCGTTAGAGAGCCTGCCGAGCGCCTCCAAGGCGCTCGGCACCGCCGCCTTGCTGATTTAATTGGGACAAAAGGAACCACCCGCCACATGCCACACACCCGCCCGGAAGTGCCGCCCGGTTGAGACCTTGTCCGCGATCTGCTACATCCTGCCCTCTTCTTACATCTAAGACTGAGAGCAACATGATCTCGCGCTACTCCCGGCAGGAAATGGCCGACATTTGGTCCCCTGAAACCAAGTTCCGTATCTGGTTCGAAATCGAGGCCCACGCCTGTACGGCACTTGCCGAACTCGGTGTCATCCCGAAGGAAGCTGCGGAAACAATCTGGGAACGCGGCGGCAAAGCCGAGTTTGACGTTGCCCGGATCGACGAAATCGAGCGCGAAGTAAAGCACGATGTCATCGCCTTCCTGACCCACTTGGGTGAATTCATTGGCGACGACAGCCGCTTTGTTCACCAGGGCATGACATCTTCTGATGTTCTCGACACTTGCCTCAATGTCCAACTTGTACGCGCCGCCGATCTTCTGCTCGAAGACATGGACAAGCTTCTGGCCGCTCTGAAGCGCCGCGCTTTTGAGCACAAAAACACCATCACCATTGGTCGCTCCCACGGCATCCATGCGGAGCCAACGACGTTTGGTGTGAAGCTCGCCCAGGCCTATGTGGAATTTGAGCGCTGCCGCGAGCGTCTTGTGCTCGCGCGCAAAGAAGTCGCAACCTGTGCGATCTCTGGCGCGGTTGGCACCTTCGCCAACATCGACCCCCGCGTTGAAGAGCATGTCGCCAAATCTCTGGGCCTTGTTCCCGAACCTGTCTCAACACAGGTGATCCCGCGCGACCGACACGCCATGTTCTTTGCGGTTTTGGGGGTCGTCGCGAGCTCCATTGAGCGCCTGGCAACTGAGATCCGTCATCTGCAGCGCACAGAAGTGCTCGAAGCAGAAGAGTTTTTCTCAAAAGGCCAAAAAGGCTCATCAGCAATGCCGCATAAGCGGAACCCGATCCTGACGGAAAACCTCACAGGCCTCGCCCGCATCGTGCGCATGGCCGTGAACCCAGCCATGGAAAATGTGGCACTCTGGCATGAGCGGGACATCTCGCACTCATCCGTTGAGCGGATGATCGGCCCGGACGCCACTGTCACTCTCGACTTCGCGCTGGTGCGCCTCACCAATGTTGTCGACAATCTACTTGTCTATCCAGAACGGATGTTGGGCAACATGAACCGTCTCGGCGGGCTGGTGCACTCGCAGCGCATTCTGCTTGCCCTCACCCAGGCGGGCAGCTCTCGCGAAGACGCCTACCGCCTCGTTCAACGCAACGCCATGAAGGTCTGGGACAGCTACCAGATCGCGGGCAGCGCGACAGTCGATTTCCTGGAAGAACTTCTCGCCGATGCCGACGTTCGCAAATTTCTCTCGGAAGAAGAAATCCGCGAACGCTTTGACCTCGGCTATCACACCAAGCACGCAGACACGATCTTCAAGCGCGTCTTTAGCGAAAGCTGACTCAAGCCAATCTGTTTCGAGACGCGCGCCATTTTCCAAATGGCAAACTCCTCAGCATGAGGCTGTGAGATGGGATGCCTCATCCTGAGGAGAAGGCACAGCCTTCGTCTCGAAGGATAGAGGCAACGCCACCAACCAACTGCTATACTACCGGGATCAACATTCCGGGAGTATTTTTATGCGCCAAGCATTTGACGGCTCGCACCGCCGCCGTATCCACCTGTTTCGCCATGGCGACGTGTCTTACGTTGATGATGCGGGAAACCGCGTCGCTGACAGCCGCTCTGTCCCCCTCACCGATTGGGGCCGCGAGCAAGCCGCAGAAATGTGTGCTTTCATGGATGGTGTTGAGGTCGACAAGATCATTTGTTCCGGCCTGCCCCGCACGGTCGAGACAGCCAGCGGTATTTTCGGCGATCGCAATATTGAGATTGAAGTAGACCCAGCCTTCGAGGAAATCCGCTCCTATCCAAACGGCTATCAGAACTTACAAAGCCTCAATGAAGTGGCTTACGCCTTTGCCAAGGCCCACGAACCCGGTGCCGCTTATGCAGGTGGAGACATTTTCGCTGAAGTCGAAGCACGTATTGTTGGCGCAATGAAAAGGGTTATCGCTGACCCCAGCTGGAAATCTCTCGCGCTCGTGGCCCATGGCGGCGTCAACAGAGCGCTGCTGGGTTGGGCCACCGGCGCTGGGCTCAAAAGCTTCGCGACTTTTGAACAGAACACATGCTGCGTGAATATCATTGATGTAGACACACACCCGGAGTCAGGCGATCACCAACGTACCCTTATCCGCGGCGTAAACATCACCGCCTATGACCCAGCGAAAAGAGATGTGCACCTTACGGCGCTGGAAACGATCGCCGAACGCATGTCAAAGAAAGCGGGCATCAAGCCCCACCTTTGAACGAAAGAAGACTCACCTCATCCTGAGGAGAAAGCGAAGCTTTCGTCTCGAAGGATATATTGAAAACCTGCTTCGAGACGCGCTATCGCGCTCTTCAGCATGAGGAATGTAAGGTCACTCGGGCAGCGCGAAGGCCACCAGCTCATCACCAAGCGTCGTCGTCGATGTGGAGTGACCACCGGCTGAGATCGCCACATATTGTCGGCCCTCCCACTCATAGGTCATGGGCGTCGCCTGCCCGCCGCCGGGTAACCGTCCCAACCAGAGCTCCTCGCCTGTCTCTGCATTGAAGGCGCGCAGATAATCATCCATCGCCGCGCCGATAAAGACGAGACCGCCTTTGGTCACGAGCGGGCCACCAAAATTAGGAGTGCCTAACTTCCAAGGAATGGGTAGGGGTGCGATGTCCCGAACCGTCCCGAGCGTGCTCTCCCACTTGATTGTTCCATCTGACAAATCAACCGCATGCAACACGCCGAAGGGTGGAGGGTTGCAGGGGAGACCAAGCGGCGACAGAAGCAAGTCGCGCCGCATGGCCCACCTTGTTCCTGCCTGTGGCGAGATTTCTTTGCGGGGCTCCGCGGCATCAGCTGCCGCAAAATCTTCAGCGGGAATAAGTTTGACGACATGCAAGGCGCGGCTCGTATTCACATACATTGTCTGAGTGTCAGGATTAAACGCCATCCCACCCCAATTCGCACCCCCACCGGTAAAGGGATACATTAGCGTGCCTTCTGGGCTCGGCGCCGTGAACAGACCCTCCGACTTGTAGGACACAATTGCATCACGGCAGGCACCTCTATCCCAAGGTGTGAGACCCCACGCCTCGTCGGGTGTGATCGTTTGCGGCACCAGCGCCGGTGGTGCAACAGGGTATGGCTGCGTTGGCGATAAATACTCGCCCGCCGGACCATCTTGCGGAACGATGCGTTCTTCCACACCAAAAATCGGTTCACCGGTTTCACGGTTCAGCACAAAGACGAAACCGGTCTTGGCAACCTGCACGACAACATCCACAGGACCTTCTACGCGCCGCAGGGTCACAAGGCTGGGTTGAGCAGGAAGGTCATAATCCCAAACATCGTGATGCACTGTTTGGAAATGCCACACCACATCTCCCGTTGCACCGTTCAGCGCAACAACAGAATTCGCGTAGCGATTGTCGCCAGGACGCTCCCCGCCAAAAAAATCGGGACTAGGAGACGAGGTGGGTAAAAACACAAGGCCGCGCTCTTCATCAACAGACATGGGCGCCCAGACATTTGCATGACCTGTTCTCGCCGCAACCCCCTCGCCCCAACTGCCAGGTTGTTCAGCCGCGCCTCGGGCGATCGGATCAAAATCCCATTTTTGAGCGCCGGTACGAACATCAAATGCACGCACACTTCCCTTCGGGGCATCGGCCCTCTGATTGTCACCAAGCGCTGAGCCCACAATAAGCGTGTCGCCCACAATCACGGGCGGGGAGGTGATCTGGAATTCTCCTGGCCATAACAGCTCCATGCCCGGGTCGATCTGAACCTCACCTGCCTCACCAAAGCTGTCGCAAGGACCTCCTGTGAGGGCATCGACAGCGATCAGACGCGAGTCGACCGTCCCCGTATAGATCCGCTGCGAACACTGCGCTGCCTCATCAGCAGCGTCGTCTTTCCAATAGGTGACGCCTCGGCAGACAAATTGGTTGGCGGGCCGATAACCACCCGCGACTTTGGGATCATAGCGCCATTTTTGTGAACCAGTCCCCGGATCAAGGGCAATAATCTCATTGAACGGCGTGCAGAAAATCAGCGACCCCGCCACGAAAATCGGCGTCCCTTCAAAGGCACTGACCTTAATGTCATCTGGTCGGTTGGTGAGATCGCCCGTGCTGAAACTCCAGGCCTGCTCGAGATCGCTTACATTTTCCAACGTGATCTGCGTAAGGGTCGAATGACGACTGCCACCCGAATCCCCGCCATAATGTGTCCACTCGCTTGCAATCGCAGTCCACGAAAACCCCAAAAAACCGGCCATAAGAGCCAAAAACTGCTGGATTTTCATGCTTCACACCATTTATAATAAATGAACGGTTCATTCATATATGAATATTGCCACCGATTTCAAGATGTCTCGTCCATACTGATGGACCGACCCACAGGAGCCCCATGCCGCGCAAACAAGCAACAACCCTTTCCGAGATTGCCGAAGCTGCGCTCAATCACATCTCCCGGCACGGGTTCAAACAGACGCAAATGTCCGATATTGCAAAAGCCACCGGCACGTCAGCGGGCACGCTCTACCTCTATGTGGAAAACAAGGAAGCCTTGCTAGCGCTGACAAGCTCCTTCCTTTTAAACCCGGCTGAGCTTGAGGCATCCCCCCTTCCCTTCAAAGCGGCGGCGCGCGAAGAACTGGCAAAGCTCTTTGCAGAAAGAGCACTGGAGCTGGCCACCTGGCCAAAACTCGATCAGGCTATCAAAGACAAGACCAGCGATCCTGACAGGTTCAAAGCGGTTGGGTATGAAATGTTCGACCTGATGTCGGCAAACCGCCGGGCAATCTGGTTTCTGGACAGGCTGGCCTTCGAGCTTCCGGAATTTGCCCCAGTTCAACTCACCTCCGTCCGTGGTCGCACATTGGGGCTGCTGACAGATCTGTTGGAGGCGACAGGGAAATCATCCATTCCGCCCCACGGCCTAGCTGTAATGGCCAGAGCCGCCATAGAAACCCTCGCTTGGTCAGCTATGCACCGACACCGCGAAGGGCTGGATGCACAGCCTATGGACAAATTGTCGGAAGAGTTCATCCGCGATCTGGCCGTTCAGGCTTTCTCCGGCACCCTCCAGGCAGCACTCAGATAAAAGAAACCCGCCATCCAGAGACAGCGGGTTTCATAACTCCATTAGGAAAAACTCAGCCTTTGGTCTGAATCTCTTCAACGGCTTTGGCGAGCATCTCGTCCATGGTACGACGAATCTGGTGATCAGATTGCTCAATACCTTTGGCGTCAAAGTCTGCCCGAATTTTGCGGAAAACATCGTCGGCGCCAGCTTCCTTCAGATCTTCTTTGACAATATCCCTGCCATAGGCTTCTGCCTCATCACCAGAGAGGCCCATTAGCTCAGCGGCCCAGGCGCCAACCAGCTTGTTCCGACGTGCCTCGGCCTTGAACCGAAGGTCCGCATCATGGGCAAATTTGCTTTCAAAACCTTCTTCACGCTTGTCGAAACCGGACATGGGAGAACCGCTCCTAAATAACTGTGGTGAGGCACAAATAGCGCCCCAATGATCTGTTGCTTGGGCTAGGCATAGCGGCCTCATTTTACGAAATCAACACACACGTGGTCGCATCCCCCGCCACGGAGGAAATTTTATCAGGATTTGCCGCTTTTTCGAGCGTTTCTGCGGTTATTGGTGTCATAAATCTCAAGCCCGCTGCATTGTATCTGTGGGGCGCTTGGGATAGGTTCCGACCGAAAGTTAAGGGCGAATCCCAAATTCTATCGGGGCCCTTCAAGGCCCCAAATGCCGCTCCACGCCACCCGCCGCCAAAAGGCGAAGTGGACCAAAGTGGCCCAACGATCGGACCTAATCGACATGAGCCGCCGCAGACGGGTTTACGAAGGCAAAGCCAAAGTTCTCTATGAAGGCCCGGAGCCCGGGACGCTTGTTCAGCATTTCAAAGACGATGCCACCGCCTTTGACGGCACCAAGCACGAGCTGATCGATGGCAAGGGTGTGCTGAACAATCGGATTTCCGAATTCATCTTCACGCGTCTGAATGAAATCGGTGTGCCAACCCACTTCATCAAGTCCCTCAACATGCGCGAGCAGCTGATCCGCGAAGTGGAAATCGTGCCGATTGAAGTGATTGTTCGGAATGTCGCTGCAGGCTCCATTTCCAAACGCTTGGGCATTGAGGAAGGTACACCCCTTCCCCGCTCGATTATTGAGTTCTGCTACAAGAATGATGCGCTCGGTGATCCGATGGTGTCAGAAGAACACATCACAGCCTTCGGCTGGGCAAGCCCTCAAGAGATTGATGATATGATGGCGCTTGCTTTGCGCATCAATGATTTCCTGACCGGCCTCTTCCTCGGCATCGGTATCAAGGTGGTCGATTTCAAAATTGAATTCGGCCGTCTGTTTGAAGGCGAAATGATGCGCATTGTCCTCGCTGATGAAATCAGCCCTGACAGCTGCCGCCTGTGGGACATCAATACCAACGAAAAGCTCGACAAAGACCGTTTCCGCCGTGACATGGGTGGGCTGGTCGATGCGTACCAGGAAGTCGCCCGGCGCCTGGGCATCCTCTTTGAAAACGATAGCGGAAAACCAACCGGTCCGACGCTTGTAAAGTCCTGAGTTCCTCCTGCTGAAAGTCAAAAGGCAATATGAAGGCCCGCATTAAAATCACTTTGAAAAACGGTGTGCTCGACCCGCAAGGCAAAGCCATCTCTCACGCGCTAGACCAACTGGGTTTTGACGGCATCGGTGATGTTCGCCAAGGCAAATATATTGAGGTTGATCTGTCCGAGACTGACACCGCCAAGGCCCGCGCCGCGCTGGAAGACATGTGCGAACGGGTTCTTGCGAACACGGTCATCGAAAACTACGCCATAGAGCTCGACGGAGCGTAGCCCCATGAAATCGGCAGTCATTGTCTTTCCCGGGTCAAACCGAGAGCGCGATATGCTTTACGCGCTTGAGCAAATTAGCGGACAGAAGCCCCTCACAGTCTGGCACCAGGAAACCACGCTTCCAGACGTTGACCTGATTGTCCTGCCCGGCGGCTTTTCCTACGGCGACTATCTTCGGACCGGCGCCATTGCGGGCCTCTCCCCCATCATGAAAGCGGTGAAGGAACAAGCAGATAAGGGCGTCCGTGTCCTCGGCGTCTGCAACGGCTTTCAGATCCTGACAGAAACCGGCATCCTCCCCGGCGCACTTCTACGTAACGCGCACCTCAAATTTGTCTGTAAAGAAGTTGAGCTTGAAATCGCAACAAGCCAAAGCGTGTTCACCAGTGCCTACAGTGCAAACCAGGTGATCCGCTGCCCGGTTGCACATCATGACGGCAATTATTTCGCTGACGAAGACACGCTGAACCGTCTTGAAGCAGAAGACCGGGTGGCGTTTCGCTATACGCAAGCAACAAACCCCAACGGGTCCATCCGCAATATTGCCGGCATCATGAATGAACAGAAAAACGTGCTGGGCATGATGCCCCACCCGGAAAACCTGATCGAAGCCGCCCAGGGTGGCACAGACGGTCGCGGTATTTTCGAAAGTGCGCTGGAGACGATCGCGTGATCAAGAACGATGTAGAAATCACCCCTGACCTGATCGCCGAGCATGGCCTCAAGCCGGACGAGTATCAGCGCATCCTTGATCTGATTGGGCGGGAGCCGACCCTCACAGAGCTCGGCATCTTCTCCGCCATGTGGAACGAGCACTGCTCTTACAAGTCATCAAAAAAGTGGCTGCGCACTTTGCCGACAGAAGGCCCACGTGTCATTGAGGGACCTGGCGAAAACGCCGGTGTCGTCGATATTGATGATGGCGACGTTGTCGTCTTCAAGATGGAAAGCCACAACCACCCCTCTTTCATCTCGCCCTATGAGGGGGCAGCAACCGGTGTCGGCGGCATTTTGCGCGACGTCTTCACCATGGGCGCGCGCCCCGTGGCTGCGATGAATGCGCTGCGTTTCGGCGCGCCGGAAAACGAACGCACCCGGCATATCGTGTCTGGCGTTGTGGAAGGCATTGGCGGCTATGGCAACTGCTTTGGCGTGCCCACCATTGGCGGCGAAGTAAACTTCGATGCCCGCTACAATGACAATTGCCTTGTGAACGCATTTGCCGCAGGCCTCGCCAAGGCCGACGGCATCTTCCTGTCCGAAGCCAAGGGTGTAGGTCTTCCGATCGTCTATCTCGGTTCCAAGACCGGTCGTGACGGCATCCACGGCGCCACCATGGCCTCTGCTGAGTTTGACGATGACTCAGAAGAAAAGCGTCCGACCGTTCAGATCGGCGATCCCTTCTCTGAAAAGCTATTGCTTGAGGCCACTCTGGAACTCATGAAAACCGGCGCTGTCATTGCCATTCAGGACATGGGAGCTGCAGGCCTTACCTGTTCTGCTGTTGAGATGGGCGCTAAAGGCAATCTCGGCGTACGCCTTGATCTCGACAAGGTTCCCTGCCGCGAAGACGGCATGACGGCTTATGAGATGATGTTGTCGGAAAGCCAGGAGCGCATGCTCATGGTGCTGGACCCGAACAAGGAAGAGGAAGCCGCCGCCGTCTTCAAAAAATGGGATCTCGACTTCGCCATTGTCGGCGAAACAACCGATGATCAGCGCTTCAAAGTCTATCGGCACAATGACCTGATGGCAGATCTGCCCATCAAGGAACTGGGCGATGAAGCTCCGGAATATGACCGGCCATGGGTGGAAAGCCCGAAGCTTGAGCCCGTAGCACCAAAGGATGTACCCGCTCCGGAGGATCTTGGCAAAGCCCTCATCCAGTTGGTTGGCCTTCCCGACATGTGCTCACGCCGCTGGGTTTGGGAGCAATATGACAATCTCATTCAGGGCAACACAATGGCAGGCCCCGGTGGCGACGCCGCTGTGATCCGCGTCGGAGATAATGGAAAAGGCCTCGCCTTTGCCGTCGATGTCACGCCGCGCTACTGCGAGGCGGACCCCATCGAAGGCGGCAAGCAGGCTGTCGCGGAGTGCTGGCGGAACATTACCGCTGTCGGTGCTGAGCCACTCGCCGCGACTGACAATCTCAATTTCGGCAATCCGGAAAAACCTGAAATTATGGGTCAGCTTGTCGGCTGCATTCAGGGTATTGGGGAAGCCTGCCTCGCCCTCGACATGCCCATCGTCTCCGGCAACGTCTCGCTCTACAACGAGACCAACGGCCAGGCCATTCTGCCCACACCCGCCATTGGGGGGGTCGGACTGCTGCCGGATGTAACAAAGCGCGTGGGCAAAAGCTTCACCGCAGAAGGCGAGATCATTCTCCTCATCGGCGCCCATGAAGGACATCTCGGCCAAAGCATCTATCAGCGCGACATGGTCGGTGAGGCCGCAGGTGCGCCGCCCAGGGTCGACCTCGCAGCTGAGAAAAAGCATGGCACATTTGTCCGGAACGCGATCCGCGAAGGACGCGTAACGGCAGTGCACGACATTTCCGATGGCGGCCTGCTGGTCGCAGTCGCAGAAATGGGCATGGGGAGCAAAATCGGCGCTTCCCTTACCCCAAATAAGGATATTCCGCTGCACGCCTGGGCGTTTGGCGAAGATCAGGCCTGTTATGTGGTGACTGTGCCTGCGACAAGCGCTGAAACCTTCGCAAAAGACGCGCTTTCAGCAGGGATTCCGACACAGGCGATCGGAACCACAGGCGGCAATGAATTGACAGTTGAGGGGTCCCATCCCATATCATTGGGAGACCTCGACGCGGCCTATGAAGGATGGTTACCCAACTATATGAGTGCACCCGACACGCACTAAACGAACACTTCTGAGCCCGAACTCGAGACTGGAGCACAAAGATGGCGATGAATGCCAGCGACATAGAACGGCTGATCAAAGAGGGGCTTCCCGACGCCAAGGTCGAAATCCGCGATCTTGCAGGCGACGGTGACCACTATGCCGCGACAGTCGTCTCTGCGTCTTTCGCGGGTAAAACCCGCGTACAACAACACCAAATGGTTTACAAGGCCCTGAAGGGCAGCATGGACGCTGACCTCCATGCCCTCGCGCTGCAAACATCAGCGCCAGAGTCGTGAGATATTAGGAGAGCAAAATGAGTGAAGCAGTAGCAGACCGTATCCGCAGCGAAGTGGAAAGCAGTGACGTGGTGCTTTTCATGAAAGGTACGCCTGTCTTCCCGCAATGCGGCTTCTCCAATACCGTGGTGCAGGTGCTCACCTATCTCGGTGTTCAGTTCAAGGGTGTGAACGTTCTCGAAGACGATGAGATCCGCCATGGCATCAAAGAATTCTCAGACTGGCCAACCATTCCACAGCTTTATGTGAAGGGTGAGTTCGTCGGCGGCTGCGACATTATCCGCGAAATGTTTGAGAGCGGCGAACTGCGCGAATATTTCAGTTCCAAGGACATCGCGCTCGAAACCGCCTAAAGCGCTTTCCGGAAGAATACCCGTTCAAAGCCATCTTGCATGCCGCAGCTGGATTCCGTGAAACCAGCACGGATGTACCACGCAATGTTCTCGGTCATATGCACATTCGTATAGAGCGAATAAGCACTGAAACCCTTGTCACGCAAATACACCTCAATATGGGACAGCAATTTTGACCCTAGTCTCTGTCCTTGTGCACGTGGATCAACTGCGATGTTGTCGAGAAGAGGCTCACCATCACCGATTATGATCACCGCATACGCCTGGACCTCACCTTCATCCCACACAAAGACGGTATCGTTGGCGGTATGACCTGCAAAATCTGGTCGCATGGGCGCAGGTTCCTGCCCCATCCGCGCGATGTAAGGCGCGTATGCCCTTACGGCAATCTCCTGCATCGCAGGAATGTCGCCGGGTCCTGCCAGACGAACCGTCATAAAACCCTCCAACAAAAAAAGGGCCCGAAACCGGACCCCTTTGAAACTCTGTGTTCGGCGCTGAAGAGATCACGATGAATTTGGACTGAAATGGTCCAAATTCACAAACGTGATCGTCAGCGGGACTCAGCGAGAATAGAACTCAATCACGAGATTTGGTTCCATCTGAACCGGATAGGGAATATCCGCCAGAACCGGGGTCCGAACAAACGTCGCTTTGAACTTCTCCAGATCAACGTCGAGATAATCCGGCGTATCGCGCTCTGGGCTGCCCGCAGCTTCGAGCATCTTGCCATTCGTCCGCATTTTCTCGATAACTTCGATCGTGTCACCTTCCTTCACCCGGTAGGATGGGATGTTGACGCGCTTGCCATTGACCAGAATGTGGCCATGGCCTACTGCCTGACGAGCAGAGAAGACGGTAGGGACGAATTTCGCGCGGTAAACCACCGCGTCAAGACGGCGCTCAAGAAGACCCACGAGGTTTTCACCCGTGTCGCCTTTAATCCGTGACGCTTCGTGATACGTGCGCTTGAACTGCTTTTCGGTGATGTTGCCGTAATGGCCCTTCAGCTTCTGCTTCGCGCGCAGCTGCAGACCGAAGTCCGAGAGCTTGCCGCGGCGGCGCTGACCATGTTCACCTGGACCATATTCCCGACGGTTCACTGGGCTCTTTGGGCGACCCCAAATGTTCTCGCCGAGACGACGGTCAATTTTGTATTTCGCTTGGATGCGCTTTGTCATCGCTGTTTCCTTGTATCAATTGTAGGAAACGCGCCCTCCTCTGCGAGGTCCGAAATCCGGACCCCACCGACAGGAAAGAGACCAATGCGCTTGGATCTTCCCACGGGTGCGTCAAAAAAGTCGCGGGCCCGAAAGGACCCGCGAACTGGGCGCACTATACTTATGCCCAAGCCAAAGTCAAACCCGCTATTGGCCGGAATCAACCTCTCAGCCAAAGCTGCTAAATCGTTGATTCCCTGACGAAATACCAGAGAAACCTCAGAATTAGGTTCAACTCACTTATCGCCCTTCATCTTCTCTATCGCCCGACGCTGCGCATGCTTGGTGAGGGCAGAAACGATCCCTCTGAGTGTACGGATCTCCTGCTCAGTGAGCGCGGCTCGCTGGAACATATTGCGAAGGTTCCGAACCATGGCCGGGCGTTTGTCTAACGGCAGCAGAAAACCGGTATCGTCGAGTTCCACTTCCAGATGCTCAAAAAAACCCTGAAGCTCCTGCTTGCGGGCAGGCCGCGTGCCGTTCATCGGCATGTCCTCAGAAGGTGTCTCATCGCTGAGCTGGCTCCACTCATAGGCGAGCAACAGTACCGCCTGACCAAGATTAAGAGAGGAAAAGCCCGGATTAAGCGCCGCTGTGATCACCGCATCCGCCAGCGCCACGTCATCATTATGAAGTCCGGCACGCTCCGCCCCGAACATCACGCCCGGCCGTCCCCCAGCCAGCATTGCTTTTTTGAGCCGTCCCGCGCCCTCTTCGGGCGTATAAACCTCCTTGACCATGTCCCGTGGCCGCGCGGTCGTCGCCAGCACATAGTCCAGGTCAGCGATCGCCTCAGGCACAGTCTGAAAGAGTTGCGCCTTCTCGATAAGCTCTACAGCACCAGAGGCCGCTTTGAGCGCATGCTCGTTCGGCCAGCCGTCACGCGGCGCCACCAAACGCAGCTCCGTAATGCCAAAATTCAGCATGGCACGCGCCGACGCACCAATGTTGGCACCCAGTTGCGGGCGCACCAGTATAATCGTCGGCGCCGGGGGAAGCCCTGCCGTAGCGTTCGCCTTGGAACGGTCCGTTCCTGCCATGTCACATCGCCTTCATGTTCCCCCCAAAGACAAGAAGAATTGAGGGATATTAAGGGGTGATAAGAGATTGGCGTGCTTTTATCAACGTGGCGCAGATGTTATACGAGAGCTCAAGGTGAGACGCCCTTTTGCCCCCGATTCTGCGAGTGCTGGCGTCTCCCACCCCGTTCATCAGGAACGGAAAGCGGCGCCCGTCCTGCCATTCGGGCATCTGCTGATATCGCAATGGCACAAGAGGTCCGTACGCATGTCCAAAATTAAGGTGGAAAACCCCGTCGTTGAACTCGACGGCGATGAAATGACCCGCATCATCTGGGCGTTCATCAAGGATAAGCTGATCCACCCCTATTTGGACATCGACCTCAAATATTACGATTTGGGCATGGAATACCGCGATGCGACCGATGATCAGGTCACCATCGATTCCGCTGAAGCGATCAAAAAATACGGTGTGGGCGTCAAATGCGCGACCATTACCCCTGATGAAGCCCGCGTCGAAGAGTTCGGCCTCAAGAAAATGTGGAAATCGCCCAACGGCACGATACGGAATATTCTTGGCGGCACCGTTTTTCGCGAGCCAATCATCTGCCGCAACATCCCCCGCCTTGTACCCGGTTGGACCGAACCGATTGTTATTGGCCGTCATGCCTTTGGTGACCAATATCGCGCCACCGACTTCCGCGTACCCGGTGCCGGCAAGCTCACCATCAAATGGGAGGCGTCGGACGGCTCCGACTCTTTTGAGCACGAAATTTTTGACTATCCCTCGTCTGGTGTCGGTATGGCCATGTACAACCTGGATGACAGCATTCGGGACTTTGCCCGCGCCTGCATGAAGTATGGCTTTGATCGCGGCTATCCGGTCTATCTGTCCACCAAGAACACGATCATGAAAGCCTATGACGGGCAGTTCAAAGATTTGTTCCAGGAAGTCTTCGAAAAAGAATTCAAAAAGGAATTCGACAAGAAGGGCCTCACCTATGAGCACCGCCTGATCGACGACATGGTGGCATCCGCCATGAAATGGAGCGGCGGTTATGTCTGGGCTTGCAAAAATTATGACGGCGACGTGCAGTCAGACACTGTGGCACAGGGCTTTGGCTCCCTCGGTCTCATGACAAGTGTGCTGATGACCCCAGATGGCAAGACAATGGAAGCGGAAGCCGCCCACGGCACCGTGACCCGCCACTATAGAAACCACCAAAAGGGCGAAGAAACCTCCACCAATTCCATTGCGTCGATCTTTGCCTGGAGCCGAGGCCTGAAGCACCGCGCGAAACTTGATGGCAATGAGAAACTTGGCAAGTTCGCCGCCCTGATCGAACAGGTTTGCGTTTCCACAGTGGAAAGCGGCTATATGACCAAGGACCTGGCACTGCTGGTTGGGGCGGAGCAGAAATGGCTCTCAACAACCGGCTTCCTCGATAAAATCGCCGAAAATCTCGACAAGGCCATGTCCAAAGGCCTCTGAGGCGGCACGAAAACGACCCTATAGGTCCTTCTTTTCTTCCTCGATTTCACGCTCAAGCTCGTCACTCCCGCCGAACGACATGTCCCGCGCTCGGATGGCATCAAAAATCTTGGCGCGCGCCTCAGGATGACGGTTGATGAATTGTCGGAAACTATGTGCATCCAGCTTCAGAACATGGCATTGGGTGAGTGCAACAATGTCGGCGGAGCGGCGGCGATTGTCGAGAAGCGCCATCTCACCGAAAAAATCCCCCTCGCCTAACTGGACAGTTCTTTCATCAAAATCCAGACGGACCGCACCGATCACGATGAAATACATGGCATCGGCCACATCCCCCTGATGCGCGATCACAACGTCTGAATCGATCACCTGGGCTTCAAGCAGCTCGACAAGATCGACGATAAGCGCGGGCTTCAACTCCTGAAATAGCGGAACCCGTGCAACCATGCCCCAGGAAACGACAAAGTCACGCCGATGAATTTCTCGGGCGAACCCGCTGGAGATAATCGCGACAGGCATGGCGAACATGCCAAGACCAAAAATCATCACCAAACCACCAAAGAAACGCCCAACCGTGGTGATCGGAACGACGTCTCCATACCCCACTGTCGTAAGCGTTGCCAGCGCCCACCACATGGACTTCATAACCGAGCCAAACGCTTCTGGCTGCACCTTGTGTTCCAACAGATAGATGCCAGATGCGGAGAAAACCAACATGCCCAACATCGCAATCACTGCGGCAAGAATAGCCCGTCGCTCCGACTTCACCACCTGTCCCATCGTATAGAGCGCAGGTGAATAGCGCGCGAGCATGAGAAACCGGAACAAGCGAAAGATGCGCAAGACCCGCAGATCAATCGCGACAAGAAAACTCAAATAGAAGGGCAGGATGACAAGCAGGTCGATCAACATCTGCGGGTTGCACGCGTACCCTAGCCGTACCCGCCATTTGGGCAGAGCTTTAAGTGCTGGGTGATCTACCGCGACCCAAAGGCGGAGCGCATATTCCACAGTGAAGATGGCAATGGAGACGGCGTTAAACAGGCGCAGCTCTTCTCCCCAGACCGCTGCGACGCGCACATCCGTTTCAGCGGCAAAGGCAACCACATTGGCCAGAATAAGCGTGACCATAAATGTATCGAAAATGGCGCTCGGCTTATCGCCTGTTTTTCCCGCTTCAAGCAGAATATAGAGCCAGCGCCGCACCTCAGAAAACCTGGTTCCAGAGGTGTTGCTGTCGGCTGGCACCGCTCTATCAAGCTGCTCCGGCAAGACCACCTACAGTTTCTTTGATGGCGGCCAAGGCGGCATCTGCCTTGCTTCCGTCAGGCCCCCCGGCCTGCGCCATGTCAGGCCGACCACCGCCCCCTTTACCGCCAAGGGCCTCTGCGCCCGTTCGTACAAGGTCAACGGCAGAAAGACGGTCTGTCAGATCATCCGTCACCCCAACGGCTATGCCCGCTTTCCCATCATCACCAAGGGCAATCAGAGCAACAATGCCAGAGCCCACGCTCTTTTTAGCGTCATCAACCATACCGCGCAGGTCCTTAGGGCTGATCCCTGCCATGGCGCGCGCGATAAATTTGACACCGCCAAGCTCTTCAACTTCCGACGCGCTGCCGCCAGCAGAAGCGCCTCCACCCATGGCAAGTTTCTTTTTGGCTTCGGCAAGTTCGCGTTCAAGACGTTTCCGCTCATCGACCAGCGTCGCGACCCGGTCGCTCAGCTGTTCAGGCGTGATCTTCAACAAGGCAGCAGCATTCAGCGCAATCCGCTCCTGATCATTGAGGTAGGCCCGTGCACCCTCAGCCGTCAGAGCTTCGATCCGTCGAACACCCGACCCAACAGCCCCTTCGCTCACAATCTTGAACAACGCGATATCGCCGACGCGACCAACATGGGTCCCACCACACAGCTCAACAGAAAAGCTATTGCCATCTTCCCGGGGCGAGCCCATGGACAGCACGCGAACTTCATCGCCATATTTCTCGCCAAAGAGTGCAAGCGCCCCTGCTTCAATCGCGTCATCAGGTGTCATCACCCGCGTGACGACCTCATTGTTGCGCTGGATCTCTTCATTGACGATTTTCTCCACCTCCGCGATCTGCTCTGACGTCATCGCTTTTGGATGAGAAAAGTCAAAGCGCAACCTATCCGGTCCCACCTGCGAGCCTTTTTGGCTGACATGATCCCCCAATACTCGTCGAAGCGCTTCGTGGGCCAGATGAGTTGCGGAATGGTTGGCGCGGGTGGACGTCCGCAAATGACCGTCTACGCGGAAGTCCGCAATTTCACCAACGGCGAGTTTGCCCTTGGTGAGCGTACCTATATGAACGATGAGATCACCCAGCTTCTTCTGGGTATCTGTGACCGTGAATTCGGCACCGCTGCCTGTAAACAATCCGCCAGTATCGCCGACCTGCCCGCCGGACTCTCCGTAGAAGGACGTTTGGTTAGCGATCACCACAGCCTCGTCACCGGCAGTGATACTCTCCACCCGCTCGCCATCTTTTACGAGGGCAATAATCTTCCCTTCAGCTGCTTCCGTCGTGTAGCCAAGAAACTCTGTCGCGCCAGTTTCTTCCTTGAGATCAAACCAGAGTGTCTCCGTCGCTGCCTCGCCGGAACCTGACCAGTTGGCGCGCGCGGCCGCACGTTGCTTGTCCATTGCAGCGTCGAACCCTGCCTGATCAACGCTCATGTTGCGCTCTCTGAGCGCATCCTCTGTGAGGTCCAAGGGAAAGCCGTAAGTGTCATAGAGCTTGAAAGCCACATCGCCTGGAAGCTCGCCTTTTCCCCCTTGCTCACCGACAGCTTCATCAAGCAGCTTTAGTCCACGCGCCAACGTTTCCCGGAAGCGTGTCTCTTCAAGCTTGAAGGTCTCGGTGATGAGTGCCTCTGCCCGTCGCAACTCAGGGTATGCATCTCCCATCTGATGAATAAGGGCAGGTACCAACCGCCACATCAACGGCTCAGCAACGCCCAGCAACTGAGCATGGCGCATGGCGCGCCTCATGATTCTGCGCAGCACATATCCGCGGCCTTCATTGGACGGCATCACGCCATCGGCAAGAAGGAACGAACAGGAACGCAGATGATCGGAAATCACCCGATGACTGACACTGTGGGACCCGTCCGGATCTGTATTGGAGCTATGCGCTGACGCCTCGATCAACGTACGGAACAGGTCCGTATCATAATTGTCGTGACTGCCCTGCAGCAATGCAGCAATGCGTTCTAGTCCCATGCCCGTATCAATGGAGGGTTTGGGAAGGTTGATCCGTTCGCCGCCCGTCTGCTGATCGAACTGCATGAATACCAGGTTCCAGATCTCGATGAACCGGTCGCCATCTTCATCCGGGCTGCCAGGAGGTCCACCGGGTACTTTGTCCCCATGATCAAAGAAGATTTCCGAGCACGGGCCGCAAGGGCCGGTATCGCCCATAGACCAGAAATTGTCTGACGTTGAAATCCGGATGATTTTATCATCAGAGAGACCAGCGACTTTCTTCCAGATATCAGCTGCATCCTCATCTTCAGAATAGACGGTGACCAGAAGCCGGTCTGCAGAGATATCATACTCTTTGGTGATTAAATCCCAGGCAAACGCAATCGCCTCATCTTTGAAATAGTCACCAAAGGAGAAGTTCCCCAACATCTCGAAGAATGTGTGATGCCGTGCGGTGTAGCCGACATTGTCGAGGTCATTATGCTTGCCGCCTGCCCGCACACATTTCTGAGACGACGTCGCGCGGGTGTAGTCCCGCGTCTCGACACCGGTAAAGACATTCTTGAACGGTACCATGCCCGCATTGGTAAAGAGCAACGTGGGATCGTTTTGTGGAACCAGCGACGCTGAGGGCACACGGGCGTGCCCTTGTTTCTCAAAAAAGTCGAGAAAGGTCTCGCGGATCTGATTAACGCCGGTCATTGCGGTCTCACATTCGTCTTACTACTCGCGGTCCAGCGCCCACAAAATGACGCCAAACCCTTGGAATTTGGTCTCTTTTTCTAGAGCATTTTCAGGACAAGTGGAAACGGTTATCCGCCCGAAAATGCGACAAACGATGAGCTGCCCTAAGGCGTCTGTCTGGCAAAGAAACCGCCTGGTAATGCCCTGAGTGAATCTACTCACCCGGTTTGTTAAACGCCCCATCCATAGGGTTCAGCGCCCGATTTGCCACGAAAAAGCGGCGCCCACCGAAATGCGCGCCGCTTTCAGGTCGAATATGGCGTTTCAGACCTAACCTGCAATTTCCTCCGGCATGCCATCATCGTCGTCGTCCGCATCGGGACCAACGTCAAGAGCTGCCGCCAGTCCCGCGTCCGCCCGGATCGCGGTTTCAATGGCAAGCGCCATGTCAGGGTTTTCCTTCAGGAAGGTCTTGGCGTTCTCACGCCCTTGTCCGATCCGCTGACTGTCATAGGAATACCAGGAGCCAGATTTCTCAACGACCCCGGCTTTGACCCCCAGATCGACGACCTCCCCCATCTTGGAGATCCCTTGCCCATACATGATGTCGAACTCAACCTGTTTGAACGGCGGCGCCACCTTGTTCTTCACCACTTTAACGCGGGTCTGGTTGCCCACCACTTCGTCCCGGTCCTTAATCGCCCCAATCCGGCGAATATCAAGACGGACAGAGGAGTAGAACTTCAGTGCATTCCCGCCTGTTGTCGTCTCCGGGCTGCCAAACATCACCCCGATCTTCATACGGATCTGGTTGATAAAAATGACCATGCAATTTGATTTGGAAATGGAGCCCGTCAGTTTCCGGAGCGCCTGGCTCATCAGCCGCGCCTGGAGACCCGGCAGGCTGTCGCCCATATCCCCGTCAAGCTCGGCCCGTGGGGTGAGAGCAGCAACAGAGTCCACAACGATCACGTCCACAGCTCCAGAGCGCACCAGCGTGTCGACAATTTCCAGCGCCTGCTCGCCCGTATCAGGCTGCGAGATCAAAAGATCATCCAGATTAACGCCAAGCTTGCGTGCATAGACCGGGTCAAGCGCATGCTCTGCATCAACAAAGGCGCAAATACCGTCTTTCTTCTGAGCTTCAGCGACCGTGTGGAGTGCAAGAGTGGTTTTACCGCTTGATTCAGGACCGTAGACCTCAACCACCCGGCCCTTTGGCAGACCGCCAATCCCCAGCGCAATATCAAGGCTCAAAGACCCGGTTGGGATCGCCTCAATCTCGACCACCTGCTCGTTTTTCCCGAGCCGCATGATCGAACCTTTACCAAAAGAGCGCTCAATCTGACTGAGCGCAGCATCCAGAGCTTTTTGCTTATCCATACTGTCCTTGCCAAGCAAGCTGACTACGTTTTCTTTCTGTTCTCGCGCCATAAGCGTCATCCCCTTATTTCATACCGGCTCTGCGGAAGCAATTGAGGTAAATGTACCTTTTTTGTTCTCGTGGGCAAGAAAAAGTTTAAGTCACTGAATTTATTGGAGTATTGGTGTCGTGTTCTAAACTTGTTCCACACGTTTATGCACAGGCGGACGCTCTGTTAAGCAGAATCGCCCGGGAAGACACCATGGCTACTCCATCGCCTCTTTCACCGCTGCGGCGAGCTGCTTGAGGCTAAAGGGCTTTGGCAAAAAGCGGAAGTCGACGGACGGGTCGAGGCTCTTCGCAAAGGCGTCTTCTGCATAGCCAGAGATGAAGATGATCTTGGTGCCCGGTCGCTTCTCCTGCAGCTGTTTCACCATGGTCGGCCCATCCATATTGGGCATCACCACGTCGCTCACCACCAGATCAATCGTGCCGTCATGGCTATCAACAATCTCCAGCGCCACATCCCCACTCTCAGCTTCAAGGACCGTGTAGCCCCGCGTGCCGAGCGCCCGGACAGCAAAGGTCCGCACAGCATCTTCATCTTCCACGAGCAGGATCGTGCCCTTGCCGGTGAGGTCAGGCGCCGCGGTTTCTTCAACTTGAGCCTGAACCTTTGCCGCCGCTTCTTCCTCTGTTTCGAAATAGCGCGGCAGATAGATGCGGAAGGTCGTGCCTTTATCGACAGTCGAGAAGGCAAAAATATAGCCGCCGGTCTGCTTGACGATCCCATAGACCGTGGAAAGGCCAAGACCCGTCCCCTTACTCACATCTTTGGTAGTGAAGAACGGCTCGAAGATCTTACCCAAATGTTCTTTCGGAATACCGCAGCCTGTGTCCGTCACTTCGATCAGGACATATTCAGCAGGTGGCATCAGTGCATGATCGAGCGCCTTCGCATCTTCAGCAGAGACATTGGCCGTACGAATGGTGAGCCGTCCGCCATCTTCCATGGCATCGCGCGCATTCACAGCCAGGTTGATCACCACCTGCTCGAGCTGGTTCTGATCCACCTTCACAAGGCCCAGGTCCCGCTCATGGGTGATCTTGAGCTCCACCGTTTCACCCAGAAGACGGCTCAGCAAGTTTGACAGCTCCGCCAGCTCATCGGTGAGGTTCAGGACCTTCGGACGCAAGGTTTGACGGCGCGAGAAGGCGAGCAGCTGTCGCACCAGATTCGCGGCCCGGTTGGCATTCTGCTTGATCTGCATAACATCAGCAAAGCTCGGATCGCCTGCCTGGTGGCGCGCGAGAAGCAGATCACAAAAGCCGATAATCGCGGTGAGCAGATTATTGAAGTCATGCGCCACACCACCTGCCAGCTGACCCACAGCCTGCATTTTCTGCGACTGAGCAAACTGCATCTCGAGCGACTTCTGTTCACTCGTATCGATCAGATAGGCAATCATGGAGGGCTGCCCACCCGTCTCATTGGAATAACTGGCAAAGAGCTGCGCTGTCTTCTCTATCTCCTCGCCTTGTTTCTGCAGGAACCGAAGATCAATCGGCCCACGAGAGCCACCAGATGACACAGCGCCGTCCAGGAACTCTGTAAGAGCCGCCCGATCCTCAGGAACAACCAGGTCGGCAAATCGACTGCCGGCATCCGGCGTCCCGCCAACAAGTGTCACAAAGGCTGCGTTCGAACTGCCAAGCACACCATCCCTATCAAGTGTCGCAACACCAATGGGGGCATTGTTAAAGAAGCGCGCAAACCGCATTTCAGCGTCGCGCAAATGCGCTTCCGTATCGTCTTCTTCTTCGCGGAACATCACAACAGAGCGCGACGCACCAGGCGTCCCATTTTGCGTCGGTGCAAAGTTTTGCACAATACGCACCTGGACCGGGCCGTCAGGCCCCACCAGATCTACATCGATGACCTGAGTTCCAGCCTCTCCGTCTTTTTCCTGAACAAAGGCGTTCACGTCACCCGCAACAAGATCACCAAACCTGGTGCTCCCGGACACCAATTCTTCCGCTGACCGTCCCACCATGGTCGCAAACATCTGGTTCACATAGTCAAGCTGCCCGGAGTCCTGCGAAGAGAAAAAGCCGAATGGCGCGTTATCCAGATAGGCCAGATATTTGTCGCGCCCCACTTGGGCTTGTGCTGCCGCAAGCCTCTCCGCGGTCATGTCTCTTAAGAGCCAGATACTGGCACCGGTCTTGGCTGCGGCACCTGTCAGCGGCTGAACAGCTGCCTTAAAAACGCGTTCCTGACCTTGACCTGCGGGAGGCACAAACCGAAGTTCTTCTTCATCCGCAAGCCCCAGGCGCGCGGCCTGCGCCAATTGATAGAGCTGCTCATCAACACCTGGTTGACCCGCCAGAAGCCGCTCGAGCGGCATTGGACGATCATGGGCATCAAGCCCAAGATGTCTGTAAGCCTGGTTTGCAAACAGAACAGACCCCCGACGGTCGGTCACGAGACAGGGATCAGGCAGGCTTTCCAACGCGTGGCCCGCAACACCGGTGACTTTGCCACGGCCCACAATTGGGCTAGAGGGACGCCCGGCAATCAGCGCCACCGTTGAGAAAAACCCGACCGCAACCAGACCGCCAATCATCAAGTAGCCCAAAGGCCCAGCAGCACTAAGATTGAGAAAAACAAATCCACCCGCAGCGCCAGCCAGAAAAAGTCCGATCAAGCCCGCCATCCCCAGCGACCTGCGCCAACGGTTCTGATCAGAAAATCCGACTTTGTCTGAAAGAGCGCGTGCGGGCTCACTGATTGTCGCCTTCGGATCGGAAGCTGGTCCCTCGCCCCCAGCCTCATTGCCTCCGGTCCCATCCATCAGTGTATCGCTCATCTATCCAGATCTTATCTGCCGAGGTCAAAATCCCAAGAGACCAGACATTCTTCCAGGTCCGGCCACGATCACCACACCGGCACACCCGAATCATCGCGTGCGCTAGTTACGGGACATCTTACTCTTAAGACGCATCACGTAGCCAATAACCTCCGCAACCGCTTTATAATGCTCTGGCGGAATCGACTCTTCCAGCTCCACTGCGGCATAAAGTGCACGGGCCAAAGGCGGGCTCTCAACAATGGGCACATCATGCTCTGCACCAATTTCCCTGATTTTAAGGGCGATTGCATCCATACCCTTCGCCACACAGATCGGCGCAGCCATGCCCTGTTGGTACTCTAGTGCGACCGCATAGTGGGTCGGGTTGGTAATAATGACCGCAGCATCGGGTACGCGAGACATCATACGCTGACGTCCCCGTTCCATTCGAAGGGCACGCAGTTTCGCTTTGACCGTTGGGTCGCCCTCCGTCTGCTTATACTCGTCTTTCACCTCTTGCACGGTCATGCGCTGTTTCTTGTTCCACTGGGCCACTTCAAACACATAGTCCGCCGCCGCAAGCACGGTCATGATGGCAATCACCATTGCCAGAATTTTGATCGCAATTGACTGAACAAAGGGAAGCAACATCCCCACATCCATGGTCATGAGGACGAGCAATTGATCGCGCATGGGCCAGACGATGAGAAAAGTCGCCACCGACACCAAGATCAGTTTCACCAGGCCTTTAGTGAAATTCATCAAACTTTTCGGGGAAAAAAGGCGCTTTAGACCTTCCTTCGGTGAAATCTTTGAGAGCTTCGGTTTCATATTTTCGGCTGAGATAATCGGCATGTTCTGCACCAGGTTTCCAGCAACCCCTGCACCGATGAGCAGCAGCAATGGGGCAGCAAGAAGCTTCAGAATCGTAAGGCCGATCTGTTCATACACGAACATAAGATTGTTCTGATCAACAGAAATGTCATGCGCGTCAGAGAGAAAAACCGTAAAGGCGCGCGCGAAGTCACCGGATGCGCTTGTAGACAAAATTCCGATCACCAACGTTGTCGCAATCATGATGAACCAGGTGTTGACCTCATGGCTCTTCGGCACGTCACCTTTTTTCCGGGCGTCCTCCAGTTTTTTGGAGGTCGCCTCTTCGGTTTTGTCTGAATCGTCGGCTTGATCCGCCATAGACCCTCTCGCACGAAGCCCCTAGCACGTCAGGCCAGGAACAAACTCATGCTCTTTTCGAAAAAGGTGAGAAACCACATCATCATCGCGCCCATAAGCACGGCAAACAATGCAAACCCCAGCAAGATATTTGCAGGCATCGCCACGAAAAAAATCTGCACCTGGGGCATCAGCTTGGAAAGGATGCCTACCGCCAAATAGAAGACTAGCCCAAAGACGATAAATGGCGCGGCAATCTGAACCCCTAACTTGAAGGACCCGGCAACGACACCGGTTGCTGTCTGAGCAAAATCCCCAATTGGCAGGCGCGCGCCTGGCTCAAAAAGCACATAACTGTCCCGCATGGCTGCGATCAGGAGAAAATGCAGGTCCGTCGCAAAAATCATTGTTACCGCGAGTATGGAAAGAAAAGACCCCACGAGCGCACTCTGAATTCCTTGCGTGGGATCAACATTCTGAGCAAAGGCAAGACCTGTCTGAAAGGCAATAATTGTACCAGCAACCTGCAACGCACTCATTATAAGGCGTGCAACCGACCCGATCAGAAACCCAACGGCAATTTCTGAAATAACGCCCCAGGCGATCCCAGACACGGTCGCCGGTACCGGTCCGTAGGTATCCGCCACAACCGGCATCAAAACCATTGAAATCAGAACGGCGAGCGTCAGCCGTACACGGCTAGAGACACTGAACTCACCAAGCGCCGGCATTAACATCACCATGGTGCCGATGCGGGAAAAAACCAGCATGAACACATAGGCTGTTGTGGGTGCAAGCTCAAAACTCATAGGCGAGCACCATCTGGGGTTTCGGAAACAGGGTGGTACACATCAACCAGAGACAATTCTATCAGCAATATAGGTCATGTAAGCCCCCAACGTGCTGCCCATGAAAGGCAGCATCACGATGAGGCCTATGAAGATCGCGAGAATTTTTGGCACGAAAACCAGGGTCATTTCTTGGATATGCGTCAGCGCCTGGAAGAGCGCAATGATCAAGCCGACACCTAGCCCAACAAGCATAAGAGGAGACGAGACTTTGAGCAGGACAACAATGCCCTCTCGTCCAACATCCAAAACTTCCGCTCCAGTCATCCCCTGCACTCCTCAATAAATTCCATTAAATCGGCATCTTCATAATTTCCTGATAGGCCGTAATCACATTGTCGCGGATCGCAACAACTGTCTGTAAGGTCGTTTCGGCTTCGGAAACCGCTGTCACCACATCAACCACATCCGCGGTGCCGGCAACCGCAGACGCTGTCTGCTGCTCTGCGTTGATGCCAGTTGCAGCCATGTTTTCCACAACGCCTTTAAGCATATCGCCAAAGCCACCTTGGGCGGACCCGGTGCTGGCCGCGACATCATTGGCACCGTCCAGGTCAGTCACCTGTTTGAGAGCGTTGGTGTAGGCATTAAGTGCAACAGAAGCAGGAACAGTCATGACGTGTTTCCTCTAAAAGATCCTGGGTTCAACGACGAAGCAATTCGAGTGTCTGAGACATCATGCGCCTGGATGCCTGGATCATATTGAGGTTCGCTTCATAAGAACGCTGCGCCTCTTTCATATCCATGGACTCAACCAGTCCATTGACGTTTGGCATCTGCACATAGCCATTGTCATCAGCCCCTGGGTGGCCGGGCATATATTTCAGCTCAAAATCGGATTTATCGGCAATTGGCTTGCCAACCTTCACAACGCGAGCATTAAGCTCCCGATCAAGTTCGCTCTCAAATGTCACAATCTGTCGACGGTAGGGTTCTGCGCCCGGTGTCGTCGCCGCCGACTGCGAGTTAGCGATATTCTCCGCCAGCACTCGCATACGCCCACTTTGGGCCCGCATGCCCGAAGCGGCAATCATCATTGATTTCACGAGATCCATAGCCTGCTCTCCTCAAATATGCTCAGCCCTTACCCAGGGCAATTTTCAACATGTTGACGCTCTTGGCGTAGAGACCTGTCACCGTCTGGTAATCCATCTGGTTCTCTGCGGCTTTAATCATCTGTTCTTCCAACACCACCGCATTGCCGGTCGGTGTGGTTTCAAAATCTGGGCTTCTGACATAGGCCGATGAGCTGCCGCCGCTGCTGCCATTCGCGCTCAGATGATTGCCGTCTGTCCGAGTTGCCGTCAGCACCGGGCGTGACGTGCGTGTCCGCAGCATCGCACCAAAGTCAGGCTCCGACAGGTCCTTGGCGATATAATTGGGGGTATCTGCATTCGCGACATTCTCTGCAATCACCCGCTGCCGGTCCGACAGCCAATACATGCGTTCCTTCATCATCGAAAAGATGGGGGAGTCACCAAGAAACATGGGCGCGCGTCCTGATCATGCACCATAAGGTGCGGGTTGCCGCGTGGTGCAACCCTTTCTGGGATCACGCGAGTGAGAAATCGCGAACAGATGCAATCCTTGCATTGTTCGTTAAGAGCAGTTTCGCGCCACTAGGTAAATTTTGCCTTAATTGGTTTCCCACAAGCTCAAGGCCCGGAATCTCCCGACCACTGTATCTAAACGACATTCTGAAGGGCTTAACCCGTTCTTAAGCATAACCCCGGCAACATCTGCCCAGTTACGGCACAGAGTCGGCAGGGCTTGTTAACCAGTTTCGTCACATCAAGTGCCAAGGTCTTTTGGAGAAAGTTCATGGAACTCAGCGAAATACTCCGCTTCGCATCAGCGCTCATCTTTGTTGTCGGCCTCATTGTCGCCTGCGCCTGGGGCGCAAAGCGCTTTGGCCTGGTACCGACAGGCCGCCAAACATCTATGAACAAGCGCCTCGCGGTCACCGAAACACTCGCAATTGATCCCAAACGCAAGCTTGTGATTGTGCGACATGATGATCGCGAACATCTCCTCCTCCTCGGAGATCAGGACACTATTCTGGAAGCAGGTCTTCCCGCCAAAGAAGAACCGATGATAGACGCGTCAACTGAGGTCAAACCTCTCAACGCATCAGCTCTCACCGGCCCAGTAGCAGATCAGATGCAAAAGGTTGTCTCTCTCCTGAAGGAGCGCCGCGCGTGATTTTCTCTCCAAGCCAAAAGCATCTGCTGCTTGCGGCCCTCACAGGCATGGTGGTCTTCCTGCTCTCAGCCCTTCCCGCTGCCGCGGAAACCATCAACGTGGACTTCTCAGAAGGCTTTGGCCTCACCGAGCGAATTGTTCAGATCATCGCGCTCGTCACGGTGCTCAGTCTCGCGCCGTCGATCCTGATCATGATCACCTCCTTCGTACGCATCGTGGTGGTTTTATCACTGCTTAGAACGGCTTTGGGCGTACAACAATCACCACCAAACTCCGTCATCATCAGCCTTGCCCTGTTCCTCACTGCGTTCATCATGGCACCTGCGTTTGAAGCCGCCTATGAGACCGGCATCAAGCCGCTCATCAATGAAGAAATCGAAATGGGTGAAGCCCTAAGTGTTTCCTCAAAGCCATTTCAGGAGTTCATGCTGACACAGGTACGAGACAAAGATCTTCAGCTCTTCATGGACCTTTCAAAAACACCGGCTGTTGAAGAACAGGAAGATATTCCTTTTCAGGTCATTGTCCCAGCCTTCATGATCAGTGAATTGAAACGCGCTTTTGAGATTGGGTTTCTTATTTTTGTCCCTTTCATTGTCATCGACATGATTGTCGCCTCTGTTCTCATGTCCATGGGCATGATGATGCTGCCACCCATCATTATTTCGCTACCCTTCAAGCTCATCTTCTTTGTACTTGTTGACGGCTGGCACTTGATCACGGGATCACTGGTTCAGAGCTTCGGGACTTAGCTGCCATCAGCCGCCAAGGTATCGCGGCGAAACTAGCGGGCGCCTTGGTTAGCCATCTGTACTGACCGGAACCAGCAATACTGCGTCGTTAGTTGATGGCTGTGCCCGGGCCGTCCAAAGGCTCTGAGAAACTACCTTCCATACTCTGCACAAAACTGTCCAATGTATCGATGGACGCGACGCTGCGCGCAAGGTCTCTAAAGGCCACACCATTGGTTTGAATGGGATCTGTGACCACAGCAAAGGCTGAAGCATCCGGGCTTGCACTCATCAGATCTCCGAACTTTGCCCGCATGCGCTCAAGTCCGGTGGCATCATCATCCAATGAGAAGCTAATGGCAGCTCGCAGGACCTGAAAACGTTCATCTTCGCTAAGAGGAAGCGGGTCGCGCCAGCGCTCCCCAAGCGCGGTTTCAAAATTGGCGGCGGCGACCGCCCATTGCTGCGACTCCCAATGAATATTCGCGACCAGATCGGCCACCCCCTCTCCTTCTGTTTCAGAGAGAAGGTCCAAGGCGTGATCATACAATCCGAGATCTGTTAGAGCCCGAGCTTCGAGCAAACGACGTTTGTGTGTCAGGTCTTTCGGTAGCCGTACCTGCTTGGTCGAACGAATAGCCCGAAGCGCCGCCGTCGGTTGCCTGTTCATGAGCTCGATCAGAGCAAGCTTGGCGGCAACCTGTGCCTGCGCAGTACCACGAAGGCGGTTTTCGACCTGGTGCCGAAGCAGCGTTGCGGCCTTATCTAACAGATCAACGTCAACCATCCTGTCCGCTAGATTGCGAATAAGTGCATCCCCTCTCCGACCGATCGGCGTCAGCTCCCGGAACTCGTAATAGATGGAGAGTGCCTCAACCGGATCCATTTCGTCGGCACCACCGTCCAGGTAAAGATCAGTAAAAGTCTCCGTCATACTGGACGCAACACGCCGCGCCCGTTCGGTTTCCGGGAAGGTGCCAACGGCCATTCGCCAGATTTCCAGTCCCTCCGCAACCTCGCCTTTAGCGATCAGCAACTCGCCTAACCGTTCAAGAACCGCCAGTTCAAGGTCATCTCCCCGCCAAACCAGGCGCAGGGCATGCAGCTCATTGGTCAACTCTTCGTCACTCAGTGCACCAAGTTCGTACCGGAGTTTGGCATGGGCAAAACGCGCGCGAGCAAGTATCGCTCTGTGATCCGAAGTTAGGAGTTGGTCATAAATTTCAAGAGCTTCATCAACCCGTCCTAGTGCCTCGAAAAGTTGGGCGCGTGTGAGCGCGGCTTGTTCTGTCCATCGGCCATTGTCTGCGCCAGCAGGAATTCGGTCCAGATTGAATTCGACACTGCCAAGATCACCCGTCGCCAGCGATGCCTCAGCGGCCTTCATCCTGAACAGGGCTTGCAGATCCGGCCCATAAATCTCAAAAGCTTTCTCTGCCTGTTCGAACGCGAAGCGTGCATCCGCCCACTGAGCCAACTCAGCGTAGGCCACACCCCGCCAGAGTGAGGAATGTGGATCATCGTCCAGGGCAGGAAAGGCAAGATCGGCAATCGCCTCTTCAGGCCGCGCCATCATGATCTGCGCAACACCGCGAAGCGCGCGGAAGCCGGGGTCATTTTCCAGCGTTTCAGATGCCAGGACCGCGCCCTGCAACATGGTGTAGGCTTCAGTTCCCAAGCGATAACTCAGCAGGAATTTGGCGTATTTTATGCGCGCTTCAGCAATGTCGGCATCGTCAGCAAGCGCCACAGTACGCTGGTGGAACTGTTTGCGCTCAATGAAGTTTCTGCCCGGTGAATAACGCCACCGCTCAAAATCCATACGACCTGGGGCCGACGGGTCGCCAACACGTGACGCAGTGGGTGCGCCACCTGAATAGTCCGGACCGTCTGCAGCAGAAAGCGTTAGACCGGACCCGCGCGACACTGTTACGCCGCGTGTCGTCTCACTGACATAGAGATCATCTGCGCGCGATACCAATGCGAGGCCCTGCGCTGTAGACAGCGCCTCAAACTCAACAAAATTTCGCGGCGCAAGAAGCCCTTGTGGCGGCCCCTTTGCTGTGACAATAGCGATTGTGTCGTAGATCACCGGATCACGGACCCAATAAATGCTTCCGACGCTCTCCACATCGAAAATCACCTGCGGCTCACCTGTCGCGCTCCAGGCGCGGGCAATACCAACTGGTCGGGTCGGCTCAACAATCATATCGCCAAGGGTCACGACCCAGCGATTGTCCCGCTCTCCTGCCGTGATCAGCACCCTGTCCGGCGGTGCAAATCGAAGTGCGCTCGCTCCATCGAGCTCGACAATTTCTGGATCACCAAGACGTTCTCTAACCACCGGTCCGAGGTCAGAAAGGTTGAAATCTGTTTCTCGATCAAAAACCATCCAAACGCGATTATCACGCTGGAAGATCGCCGCTTTGGTCGGCTTCGTCCAAGGGAATGTCAGGCGAATGCTGCGCTCTGTGAGATCAGTGGTAACAGGAAGCGCTGCTTGATCAACCTCAGCCGGATTGGGATATGTGGAGACAAGCTCCTCTGCGTCACCTAGAACAGAGCTATCTTCGGACAGGCTGTGCTCTGCGTCAGCGACAGTTGACGGTGCGCTGGTCTCAGCGTCAACAACCGTCGGCTCAGCATCAGTTTCCTCAGTGGCGGGTGGGCTGGGAACCAATTGCTCTGGCGGAGCTGACGCCAATGCTGGTGCTTCTTCCCCAGCCATTTCAGCCGCTGCCGCTTCTTGTGCCGCCACCGCTCTCTGGCTCTCCGGCTCTTCAATCCATTCCGCTGGCGCCCTATTGGGAACAGGCAGCGCAGGAGCTGGACCTGCCGACGCCACAGGGCGTACATCTTCTGGTCTCGCAGGTGCGACATCCAGCACCACGCTTAGATCCTCTCGGAAATCACGGACTTTGACACCCGGCTCCGTCTCAACAAACACCGTAAGCCGACCGCCCGATTTTTCTGCCCGCGCAGACTTCACAAATGCCGGTGGGTCAACGCGGAGGGAGGCGAGCGGAAGATCAGCAATCTGATCGAATGTAATTGTGATCCGATTGTCTCTGAAGGCGGTCGAATAAAGAACCGGACGATCCCACTCAAACGCCAGCCGCGTGAAGCTTGGCTGTTCGCCCACACGAAGGGTAACGCGAGGTAAATCCTCGATTATCTCCAAGGCCTGTGGCCCAAGCTCCGCAAATTGAGCAGCACGCGCTTGCCGTTCTCGTTCCTCTCGCGCAATACGCGCAACCACATCCGCTGGCAATGGCGGTGGATCACCGGCCCACCCAGGTGCCAACAAATCAATGTAAAGCTCGTGTCCTGCTTCCCGAGAGTGGATTTTGAAATCAGCTTTCATCGCCATGCGCAATGTACGGTCGTCGGCATCCATTCGGACGAGAGCAAGATATCGCGGCATGCGGCGCAGCAAATCATCAATATCGATCTCTAGGGGCCGCTCGAAAGTAACAACGAGCACGCCGGCTGAAACGAGAGTCTCATAACCAGGCAGCCTGGTATCCGGCACAGTTGGGTCTTCAGGCAATCCAGTATCTGGCCAAGAAAAAACAAGTCGGCCAAAACCATTTTCCTCCGTACCAGACAATCGAACATCATCAGCTGCCATTGCAGGAGCCATTAGGCCACCGGTAACAAGAACCAGGACAAAGACCGACCGCCGGATGAGGGACCGAAAACCGTAACGCATCAGGCTCCCCCTCCCCGTTGATCGCTGATAATCAATAGCAAGGCATCATCTGAGAGCCCAGGTGTGACGAACCGTTCGATAGGTCGTGAATACCCGGCTTGTCGAAGGGCTGCAACAACACTGTCAGCGCGATCGAAGGCGAGTGCCCAATCTTCCGATGGCACCGACGACATGACGCTGATTGGGTTTGCAACGCCTGAAAGAATGCGCGAGAGGTCCGCAACCACGCCACCGGCCAGAGGTCTCAATGCGCGGCCGTCAGACGCAAAAGCAAAATCCGGCGCAAAGCGGATCACGAGACGCCCACGGTCTACCTGTTGAGACAAAGGCCCACCATCACCAAGCGGGGCAAGACCGCGATCGGAGAACACCGCAGCGAGATAGTCGACAGTCAAAGTCGGCAGCGAGGAGGTTTGACCGCTGCGGGTATCGCGCCGATGCGACGACTGGTCAACGGCGGAAACACCCGGCCCGCCAAGGACACTCGCATCACCGCTGCCGCTAAGCGGCGATGACATGGCGTAAATCAATACAAAGAAGGCAACCAGGATCGCTGTCAGATCAGCAAACGTGACAAGCCAAAGCGATCCTTCGCTTTGGGGCTCGACAGCTGTCTGAACAGAGACGTTCACGACGCAGCCTCCGGAAGTGTGAAGAACCGGAAGCTGACAAAATCGCGCGGCGCATCGGTAACGCCGACGGCAAGATGGCCTTCCGGCGTGCCAGCGACCGACAACAGTCGAGCCACAGAGGCTGCCCGGCGAACATCCAATCTGTTTTGGGATGCGGCGGGGACAAGGATCACCACGTGCCGTTCATTCGTACCTTCGGCGAGCGCTGCGCCCAGAGCCGCAAACAAAATGCGCTTGTCAGCACGAATGGCCGCGGCGCCCTCAACAAAAAGCGCTGAGACATCAAGGGCCAGGTCCAGCGACCCATCATTTCGGACGCTCTTCTGCCCACCAACCTCTGAGAACGCAGCAACCACCGCGCTTGAAAAATCACCAGATGCTGGCTGCGACCCATCTTGCAAAACCGGCAAGGCACCACCGCCAAGACGACCGGTTTGATCAACGGCCCCAGCATTCAACGCACCAAAGGCATCCTGAATACCGCCAATTACGGGCCCAACCCGCCGCTCATCAAAAGAAGAGCCTGACGTGAGTACGAAGAAAAAAGTTAGCAGCATTAAAAATAGCGAAAGCTGCAACGTGTGCGTGCCGTCAGCATTGGTCGACGAGCCCCCAGAAGCACACTGCCCCTGCCCATCGATCAGCGCGACGCTGGCTATATGATCTTGATCACTCGCTGCCACGTTTGCCTGCCCGGCTCTTAAGCGCCGTTTGTTTCGCGACCCGATCGCGAATCACTCCCGCCCAAGCACTAAGAATGCCCGGATTCCGAGAGATTTGCGAAACAACACCGCGCACTCCACACCTTACGAGAGCCTAGACAAGGCCCAGTAAAGGTGCCGTTAAGACTGATCAGGTTTTCGGCAGATTTCTGAGGGTTTCAGCTGGTCTAGGCGTAGCTTTTGCTACCCAACCAGTTCAGGGGACAGCCGGTGCTTCTTCCAGCAGAGATGTCATATCCAGTTCAGTGGGAATTGCCCCACCCGTGGCCAGCTCTACAGTGAGTTCCTGTGCCGCAATTGGGTCCATCGCCGCAAGAATAGGAGCCATTTTGCGCTCACTCATACGCCGTACAACCTGGATCAACACATCCATGTCGAGCTGCCCGAGAATTCGAGCCGCATCTTTTGGCTTCATATTGGAATACATTGTCACCAGTGACGCCAATTGCTGCTCTTGCGCTTCTTCCTGCACCCCAAACAATGCCTCGATGCGCCCTTCTATCTCCTTGAGTTCACCAATGCGTGCCTGGACTCGGCGCTCAGATGCTTCGAGCAACCTCGCCTGCATCTGAATATCCCGCTCTCGGCTATCCAGAGCTTTCCGACGCTGACTCAAGCTGCGAAGAACGCTCTGTTCTGAATTGGAAGGACGGTCAAAATCTTCCGGTGCCAGACGCACTGACGGGTCGACCTCAGCCAATTCGGGGTCTGCGCCCGTATCAGCAGCATCCTCTACCGCCTCAGTCATTTCCGCGCTCGCTGCAGCGTCCTCCTCAGCATAGGCCGGTTGAACGCCGCTCAACAGCGCATCGAGCCCCACACCGATTGAAATCAACTTAAGGCCTAACAACGCAGCCGCACAGACCATCAAGGATGGAAGCAAGCGAACCTTTGGGACTTTGGAAACATGAGATGTCATATGGTACTACCGAGCCCGCTTGAGCGCATCAAGAAGGGTTTGATTGAGGCCATCTTCAAGCCGACCTGCGTCTGCAGGCGTCATTCCAACCTCAGCTGGTGGCATAGGCACATGCTTTTCCCGGTCGCGGGGCTTAAGGGCAGCAGGCACTGGTGCCGGTTGCGACACGCGTGGACGCCCTGTCCCGAGCTGCCCTGCGACCTTGTTCCCGGATGCCACCATCACGGACAGTTCATCTGTCAGAGCGCGTGCATCGCGCATCTGCTGGGTCAGACCATCATCAAGCTGACCGCTCATCTGCTTCATCTGGGAGATACTGATTTCGGCCCGTGCAGTTGCCGTATTGAGCTGATCAATTGTTTGCTTCAGACCATCCTGACCAGAGCGGAGCGCTTTGAGCTTCCGATCAAGCATGGCGCAGTAGAAAATTGTCGCGCCAAGTAAAATGGCGACCAAACCGTCGAGCAAGAGGTCCGTTGGAATGTTCATCATGGAGCTGCCTCCTCAGACTCGGGCTCAGCAAAAACTGAATTCAGAACCTCCGGCACACCTTGCGTAAGCCGAACAGCTACATTGCCACCAGTGCGTCCCATTTTGCCCTTCATCAGGGGAATATCGCCGCACCGCATATCAACAATGGAGTCAGGCGATGCATTGAGCATCAGCGTCTGCCCCACTTCAAATCCCATAACGTCGCCAAGCGACATCTGCTGTTCGTCAAGAACGGCGTCAATCTGGACCTTTGTTGACCAGAGCTCCGTCGCCAAGTGGCCTTCCCAAATGGAGTCACGGCCGAACTTCTCACCCATGAACATTTGCAAGAGAAGTTCGCGAATAGGTTCCAGCGTCGCGTATGGCAGGAGCATCTCGATGCGCCCACCCCGATCCTCCATATCAATGCGGAGCTTGATCAGGATCGCCGCATTGGCAGGACGGGCAATGGCCGCAAAGCGCGGATTGGTCTCCATGCGATCAAGTTCAAACGTCACTGGCGAGAGCGGCTCAAATGCTGCTTTGGCATCATCCAGCACTACTTCGATCATCCGCTCGACAAGATTGAGCTCAATCGTCGTATAGGGGCGACCTTCGATACGCATGGCAGCCGTACCGCGACGCCCCCCAAGCAGAACATCAACAATCGAATAAATCAGATTGGAGTCAACGGTGAAGAGGCCGTAATTGTCCCATTCCTTCGCCCGAAAAACCGAGAGAATGGCAGGAAGAGGAATTGAGTTGAGGTAGTCCCCAAAACGAATGGAAGAGATATTATCCAGACTGACTTCCACATTGTCGGACGTAAAATTGCGCAAGCTCGTCGTCATCAACCGCACAAGACGGTCGAAAACAATTTCGAGCATGGGCAGCCGTTCATAGGAAACCAAAGCGGAGTTGATGATCGCGCGGATACCCGTCCGCTCCCCATCATCATTCTCATCGACTTCAAAACCCAGCAGGCTGTCGATTTCATCCTGGTTCAGAACACGCTCAGAAGCTCCGTCTGCCTCCAATTCGGACGCGCCATCGTCTTCGTCGGCCATCGCAGCCCACTCTTCAGCCATGGCGTCATCATCGCCGCCACCCCCGTCAGCATCAGCATCATCGTCACCACCAGCCTCTGCCTCCCAGGCAGCAGCCATGTCGTCCTGATCCAGATCTTCGTCATCCGCCATGGCGGTCTCCAATATCCGAAGCGAAGCGCATTACTGCACCACGACTTCTTTGAACAAGACGTCACGCACCTCGTGTGGCTCAACCGCCAGGTTAAGCCGACGAAGCAATTCTTCTTTCATCCGAACAATTGCGGCTGAACCATCCAGATCCTCAGGACGCAGCTCGCGCAAATAAACTTGAAACCCGTCAACAATTCGCGGCATCAGCAATTCGATTTCATCAAGCATTTCTGAATTCGGAACCTCAAGCGACACCCGCATTTTGAGGTAGCGGGTTGGGCCACTATCGGTGCTGATATTCACCAGGAACTCAGGCATGTCATAGAAAACAGGGGGCTCTGCCGCTTCTTCTACAGCAGCCATATCCTGTTCATCGTCACCGCCCAATATGCCAAAGGCAAACAGAGCGCCAACGATACCACCGATCACGACCAGCGCTGGAAGTGCGATGTAAAGAACGATGACCTTACCGCTCATCTTCTTCTTTCCGCCTTCCTCGTCGCCCCCTTCTTCGAAGTCGATATCGGCATCCGTATCGCTCATAGCCTCATATCCCTCGTTCTCTACGCCGTTAACAAACAGTTGTGAGATCTTGCAACTAGAGACAAATACTCGCCGATGGTGGTTAACGAAGCGTTGCTGCCCCCTCAAGTCATCCACAGAACGCGCAATGCCAGGCAAGTTTTGCCGGGCAAGCCCTGCCTTTCGGCGGAGTCTGCCGCCTCCTAAATCGCCTAAGTGACTGATTTTAATAACTTTTCTGATTGGCACAGGCAATGCAATGAGCTTCACCGGGAAACGGGAGCGAAAGCTTCCAGCGGTGACAAATTGCCATCGCGAACAAGAGACGGACGAAACAGATGGAAAACGCTCTCCTGATCGGGATGACCCGACAGATGGCGCTCCGGCGAGAAATGTCGATCATCGCGAACAACCTCGCGAACATCAACACGAACGGTTTCAAAGCCGAGCAGCCAATATTCGAACAGTACCTGTCCAGAACAGCATCTGAGGACAGCCCTAACGATACGATTTCCTTTGTGCAGGACTTCGGCATGCATCGTGACCTTGGTGAAGGCAGGATGGAAGTCACTGACAATCCACTTGATGTCGCCATTTCCGGCGAGGGCTATTTCAAAATCGCTGCACCAGAAGGCACTCGCTATACACGCAATGGCGCATTTGAGCTCGACGCTGAAGGTCGCCTGGTCACCCGCGACGGCTACCCCGTCCTATCAGCGGCGGGAACAGGTTTCACATTTGGTCCTCAAGACGGACAGATACTGATTTCAGGCGATGGTACGATCTCCACAGAACTAGGCCAGCAGGGTCGCCTAAGCCTTGTGACATTTGACGATGAACGAAAGCTTCAGAAGGCAGGAGGCACTCTGCTCAAGACGGAAGAGCCTGAAATTCCTGTTGAGAACGTGAGCCTGCTCCAAGGCGCCGTCGAAAGCTCAAATGTTCAACCCATTCTGGAAATGACTCGCATGATCTCGGTTATGCAGGCCTATCAAAGCGCAAACAAGATCGTTGAGAAGAGCGACGAACTGCAGCGCCAGGCCATCTCCACACTGGCCGAGGTCAACTAGTCAACAACGCCTAACACTTAGGCAAGAGAAAGGATCAACCCCATGCAGTCGCTTAGCATCGCCGCCACAGGCATGATGGCCCAGCAGCTCAATGTCGAGGTGATCTCGAATAACGTCGCGAATATGAGCACAGCAGGTTTTAAACGCCAGAAAGCCACTTTTCAGGATCTGATGTACCAGGACCTGAAACGTGTTGGCTCAACGTCCTCTGATTCAGGTACAATTGTTCCCGCCGGCGTTCAGGTCGGCATGGGCGTCCGCACCGCAGCTGTCACACGCATCACAGCCCAAGGCAATTTGGACATCACCGAGAATGACTATGACCTTGCAATCCAGGGCCGCGGCTATTTTCGCATCCAGATGCCAAGCGGTAATGATGCATTCACCCGCGCAGGGAATTTCAGCACCAGTGCAACAGGCCAACTTGTAACCACGGACGGCTACACTGTTCAGCCAGGCATCACCATTCCATCGAATGCGATTGATGTCTCGATCAACGCTCAGGGACTGGTACAGGTGACACTATCAGGACAGACCGACCCGCAAACCGTCGGGCAACTTGAACTGGCTACCTTCCAGAACCCCGCTGGCTTAGATCCGCTTGGGGACAACCTTTTCATCGAATCTGCCGCCAGCGGGACACCGACAACAGGCAACCCTGCTTCTGATGGCTTCGGATCCCTCTTACAGGGGTACTTGGAGACTTCGAACGTCAACGCGGTGAGCGAGATTACCAACCTGATCACCGCACAACGTGCTTATGAAATGAACGCGAAGATGATCACCGCGACAGACGAAATGCTGTCAGTGACGTCCAACCTCCGCTAACGACAGAAAGTTAAAAGCAGGTCCATCATGACACGGCTTTCCTTTTCTCAGAATTGGACCCTCTTCAATGTGATCATCGCATTGTGGGTTCTCTTTTCTCTCACCCAAGCCGAGGCAGCCGTTTTGCGGCCACATGTCTCCGTCACTGGCGACACCGTGACCCTCGGCGACCTATTCGACGATGCGGGAACGGCGAGCGATATTGTTATCGCATCAGCTCCCCGTCCCGGCGCACCTACCGCGATATCTGTCTCTCGCATTTCCCAGGTAGCGCGTCGGAACGGTATAGCGTGGCGCAACACGCAGGGCCTGACCCGCATCGTCGTTTCGAGATCTGGCATTCCGCTGGCACCAGAAATCACACGTGCCGCACTTGCCGAAGCGATCGCTGAAGAAGCTCCCACCGTTGCTGCCAAAGGTCTGATTGAGGTGGTTTTCACAAGCGGCGCGGACCGTTTGATGGTTACAGATGACGAAATACCATCGCTCGCTGTCGAGCAGGTTGCGTTTGACAATCGTAGTGGACGCTTCCGCGCCATTGTTCGAGTACCTGCGAATGCAGAGAACGCCCAACGGTTCCGCGTCAGCGGCCGTGCCTATCCTGCGCTGGACATCCCCGTTCTCACACGCCGGATGAGCCCAGGGGATGAAATTACGGACGCCGATGTTGATTGGGTGCGCATCCCCGCGACCCGCGTCTCGCAGAACATTATCGATGATACATCGCATCTGATTGGCTTCACGCCTCGCAGAAGCCTGCGGCCAGGAGAGCCAGTCCGGAGCAGCGATGTTGAACCGCCCCGCCTTGTCGAAAAAGGATCAATTGTTTCTGTCACCTACAGATTGGCAAATATGAGCCTGTCAACACGCGGCCGAGCCTTAGAAGATGGAGCCCTTGGGGAGATCATCAAAATCGTCAATCCCCGCTCCCACCGCACGATTGAAGTGGAAGTAACGGGCGCCAATCAAGCCCAGGTTGCACCCATTGGTCCAATCCGTGTGAGCTCGCTCAAATGAGAATCCCTACAGGAAAGTCGTTTCCAATGACCCAAACACCAAAAAAACTCCTGTCAAAAGCGCTCGCTTTGAGCGGTCTCGCCCTAACTATTTCAGGATGCGCTGTTGCGGATCGTCTTTCCCATGTCGGCGCAGCACCTGCCCTATCCTCAATTGCCAATCCAACCGCGCAACCAGGTTATCAGCCCGTATCTCTTCCAATGCCAACACCGGAACGAGCTTCTTACCAACCCAATTCCCTTTGGCGGTCTGGCGCTCGTGCCTTCTTCAAGGACCAAAGAGCATCGCGCATTGGCGACATTCTGACCATCCGCATCAACATCGCTGACGAAGCATCCGTCGACAATGAAACCAGCCGCACCCGCACCAATAGCGAGGACGCAGGCCTGGATAGCTTCCTCGGTTATGAATCGGCCCTCAACTCCTTTCTACCTGAAGCTGTCGTGGCGGGCTCATTGGCCGACCTGGACAGTGCAAGTTCCAGTGTTGGAACTGGGAAAGTGGACCGCAAAGAAGAGATTGATCTCACAGTCGCCGCCGTCGTCACCCAGATCCTGCCCAACGGAAACATGGTGATCGAAGGTCGCCAGGAAGTTCGCGTCAATTTCGAAGTACGTGAATTGCTGGTGTCTGGCGTCATTCGCCCAGAAGACATCACCGCGTCGAACACGGTCGCCCACACCCAGATTGCCGAAGCCCGCATCTCCTACGGCGGCCGGGGCCAGATCACCGATGTTCAGCAACCACGCTACGGACAGCAGGTCTTCGATATTCTCATGCCGTTCTGACAAGCCGGATACGGATATAAAAAGGCGGGCTTCAAGAAACCCGCCTTTTCTCTGTTTTTTCAAGAAAACAATCAGTCGTCGCGGTAGACTTTCTCGCGCCGTTCATGGCGTTCCTGTGCTTCTATCGAAAGCGTTGCAATCGGCCTTGCATCCAAACGCTTAAGGCTGATCGGCTCGCCGGTATCTTCGCAATAGCCATATGTGCCGTCTTCAATACGGAGCAGCGCTTGATCAATCTTCGAGACCAACTTCCGCTGGCGATCGCGCGTCCGCAATTCCAACGCGCGTTCAGTCTCGTTGGATGCCCTATCTGCGATATCGGGATGGTGTCCGGACTCATCCTGCAAGTGTTGCAGGGTCTCCTTGTTCTCGCGGAGAATATCCTCCTTCCACCCTTCCAGCTTGCGCCGGAAATATTCCTTCTGCCTTTTATTCATAAAAGGCTCGTCATCGCTTGGCGTGTAGTCCTTAGGTAGGCGAACTGCCATTCTTACTCTCTCTCCCTTTTGCGCCGAACCCGCACGAGTACCAGACCATCCGGACCTCTCTTCAGGGTCTGCACAGTCTGAATACGATGAGACGACATGGCGCCAGAAAACAAAGTCCACCGGCACCTCGCTCAAGGCGCGGCGGGAGTATATGTAGGAGGTCCGCCCCATACAACCAGGGGGTGGAAGCAGATCAGTGAAATATGCGTGAAATCAGCAGCTTGAGCCAAAATTTAGCGTCTAAACTGGCGGTTTTGGAGGCTGGATCATGACCAACACCCCTCACAGAGAGAATCAGCTGGCTCGACCATACTTTGCAAGCTCGACCCTAGCCCGAAGTTCTATGTGATCGAGAACATTGGCGAGCGCAGGGTCATCGATCTCAGAACGTTCTGCGCTCACATGCGACAGCAACCGCTGAAGCTTGTCGGCGGGTAACTCTCCTGCCAGCAAACCGAGTTTAAGGTCGTCCAAAATATCAAGCGTTTCTGAGGCATTTTCGATGGCCCGTCGTCGGCCAGTCATTGAATCGTCTGAGGCATCGACACCTTGAACAGCCAAAAGAGAATGAATGGATGTTAGCGACGAGACCCCACCGGCAGCCTGACCAGCCTGAGCTCCGCCGGACCCAAAATCTGGCGAAAATACCGCGCCTGTAGCGCCAGGACCTGCCTTTTTGGCCGGTCCTTTTGATGGCGCTGGGCGCTGTGATGAAACGATCTTCATAACGCTCTCCATTCACACCCACAAAGCAGGGTCTGACGACCTATGGCTGTCCTTGCAGGCCGTAGAATGCAGGCTGGGCACTTAACAGTACGTTAAGCATAAAACGCCCGGCAAACTCTGCCGCACAAGCGGCAATCAGTGCCGGTTGCAGTGACCGAACCCGCCAGAACCACAAAGGTAGGGAGATATTTTCTCCATATATATCAAGGGCCTATGAAAGTCTTTCGCCAAGATCCAGCATGGCACAATGTTCGCTAGGGAAGACCCAAGAACACGGGCACACGTGCGCCCGGACATTGAGACAAAGGCCAAACGCATGCGTTCGATCATCAAATGGATTTCCAAGAGCCGCCCAGCCCTGCTGAGCTTGGTTGGCGCCCTTTTGGTGACCTCAGGGTTGCTGCTGCCCTCCAGCGCGGAGGCAACCTCACGCATTAAAGACATTGCTGACGTTGAAGGCATTCGGGAAAACCAATTGATCGGGTATGGCTTGGTCGTGGGCCTTGACGGCACAGGCGACACCCTCATCAGGACACCATTCACGCAACAGAGCTTAACTTCAATGCTGGAACGCTTGGGCGTAAACATCCGTGATACAGACATCAAAACAGACAATGTCGCCGCTGTCATGGTCACGGCAAATCTGCCGGCCTTTGCCCCGCAAGGCACACGGATCGACGTGACAGTCAGCGCCCTTGGCGACTCAGAGAGCCTGCAGGGAGGTACTTTGCTGGTTACGCCTCTCATGGGGGCGGACGGTGAAGTTTATGCTGTTTCTCAGGGCCCCGTAGCAGTCGGAGGTTTCAGTGCAGGTGGCGATGCGGCCTCTGTCACCCGTGGCGTGCCAACGAATGGCCGTATCTCCAACGGTGCGATTGTGGAGCGGGAAATCAAGTTCGAAATGGCCGATCTTGGTCTGTTGCGCCTGGCTCTTCGGAACCCGGACCTTACAACAGCCCGCCGGATCGCCTCTGCCATCAACGCCTTTCTAGGTCGATCGACAGCAACCGCTCAGAATCCCACCACTGTGGAACTCACCATTCCCGCCAACTATCGCGGTACGGCGGTAGATCTCCTGACAGATATTGAACAGCTCCGTGTCGAACCCGACACCCCTGCCCGTGTCGTTATCGATGAATCATCAGGCGTGATCGTCATGGGACGTGATGTGAGGGTGAGCCAGGTCGCCATTGCGCAAGGAAACCTGACGATTTCCGTGACCGAAACCCCGCAGGTAAGCCAGCCGAACCCGTTTGCTGAAACAGGTGACACAGTCGTCGTTCCCCGCACTGATGTGGGTGTGCAAGACGGCGCTGAGCGCCGGTTGGCTGTTCTCGACGGTTCCGTCTCGCTGCAGGTGCTTGTCGATGGACTGAACGCTCTGGGCGTCAGCCCGCGCGACATGATCACGATCCTTCAATCCATCAAGGCTGCCGGTGCTCTGCAGGCGGAAATCGAGGTGCTCTGATGGCCACAGAAGCTGCATTTGCCTCCCCCTTTCGTCTCACGAGCCAAATCGCTGAAGCCGATCGCGCGTCGACAAACGCGCAAAAAACAACTCAAAACGCCTCGCAAGCCCGCGAGGCCGCAGAGAGCTTCGAGGCGCATTTCCTCGCCAATTTCGTCGATTCCATGTTTTCTGGCATGGAAACAGATGGGCCCTTTGGCGGCGGCCACGGCGAAACTGTGTTTCGCTCGCTCCTCAACCAGGAATATGCCGGGGCCATGAGCCAATCCGGCGGTGTTGGCATCGCGGACTCTGTGTTCAAAGAAATACTCAAAATTCAGGAGGCCTCTCAATGACCCCTCGCCGGCAACCTAAGGTAAATGCCCAAACTCCACTGGAAATGGTGGACCGGATGACAGTTCTCGCGACCCGCCTGAAGGAAGTCCTCAGCGCAGAATCTGAGGTTCTGAAAAGCCAGGATCTGAAAAAAGTCTCTGAGTTCCATGAGGAAAAGACGCGCCTTGCCAACGAGTTAGCGCTGCAGGTCTCGGCTCTGAAGAAAGCACCGCATCTTGTCGACCGGGCACCCGCTGAGCGCGTATCGCACCTCAAGGCAGTTATGAATGCCTTACACCAACAATCTGATGAAAGCAGCAAACTACTCGCAGCAGCTAAGTCTGTCTCTGACGGTCTTGTAAAAGCTGTTGCTGGACTGGCTGCCCAAAGACGGGCTCCACAAACAGGGTATGGCAATAGTGGCGCCATGACACAATCGCGCCGTGGCGGAACGCCGCTCTCTCTCGACGCCAGCATCTAAGGCTTACAGTTTCTATTGTTCAAAGACTGACTGGTGCTCCATCACCGTACCCAACACCATTGTTTCCGCGTCATGTACATCATGTGTTAACGCTCTGCTAACCCTAATTTGAGACTTCTAAGGGAACGAAACCGGTCTCTGACCCAGAGTACATAACCAGCAAGGATCGCAGGCCCATGAGCTCCACGCCTCAACCTGTTCAAGCGCACGGTCTAGATATTGACCGAACCATGAAACAGGCGGTCCGGCTGCACAAAAAGGGCCGACACGAGCAGGCGGAAAAACGCTACAGCAAAATTCTAACCGCCGATCCCTCCCACGCAGGCGCGCTGCACCTTATGGGTGTCCTCGCGCATCAGGCCGGACACAATGATAAAGCCGTTGAATGGATCCGTAAGGCGCTGCAGGCGGACCCTGCTTTTTCAGACGCCCACTTTAACCTGGCACTTGTTTATGAGGCAGAAGGTCGGATTGGTGAAGCAGAAGCCTGCTACCGCCAGGCAATAGAAACGGACCGAGAAAACCTCAAGGCCCTGTTAAATCTAGGCAATTTGCTGTTCCAACGTGATGATTTTGCATCCGCTCTCGAGTGTTATGATGCAGTGCTGGCTTTATCTCCTGCAGACTCGCTTGCACACAAGAACAGATCGCGCGCACTCCGGTCCCTGAATAGTAGCGAGGAATCGCTTGAGGCGGTAGCACGGGCGGTTGAACTTCGTCCAGACGACGCACTGTTTCAGCTAGAATATGGCAACGCGTTGCGCGAAGACGGGCACCCAGAAAAAGCGGTGCAGCACTTTTTAATTGCAGAACGTCTGGAACCCAACAATATCAGCATACTCTGCAACCTCGGCGGCATCCTAAAAGACCTAAACCGCCAGGACGAAGCTGAAGAGAAGCTAAACCGGGCGATTGAAATTGATCCAAACTGTGCAGAAGCCTACGTAAATCTTGCCAACCTCGCCCTTGACCGGGAAGACCATCAGAAATCAGTCGATCTAGTGGATCAGGCCCTGGCTATACGTCCAGAATATGCCGAAGCCTATTGCACACTTGGCCGGGTTCTAAGCGCACAGGCAATGAATGAAGATGCTTTTGCCGCATTCCAAAAAGCCATTGAAATTTCGCCTAACTTCGCCGAGGCCTATGTGAATCTTGGGTCTGTCCTGCAGACAATTGGCCGACCTGACGAGGCGCTTCGCGCCTATGAGATTGCGCTCAATCTCAAGCCAAAAATGGATATGGCCTACTGGAACCTGGCGCTCGCGCTACTGTCTGTTGGCCGTTTGGACGAAGGCTGGAGTCTTTTCGGATATGGCTTCACCAGCAAACAGCGAGCCCCCCATCGGCCTTTTCCTGGCCTGATATGGGAAGGCGAAGACATCAGCGATAAAACGCTTTTTGTTTGGAGGGAACAGGGCCTTGGTGACGATATTCGTTTCTCAACCGTCTACCACGATCTAGCCGACCAAGCCCAAAAGCTGATCATTGAGACGGACGAACGTCTTGTTCCGCTCTACCAGCGCACTTGGCCAAATGCCTTGGTCAGGCCTGAAACCCGGACAAGCACCGGACTGGGAAACATGCCTTTGGATGCGGTCGATTTTGATCTGACGGCACCTGCTGGCATGGCGGCATCCTACCTGCGGCGCTCGCTTGAAGATTTCCCCACAAATCCCAAGCCCCTGCTCCCCGATCCTGCGATTCAGCAGAAATGTCGGGCGTGGCTTGAGAGCCTGGGTTCAGGCCCGAAAATTGGTATTGCCTGGCGGTCCAGCTTGATGACCAAAACCCGAGCGCTCTATCACACGGCCATTGCCGACTGGATCAAGCTCCTGCGCACAGAAGGTGTCGCCTTCGTCAACTTGCAATACGACAAAGCGACAGATGAGCTGAATAAACTTCAGGCGGAACACGGACTTGTTGTTCACCAAATGCCTGACCTTGATCTGTTCAACGACCTGGATGGTGCTGCCGCGCTGACATCCTGCCTGGACGTCATCGTGACGTCCCCGACGTCAGTCGCAGAAATGGCCGGTGCACTGCACATACCAACCTTCTGTTACGTCATGAGTAAACACCCCATGCAGCTTGGGACCGATCACCTGCCCTGGTTCCCCAACACACGGCTCTACGCAATGGTCGATATGAGCGATCACGGTGAACTCGTTGCGACCATCACAAAAGATATTCTTACCTACCTCGGCATCCAGAAGGATTGATCTTATGACCGCAAAACACACAGCGCTCGCTTCCAAGAAGATGCCACCTCATACGAATGCCAACGAGCTCATTCAGAAAGGTATTTTGGCGCACCGACAGGGAAAATTTGTCGACGCAACTAAAGCTTATGAGAAGGCGCTCAAGAAAGCCCCTAATGAGCTCGCCGCCCTCAACCTGCTTGCCGACGCATTGCTCAACCTTGGTAAAAACACACGGGCGCTTGAAGCTGCAGGCCGCGCAATTGCCCTCAAACCAGACATGCCGAGCACCTGGATGGTAAAAGGCTGCGCACAACGCAAACTAGGCAAGTTCGACGAAGCTATTGCCTCGCTGGAGAAAGCCCTGGAGCTCAAGCCGGATTATGCTGACGCCCTGATGACCCTCGCGGGGACATTGCGCGACGCCAATAACCTGGATGCCGCGATCGACGCCTACGAAGATCTGGTGGAAATGGCACCTGACATGGCCATGGCTCACTACAATTTGGGCAATGCACTTGTCGCAGATGGTCAGTTTGATGAAGCAGTAATCGCATTTGAGGACGCAATTGAGCACGACCCGTCTCATGCGCCCTCTCATATCAACCTCGCAGGCGCCCTCCACGCGAGCGATCGTGCAGATGAGGCACTCACGGCATCTGAACAGGCACTCAAGCTCCTTCCCTCTTCTCGCAGCGCCATGATCAATAGAGGCAATGCATTGAAGACCCTCGTCCGTTTCGACGAAGCGGAAGAGCAATACAGAACTCTCATTGCAAACGACAAAAACGATGCCACTGCGCATGACCTGCTGGGCACGGTCCTACAGGGTCAGGCGCAATTGGAGGAGGCAATTGCTGAATACAGAACAGCAATCAAGCTCGACAGTCGCGAAAGCCTCTTCAGGGGCGACCTAGCAACCGCCCTGTTGGCCAACGGATCCCTTCGCGAAGGCTGGGACCTGTATGACGCCCGGTTTGGCAGCAATGACGACCTGGTTCGACGTCGTAAAGTTGGCCTGGCCACATGGCAAGGCGAGTCTCTAGCAGGCAAAACGCTCTATATCTGGCGCGAACAGGGTGTTGGAGACGATCTAAGGTTTGCCTCGTGCTTCGCTGACGTGATTGACCGGGCCAAAGCAGAAGGCGGCAAGGTCATCATCGAAACTGATCCACGGCTAATGACCCTCTATGCGAGATCATTTCCTTTTGCCGAAATCCGCGCGGAAGGTGACGTGAAATCTGAGGAAGATATCCACTTCGACATCCCCGCAGGATCACTGCCTGGCCTCTTCCGACTAGAAATCAGCCAGTTCCCTCCAAAAGGAGGCTATCTGAGACCCAAGCAGGAACAGGTTGAACGGCTGCGCGAAGAAATTGAAGGCCTGGGGTCAGGCCTAAAGGTCGGCATTGCATGGCGCAGCCGCAATATGGCGGCCACTCGAAGACGTTTCTACACAGATCTCTCCGAATGGAAGGATCTGTTCGGACGCCGCGACATTCAGCTGATCAATCTACAATATGACACGGCAGATGCCGAGATTGAGGAGGCTAACGCTGAGCTTGGCGCCAACATCTACCGAGTTCAGGGACTAGATCTAATGAATGATCTGGACGGCGCTGCAGCTCTGACAGCCGCTATGGACGTCGTTATTTCTGCTCCCATATCTGTTTCTGAAATTGCCGGCGCTGTAGGGTGCCGGTGCTTCACCTATGGGCCGCACAGGCACCCAATGTGCCTTGGAACAGACCACCTGCCCTGGCACCCGGAAACGACCTGGATTGGGGGCATGTGGAATGCGCCGCTTCAACAATCAGTGGATAAGATTGTTCAAGAGATCAATCATCTCGCCGCTATAGATTAGTAGGCTAGGCGAAAGCCCACCCGGCAAGAGCATACCAGCGCTCGGCAAAAGCTACCCACAAAGGGCATAAGTTGCCTTCCCTCTCACACCCGAAAAATATTTAAGTCATTGTTTTTATTGACTTTTTAAAAATGGCCCATCCCTTGCGATGTTCCTCCTGACGAAAACCGGCCTTCTGTCGGTTTAGGAGGAAATTATGGTCCGCAAGCGGAATAAAAATTGGAACATCAGCGGCCCGGCCGCCTGCGTCTCAATTCGACACACCGTTTACCGGGCATTAATGATTAACTCCGAGTATACGCACCGTGCCGGAACGGGACAGTTCGGCAAAAGCCCGGAGGGTATAGACCATGTCTGATGTGGTTTTATCAGGAGCAATTCGCTCAAATCTGCTGAGTTTGCAGAACACAGCGAGCCTGCTCGAACAAACTAACGAACGCTTGGCGACCGGATTGAAGGTCAACAGCGCTATCGATGATCCGACCGCCTTTTTTACGGCTCGGAATCTAAATACACGTGCAGCCGATCTAACCAACTTGTTGGATTCGATGGATCAGGCTGTGCAAACACTCAGAACAGCGGATGAGGGCATCGAAGCTCTTACCAAACTGATCGAGACGGCAAAAGCCACCGCGAACCAGGCACTTGATACACCAATCAACGCCTCCTTCGTCGAAGGCCCAAGAGACGCCGTCACTGATCAGACGCTAAATCTGACAGCGGTATTCTCATCCATCGCTTCAACAGACCAGATCACTATCGCGTTTGACGGCGGCACCGCAGTCGCAATCACCGTGGGCGGTAACACCGTTTCGAAATTCATTAGCTCCATCAATGGGCTGAGCGGAATTTCTGCAAGCATCACGTCGAACGGATCGTTCCGAATTGAAGCGGACGATGGCTCAGACCTTGTCATTGCGAGCGGCGTTGGCTCCGTTGCAACAGATCTCGGCATTAACGGGACCTTCGACAATGGTCAGAACCGCACACAGTTTGAAGGTGACTTCAACGGTTTGCGGACGCAGATTGACGAACTGGCATTGGATGCGTCCTACCAGGGCATCAACTTGCTGAGCGGCGATGATCTGACGGTGAACTTCAACGAGTCGCAAACCAGTCAGCTGACGATCCAGGGGGTCACCCTGAATGCAACCGGCTTGGGCGTCAACGCCGTCAACACGGATGACTTCACCAATGATGCAACGATCAGATCGTTCATTGCAGAACTGGATGGCGCGATTAGCACATTGCGGGCACAGGCCTCAACCTTCGGTGCCAACCTGGGTGTTGTGGAAATCCGGCAGGGCTTCACTGACAATATGGTGAATACGTTGGAAACCGGTGCAGCACAACTGACACTCGCCGATACAAACGAAGAAGGTGCCAACCTTCTTGCCCTACAGACACGGCAGTCCTTGGGCACTACGGCTCTCTCCATCGCGGCACAGGCTGAACAAAACGTGCTGCAGCTCTTCTAATAACATGAGCTGCACCACATACTGTCCCAAAAACATGGTCTGGGTGGACGAGGCTACGGCCTCGTCCCCACCCCCACGATCGCACAACACGGGACACTAAGACCGTGGTCTCTGTTCGCCAATTATCGGCAGACACGCTGCGTCATCGCGAAGCTGAATTTCTGATGGCTTCGGCCTCCCGTCTGGTTAGCATCAAATCTGATCGGAACACACAGCCGCAACTCTCCGATGCCCTGACAGACAATCTCCATATCTGGAACCTGATCGTCGACAACCTGATGTCCGAACCGGACTGCCCGTTTTCGACATCATTGTGCCTTCAAACAGCCGCGCTTGCTGCGACAGTCCTGCGCTACACGCATGATGCAATGCACCAGCCAGCACCCACCGCTGTGCATCTTCTAGTCACACTGAATCGGGAACTTGCAGCAGCTTTTTGTACAGAAAGCACTTTCGTAACCTAAATAAAGTGTCACGTGCATACGCGATAATTCAAAAATTTTCGCAATACTTCATTAGCAATGCACCCTCCCCTTCATCGGAAATTAGGGATAATTTTCGCGGGAAACAAAGGCCTTTCTTGTTTCCAAGCCCACTCGCCAAACTTACCCTCAACAAACCCTATCCGGACACCAGGGAAATTAGTTCCGTCCGTTTACGGTAAGTTTACCACCACGCCCCATAGTGACGACAGCTCAGGATGAGCGTCGAAAGTCAGTTCCTAGGAAAGGAAAGTACCTATGGGTGATATTGTTATCTCAAGTGCGGTTCGCGAGAACCTCTCTTCTCTGCAGAGCACTGCAGATCTTCTTGCACAAACAAACAAACGTCTGTCTACC
>NZQM01000193.1 GCA_002695905.1 Parvibaculum sp.
ATCGTCGGCTTAACACCAAAATCGCGGGTCGCGTTAAAACATTTCCAGGCGAAGTGGACTTAGGTCTCACCGTCCGGGAACGTGACAGAAAAACAGCCAGAGCGTGGCTTTGATGGAACTAAAGTCGGCTCGGGTGGGCGGCCCGTCCAATGTTCTGAAGATGGAAGAGAGCCACGCTCAACAGCAGCACAGCACCCGCCTGATGAAGCAGTGCCACTTCAATGCGAGTTACTGTAAGGATTGTGGCGATCCCTAAGAACACCTGAAACAGGAGAGCTCCCAGCAACCAGTTACCGGTCTGTTGCACCTGCAGGTCTGAATTGTTCATCTTCCAATAGTGCCAGCCCACAAGCACAACAAGTGCATAGGCAAACATCCGGTGGTTGAACTGCACCGTTCGCACATCCTCAAACGCACTCGCCCAGATTGAATCAAATGGATAGAGGTGCCGCGGAATGAACGATCCGTCCATCAGTGGCCAAGTGTTGAAAATAAAGCCCGCATTAAGGCCCGCAACAAAAGCGCCGAGCAGAATCTGCACAAAAATGGCAACGACAACAATCGCCCCGCCCAACTCAAGACCCTTAAAGTTGATCCGCCCCGGTACTTCGCTTCGCCACAGGGCCGTGGCAAACCAGAACATGTAGCCATACACAAAGAACGCCAGGCTCAAATGCGCCGCAAGCCTGTACTGACTGACATCAACCCGTTCCGTCAGCCCGCTCATCACCATGTACCAGCCAAGCGCGCCCTGCAGCCCACCGATGACGAACATGGCGATCAGATGCGGCAGCAGGGGTCGCTCTATCCGTTTCGTGAAGAAGAAGAAAACAAACGGAACAAAAAACGCGAGCCCGACCAACCGTCCCAGAAACCTGTGGCCCCATTCCCACCAATAGATGGTCTTGAACTCATCCAGGCTCATGCCCCGATTGATGCGGATATATTCCGGGATTTGTTTGTACTTTTCGAACTCTTCTTCCCAGACTTCCTGGCTGAGAGGGGGAATTGCTCCGGTCACTGGTTTCCACTCAGTAATCGACAGGCCGCTATCGGTAAGCCGTGTCGCACCACCGACAATGACCATCAGTGCCACAAGGCCACAGATCACGAACAGCCAAATGGCAATCGAGCGCCTCGCCGCCACCTGGCGGTCGGTCGCTTCTGAAGAAATTTGAATATCGGTCGCTGTCATAATGACATGACATAGCGCGCCTGCCCCGTTCCAACAAGATGGTCTGCCAATCGCGACCTCTCGTCACACCTTGGCGAACTGGCACTAATGCCGTAGGAAGAGCGCGAATGGAGATCTCTGAAATGGAAACTCAGCCCTACAAGCCACCGTTCCTACCTATCGGCGTAAGGAAACTACTGGGCACCGTCATCATTCTAGTTGGCTTGACCGCTTATACGCTCGCGGCCGTCTGGCTGGCGGTCGACGTCCTGCCGGATCATTGGGCTGTGCAGCTGATCTTCTATCCGATCGCAGGCATCGCCTGGGCTTTCCCCGCCCGCCCGCTGATTAATTGGATGCAACGGCCCGACAAGCTAGACCCGTAAGAGAGCACAACCGGAAAAAGCGGCGGTGCGGTTTCCCCGCAGGCGCGCGTCATCAAAAAAATCAGTCGAAGCGACCGAATGTCATTTTGTTGAGAATCGCCATAACAGCGATGAAAGCGACAATGGCATAAATTGCAGTCATTGGATGTTCCATTCGTTGAGTATCATCGGCCCGCTTTGGGCGTGGCCGGACAATGCCTCACCAGCCCTTTTCTGTCCAGCCACCTTGCAATCCGGCAAGGCCAGATACAAAAGCCGCCTCCCCCAAAAACGAACAAGGAAGAGACGGCTTTCTACTTTGGTCGGAGCGGCGGGATTTGAACCCACGACCCCTTGTCCCCCAGACAAGTGCGCTACCGGGCTGCGCTACGCTCCGTCAATTTCTTCGAGGCGATGGAGGGTCGTCCTCAGAAGGAGCGGCACTATAGAGGCGCACTCCCAACCGATCAACGGGCCAGGACCTGGAAAAACGTGTTTTAAAGCTGACGGATCAGCTAGACGCCTCTCCTTCGTCTACGTCTGCATCCAGGTCTGCTTTCAGAGCTTCAAGACGACGCGCGATGCCCGCCAAGATCGACTTGGCCGTTCGATCAAGGCCGTGTTCTTGTCCATCTGCGTCAAAGGACTCGTCGCCCCCGCGTTCAACAACGGTTCTGGCAATGCCCGCGACAGAATCATCATTCGCTGCCCGACCGGTCTCCATAACAAACCGAACGCCCTGATCGCGGAAGACCTTTTGGACGCCTTTGATCGTATATCCATCCTTGTAGAGCAGCGCTCGCACGCCCCGCAGCAAGTCCACATCTTCAGGCCGGTAGTAACGGCGTCCACCACCACGCTTCAGCGGTTTGATCTGCGCAAACTTGCTCTCCCAAAACCGCAACACGTGCTGAGGCACATCCAGTTCAACCGCAACTTCGCTGATCGTCCGAAAGGCGTCAGGCGATTTTCGCGGGCTAGTTGTCTCAATCACGGTCATATCAAACGATTGCGCTTTTCCTTGGAGAGGTGGTCAATCTGCAATTCCTAATCAGCAGCTTGATCAGCCGACCCTGTTGAGCTGATCCCCGAAAGGCTCGCACCTGCGGCCTTTGCGACTGTCAGCGCCTTGTTGATCTGTTCTTTCAACACATGGCTTGGACGAAATACGAGCACCCGACGCGGTTTGATTGGCACTTCTTCGCCGGTTTTTGGATTTCTACCCATCCGGCCACCTTTTTGCCGGACAGAAAAGGACCCGAAGGAAGACAGTTTCACAGTCTCTCCTTCAGACAAACTGTCACCAATCGCTGTCAGTACAGATTCGACAAGATCGGCCGACTCATTCCGTGACAAGCCGACTTCCTGATAAACCGCTTCACTCAAATGAGCGCGCGTAATTGTTTGCCCCATGACCATCCTCTCGCGTTGTCACAAAAGGTAGGCCAGCGGAATTATCCCGTCAATATCAATGAGATGGCGGATATTTCTTACTTAGAATGTTGTGTCCAATTTGACGCGTTCGGGAACCTGTTACCAGCGAATGAGCGCAGACCCCCAGGTAAAACCACCGCCCATTGCTTCCAGCAGGACCAGATCACCCCGCTTGATACGACCATCAGCGACAGCAACACTCAGGGCAAGCGGTACTGATGCTGCCGAGGTGTTCCCGTGTTCCCCAACAGTCATCACGACCTTCTCCGGTGGCAGGCCGATTCGTTTTGCAGTGCCATCCAGAATGCGTTTGTTCGCCTGGTGAGGCACAAACCAGTCGATATCGTCGATCGTGAGGTTTGTTGCATCGAGAGCTTCATTGATCACATCCGCAATATTCACCACAGCGTGTCTGAACACATCCCGCCCAATCATGCGGACATGCCCAACTGTTTGGGTCGAGGATGGACCGCCGTCGACATAGAGCTTCTCTTTGTGGCGTCCATCACTGTGAAGATGGGCGGTCAGAACCCCACGATCCTGAATAGTTCCTTCACCCTCCTGCGCCTGAACGACAACCGCGCCGGCCCCATCGCCAAAAAGCACGCAGGTAGTGCGGTCTTCAAAGTCCAACAGTCGAGAGAAAGTCTCAGCGCCAATCACGAGGGCATTTTTGAACTGCCCTGCCTTGAGAAAATTGTCGGCGGTCGATAGGCCAAACACAAAGCCAGAACAAACCGCCTGCAAATCAAAGGCAGCACCATGGTGAATTCCGAGTTCCGCTTGGATCGTCGTCGCTGTCGCGGGAAACGTATTGTCGGGCGTTGTTGTCGCCATAATGATCAGGTCAATTTCCTGAGCGTCAACGCCCGCGTTCGCCAATGCTGCCTTAGCAGCTGCTAGCGCCAAATCAGATGTCTTTTCTCCATCTTCCGCCATATGGCGCTGACGGATACCGGAGCGTTCAACAATCCATTCGTCGCTTGTATCAACAATCTTGGACAGATCATCGTTTGTGACGATTTTTTTCGGAAGATAGGAGCCAACACCAGTAATCACACTTCTTGGCACACTCACGACGCAATAACCTCACCCTGAGCTGCTTCTACCCGGTCGCTCCACTCAGCTATCACATCGAGGTCTGCCGCAATTTTTGAAAGAAGATCTGCTGACGACACATCAACGGCCAGATCAATCGCAGAAGCAATACCTGCTTCGTTTGCGCCACCATGGCTCTTCACCACCAGGCCATTCAGCCCCATAAACAACCCACCATTGTGGACATTGGGGTCAAGCCGATCGCGCAACATATTGAAGGCTGTTTGCGCCAGAAGATAGCCAAGCTTGCTAAAGATCGATTTCGACATGGCTTCCCGCAGATAGGTGCTCATTAGGCGTGCGGTACCTTCCGCGGTTTTCAAAGCGACATTGCCGGTAAAGCCATCGGTCACAACAACGTCGACGGTTCCTTTAGCGATGTCATCACCTTCAATAAATCCATAGAAATGCATCGGGAGGTTCGCCTCCCTAAGCATCTGGGCAGCGGCTTTGACGGATTCTGTACCCTTCATTTCCTCTTCGCCAATATTCAACAAACCTACACTGGGCTTGTCGTGGCCAAACAGGACACGGGCATAGGCTTCACCCATCACGGCAAATTGGACCATCTGTTTTTCATCCGGTCCAATAGTCGCGCCGCAGTCTAGCATCACACTCTCGCCGCGGATCGTCGGGATGAGAGCCGCAAGTGCCGGGCGGTCAATATTCGGCATCGTTTTCAGGAGAACCTTCGACATCGCCATCAGGGCACCTGTATTGCCCGCTGACATAGCCGCCTGTGCGTCTCCCTGCTTCACAGCATCAATAGCGCGCCACATGCTGCTGGTTTTGCGCCCGCGCCGAAGAGCTTGGCTGGGCTTATCATCCATAGAGATAGCCACATCTGTGTGAACCACGGTGCTGACATCAGCAAGCCGCGGCTCTTTGTCGAGCTCTGCCCGGATCTTTGCTTCATCGCCAAAAATCAGAAAGCGTGCTTCGGGGTGCCGTACACGGGCAATCTCTGCCCCCGGGATAACCACGGACGGACCGATATCTCCGCCCATTCCATCAAGTGCAATTGTTAGGTCACGCGCCAAATCTTGGTTTTCCCAATTCTTGGTTTCGATTGCCCAGCCTTTGGTCAATCAACGCCGGGCGGTCAGACAATACCCAGTCTCCCCACCGAAACAACAGTTAATAGGTAGGGGGTCAATGGCCGTAGCGCTAGTCTTGTGTTTTCAGATTTTTCAATACTTCAAATGGGTTAGACTTCTTTTCTGATCCACTCTCTAACGACTCAGTCGCCGAGAGTTCAGCGCCCTGGGCCCGTGGATAGGGGTCGAGCACAAGGGCAAGCTGTTCTGCGACGGCCTCACCCAGATCGACACCCTCTACAGGCAATGGATCAGGTGGCTCCTCTGCAAGCGGATCCACAGCCACTTCCATGGCACGCCGCCCAGAAACATCCTCAGGCAGGTACAAGAGCGTGAGGTCAACATTCAGCGTGGCTGGAACAGGATCCAGCGTGACGATGCACGACTGCTCAAGATCTGCGTCAAGCGTACCAGAAACCTTGATCCCCTTTTTGCGCCAAGGCTCAATCACCAAACGCGCTTTGAGCTCGTCCAGAGTGAGCAAGCCGAACCGCTTGGCAAGCTGATCCCGCGCTTCGGCCCCTGCCTCCAACGTCACTTCCAGACCGTCGTCAGACACATCTTCCCGAGCCACGACGTAGGTAAAGCCCGGAAGACCTCCCTTCCCGGTCATGGGCGCACCTCAGTGGCCAAGATACCCTCGGGCGCGGCCGGAAACTCAACCCGACCGTCGGCAAAAGTCTCCAACTCTGTCTCGTTAAGAGCGGCTCTGACAGTCTGCAAATAGGTAGCAAGCGCATCCAACCGTTCCGGCGCAATCTCCGCCTCGCGAAAAACATTGCGCTTCAACGCAGCTTTAACCGCCTCATCTGTTCCATCCTGAAAGGCATCGTCATAGGCACCAAGCCGCCCATAAAAAGCGCGCGCCATTGTCTTCACCTTCTTGCCGACAGACAAATCTCCAACACCGATTTCCCTGAGGGCCTGGTCCATATCATCGAACATGACATCAAACAGTTTTTGGCTGAGTTCCTTTGCCGGCGCCCCGATTGCACTCAAACGCTCAATCACCACGACCATATGGAGCACAATCATGTCAAAACGACCGTCCAACGTGTCTGGGACACCAACATTCAAGTAAAACTGAGGGGATCGGGCCTGATCGACCAGATTTCGGTAGAGGAGAAAGGAGCTGTCATCCGCAGATGAGGTCCTAAACCAGCTTTTCCAAAACATTTTGTTTCTTTCTCTCTTTCCACCAAATCGGCAGGAAAGCTTGAATCTAGACGCCGTTACAGGTAGGTCAACAGGGGACTAGCGCAACCCCCAGACCCGTTCCGGGAGCAAAAAAGGTATTACGATGAGACAGCGTTTAGCCGCTCTGCTGGCCCCCTTCAAGTCAGCAATCATTGCCTCGGTTATTGCTGCAACCGCTCTGGCAGGATGTAGCACCGAAATCGAAGAACGAGGTTACGTTTACGACCAACGTGATTTCGACCAGATAAAGCCGGGCCTGACAAGTGAGGCCGAGGTCACCGCCATCCTGGGCAGCCCGTCAACGGTCGCAACAGTTGAAGGCAACACCTGGTTTTACATATCCTCGACTTTCGAAAAGCTGATGTTTTATACCCCAGAAGAAGTTGATCGAAAGGTTGTCGCCGTCTATTTCGACGCCACACAGACCGTTGAAGATGTCGGGTATTACGGTCTGGAAGACGGTCGGATCGTCGACTTCCGGACCCGCAAAACGCCAACTCGTGGGAAAGAACTCACTGTTCTTGGCCAGATTTTCGGCAATCTGGGCCGCTTCAACCAAAACGCACCGGCGCAGCCTGGACGGTAACATTCGTGTTTAGAAGACTGAATCCCGCGCATGGTGGGAAACATTTCAACCCTGGGTCCGAGGCGCATGCCGTCTAAGATGACCTCCCAACTGAGAATAAAAATCAATGTCTACAAAACTGAAGCCTGGCGTCCAAACTGGTACCGATTACATCGCCCTTGTCGAGGCCTGCAAATCAGGCGGATACGCTTTGCCTGCAGTCAACGTAGTCAACACACAGTCAATCAACGCGGTTTTGGAAGCAGCCTCAAAAGCCAACTCAGACATCATCATTCAATTGTCCGGCGGTGGCGCGCAATTTTATGCCGGCAAAGGCATCAAGGACGGCGAAAAAGCCAAAGTCTTGGGCGCCATCTCAGCCGCTGAACATGTCCATCGTGTCGCCGAAGCATATGGCGTTTGTGTGGTCCTCCACACCGACCATGCAAACCGTGCGCTCATCCCTTGGGTCGACGCCTTGATTGATGCTGGTGAAGAACGCTTCAAAGCAACAGGCAAACCCCTCTTTAGCTCACACATGCTCGATCTTTCCGAAGAAAGCCTCGAAGACAATCTTGCTGAGTGCGAACGCCTGCTAAAGCGTCTGGCGCCCATCGGCATGAGCCTCGAGATTGAACTGGGTGTAACTGGTGGTGAAGAAGATGGCATAGGGAAAGACCTTGATGAAGTCGACAATGACAAGCTCTATACCCAGCCAGATGAAGTTCTAACCGCCTATCGTCGTCTGGCCCCACTTGGCCACTTCTCGGTTGCTGCAGCATTCGGGAATGTTCACGGTGTCTATAAGCCAGGGAATGTCAAACTACGCCCCGAGATCCTGAAAGCGTCTCAGGAAGCAGTCTCAGCAGCGGAAAAAACCGGAAACGACCACCCGCTTCACTTTGTCTTCCATGGCGGGTCTGGCTCGGAGAAAGCCAAGATCACAGAAGCTGTCGGCTATGGCGTCTTCAAAATGAACATCGACACCGACACACAGTTTGCTTTCTCTGAACAAGTTGGCAAATACGTCGAGGAAAACCCCAAAGCGTTCAAATATCAGATCGATCCAGAAACAGACGAGCCCTACAAGAAGAAATACGACCCTCGCGCCTGGCTGCGCAAAGGCGAGGAAGGCATCGTTGATCGCCTGCTTATCGCATGTGACGACCTGGGCTCAACTGGCAAGTCTCTCGCTGGATAATCAGCGGCAGGGCTCAAAGCCTTTTCAACAAAAGTTGCAGACTTTTATGGTTCGAAAATGCGGCAAAACAAGAGAAAAACCCCGCGAGGAGCAATCCTCGCGGGGTTTCTTTTTGTTTCAAAGCTGACTTGATTAGTGAGCGAGGACCGCGAGCAGCAGCAAAGCCACAATGTTCGTGATCTTGATCATTGGGTTCACGGCTGGACCTGCAGTGTCCTTATAAGGGTCACCAACAGTGTCGCCTGTCACAGCAGCCTTATGGGCTTCTGAGCCTTTGCCACCATGATTGCCATCTTCAATGTACTTCTTCGCATTATCCCATGCACCACCACCGGCGGTCATGGAGAGCGCAACGAAGAGACCGGTGATAATCACACCAAGCAGCATCGCCCCAACCGCTGAGAAGGCGGCAGACTTATCTGCAACAGCGAGCACAATGAAATACAGCACGACCGGCGAGAGAACCGGCAGCAGGGATGGGATCACCATTTCCTTGATCGCAGCCTTCGTTAGAAGGTCAACCGCTGCACCATAATCAGGCTTCTCAGTGCCCTGCATGATGCCTGGCTTCTCTTTAAACTGACGACGCACTTCCTCAACAATTGCACCAGCAGCACGGCCAACAGCCATCATGCCCATGGACCCAAAGAGGTAAGGCAGCAAACCACCGATAAAGAGACCAACCACAACGTAGGGATTGGACAAGGAGAAGTCCGCAACGACACCTGCAAAGTATGGATATTGCTCAGGGTTGGCGGCAAACACTGTCAAGTCCTGCGTATAGGCGGCGAACAGCACAAGAGCCCCAAGGCCAGCTGAACCAATCGCATAGCCCTTGGTCACAGCCTTGGTCGTATTGCCCACAGCATCGAGAGCATCCGTTGTTTTCCGAACGTCCTCGGGAAGTTCTGCCATTTCAGCAATACCACCTGCATTGTCAGTCACAGGACCAAACGCATCGAGCGCCACAACCATACCGGCAAGTGCCAGCATCGTCGTAACCGCAATGGCAATCCCGAAGAGACCTGCCAGCGTATAAGTCACGATGATACCCACCACGATTACGATCGCAGGTAGAGCTGTTGCTTCCATCGAAACAGCCAGCCCCTGGATAACGTTGGTGCCATGTCCTGTTTCAGAGGCAGCAGCCACGGACCTCACAGGACGATAGTTCGTTCCTGTGTAGTACTCAGTGATCCAGATGATCAGACCTGTAATGATAAGACCGCTAACACCGCACAGGAACAGGTCCTGACCGGTAAAGGTCTGGTCTGCAACAGTGAGTTCCGTAGCAAAGCCGACAAGGCGTTCTGTGACATAGTAGAGAGCCCCAAGCGATAGGACCGCTGAAGCCACGAAGCCCTTGTAAAGCGCGCCCATGATGGACTGGCTCGAGCCAAGGCGTACGAAGAACGTGCCAATGATTGAGGTAATGATGCAGGAACCGCCGATAGCGAGCGGATAGATCATCATGTTCACAGCATTCTCGCCAGCGAAGAAGATCGACGCCAGAACCATGGTCGCGACGATTGTCACTGCATAGGTTTCAAACAAGTCAGCTGCCATACCAGCACAGTCGCCAACATTATCACCGACATTATCAGCGATCGTTGCTGGGTTCCGAGGGTCATCCTCAGGAATACCCGCTTCAACCTTACCAACCAGGTCACCACCTACGTCAGCACCTTTGGTAAAGATACCGCCACCAAGACGGGCAAAGATCGAAATCAACGACGCACCAAATCCAAGCGCAACGAGCGCATCAATCACCGTTCTCGATCCAGCTTCCAAACCCATCGGGCCGGTAAGAAAACCGAAATAAACCGTCACAGCCAGAAGTGCGAGACCTGCGACCAACATGCCCGTAACAGCCCCAGACTTAAACGCAATGGAGAGACCAGCTGCAAGGCTTTCGCTCGCCGCCTGCGTCGTCCGCACATTCGCCCGTACAGAGACGAGCATGCCGATATAACCGGCAGCGCCGGAAAGAATGGCACCGATGGCAAAGCCAATTGCCACGGTCATACCCAGCAGCAACCAAACTGCAACAAAGATGACAACACCCACATATCCAATCGTGCGGTATTGACGATTAAGGTAAGCGCTAGCCCCCTCTTGGATCGCTGACGCGATCTCCTGCATCCGCGCGTTACCCGCGTCGGCTGCCATCACTGAACGTGATGCCCAGATACCGTATAAAACGGCCAAGGCTCCAGATCCAATGATTGCCCACAAAGACGTGCTCATAGTTTTTCCTTATCCCTTTATAGGATTGAACTTCTGATATGAGACAAGGGTTCCCCAACCACCTCCTAGTTGGATGCCCCCTCCCCTAAGATGGGCAGAAGAGTGCCAAACCTTAACCATGGGCGCAACCATGCAACGCCGGAAAGCTTGTGCGGCAATAGCTGGCCAAATCCTAAATTGGGAGGCTGACTTGGTCGCCAGCGATACAGCTAAGAAATGTATTAAAGTCAGGGTTCCGCGACGAAGCGTCAGGGAACGCTGGTTCCCGCTTTGGTCAAATCAATGCTGTGGCAAAGCTGCCTCGCGCCCTCTAGCCGCACCTTTTGGTTCAACTGCACCGCTTTTTTTTGCTGCCGGACGCTCTTTTCGACTCCGGCTCATCCAATGCAAATACCCCAGCGGCAATCGAAACTGCGGCATATGCTGGGGCGATTCTCGCAATTTGTGCACCCGGCTATCGAATCAAGATAAACGCAATCGCCATTGTCCTATCGTTTCAGGACCAGCTGCCCCTCTATCTCTTCAGTGTGTCAGCCGTAGAAGCTTGGGTCATCACCAAATTCAGGCGAAATCTGGATCCCAGGATTGTTTGGCAACAACTTTTGCAGGCGCCACTTTCTATCGGGTGCAAACTGATGATTGCTTCAAGGTTATCCCATGCATCGCTTCCGAAACATACCGCTAGTCAGCCGCGATCGTTGACGCGTTGCGACTCAAAACTGCTTTAAGCCGCTGGCGGCCCTCTTTCTGCACGCTCTGATTCAAAAGACCGGACTTCATCATCGCTCTGCGCTCCGTCCTGGGCTTAGCAAGCCACTGCATGTAGTCAGAGCGACAATCATAGATGCGACAGACATTGGGTCTGTTATTGTAGTTCGTGCATCCCTTTTCTAGGTCAAGGTAGATGCAATCGCCGTTTGATTTGGTTTTTAGAATGGGACGCCCATCAATAACGTCCAGATGACCTTCGTAGAGACCCGGATCATCCCCATGTTCTGGAATCAGAAAAATGCCGGGGTTTTTTCTGCAGCATTTGTTGCAGGCACCGCACTCTAAAGGCGCATCCTTCAGAACTTCACCGACTGGTCCCATGAAAGGCTTCCTAGATCGACCGCATTCGCGCCAGTATCCAGAGAAGGTCTTGTCATTTCCTTAACCATAGTGCCGCACCTAAGCAGCCGTTCCTTTTTGTTGGAGGACAAACCAAAGCAAGAGGAGGAGCGCTGCTCCAACAAACGGAAAGAGCGCATAGTGCACAGCATCCCAACCGAAGCCGTTAAGCAATCCACCTGACCCAAAAGACGCGATTGCGACCACCACGAAAACTATTAGATCATTCGCGGCCTGCGTCTTGCTCCGCTCTGCGGCACTGTAACACTCCGTCAGCAGCGTCGTCGCGCCGATAAATGTGAAATTCCAGCCTAGCCCAAGGAGGATCAGTGCACTTACGAAACGTTCAATCTCTAGACCACCCAGAGCCACCAAGCCACAGCCGGCAAGCAACAGCAAGCCCGTACCGAGAATCCGCTCCACACCGAAACGAGCAATCAAATTGCCAGTAAAAAAGCTTGGCGCGAACATGGAAAATATGTGCCACTGAATGACAAAAGCGGCGTCATTGACACTCAAGCCAAATCCAACCATGGCGATGGGCGTAGCTGTCATCACCAGCGTCATGATCCCGTATCCGACCATGCCACAAGCCACAGCAACAATGGCCTTTTGATGGGCGAAAATTTCTAGTAAGGGTCTCCCGGTATTCGCCTGCTCATCCGCGCTGAGCTTCGGGATCGTGAGAAATGACATCACGACAAAGGCAATGAGGCTGAGAATAACGGCAGTGGCATACCCACCGACAAAGGGGACGGGGCCTAACCAGTCACTTGAGAGCGCCACAAGCTGTGCACCGACAAATGCCGCCGCGACCCCACCGGCCATCACCCAGGAAATTGCCCTCGGGCGGAATTCTTCGCTGGCCGTGTCGGCAGCGGCAAACCGGTAATATCCAGCAAAAGCCTGATAAATGCCGCTTATGAAGAGCGCCATACAAAAAAGCGGAAAGGAATTCCCAAATAACGCGGTCATCGCAAGCGCTGCACCGAACACGCCAGCCGCGGTGCCCAGCATGAAGCCACGCCGACGACTTGTGCGTTGCATGAAAAGCGAGGCCGGGACAGTCGAAAGCGCTGTGCCGACAACCATGGCGCTAATCGGCAATGTTGCATAAGCCGGGTCGGGCGATAGATAGACTCCCGCAAGCCCGCTGAGCGTGATGAGAATGGCCATGTTAGAGCCGTAAAGCGCCTGGCCACCGGAGAGAAGAAAGGTGTTTCGCTTCGCAAGATGGTCGTTCTGAGAAGATTCTATTTGAGACATACTTCGACGCTAGGACATACCCTGACCATCACCAAGGTCAAATCAGCGCTCATTTCGGCCAGTTAGTTAACAGCCTTGTTTTGGGCCGGCTTAAAACCTCAAAGCTCACTAGAAGTGGGTGAACCCAGCGAGCGCTGCTTCAACCGGGTGCCCCGCTTCATCCAACACAACAATGTCCTGGTCCTTAGTCAGACGTCCAATGCAGCTCACCTGGACATCTACTGCACGGGCGAGATCCACTATGCGTTCCTGGTGCTCTGGGGGAGCTGCAAAGAGGATCTGGTAATCATCACCACCCCCATAGACTAACCGCCAGAATTCTTCAGAGGAGGCCAAGCACGCCGTGAATGCCGTTGACAATGGTATGGCAGCGCGGTTAAGCCGTGCGCCAACCTGAGACGCAGAGCACAAATGCTCCAGATCGCCCAACAGTCCGTCGGATAGATCAAGGGCTGCTGATGCAATTCCCCGTAACTCTCTTCCAAAGGCGACCGGCGGCTGAGGGATGCGGTACCGGCTGATCAGATAGTCCCTATCCCCTTGCTCAACGGCACCATATTTGCCCTGCGCGGCCAGGAGACCGAGAGCAGCGTCGCCAATGGCTCCAGTCACCCACAGATCATCGCCGACCGCCGCGCCCGAGCGCGTCACCATTTGACCGGAGGGCACCTCACCAATGGCTGTCAGAGAGAAAACAGATGGACCAACAGCCCTGATCGTATCCCCGCCCCACAATGCAAGCCCAAATTTGGATTGATCCTCCTTGAGGCCATCGGCAAATGCTTGCATCCAATCAAGAGACGTATCTCCAGACCAAGCACAGAATAAAAGGTACCCCCGTGGGGTCGCGCCTTTTGCCGCCAAATCAGAGAGGTTCACCCGTAAGAGCTTTTTGGCAACGGTATCGGCTGGGTCGCCGGGAAGATAATGACGCCCTTCCGCAATAGCATCTTTGGTGAATACGAGATCATACCCGGCGCGCGGTTCAAAAACCGCCGCATCGTCCTTGAGTCCAAGCCCCTCAAGTCCAGCCAGCGGATCGAACAAACGCTCGATCAGTGAGAATTCATCGGGCATCGCATCTGCGTCCCCGCCCCACTCCATGTCAGGCGCTCGCCTGCCCAAATTCCTGCGGCCGGATCGCACGTGCAACCCGGTCCAAGACAGCGTTCACCACCTTAGGCTCATCATTTTCAAAAAAGGCTTTGGCAATGTCGAGATATTCGGTGATCACGACCTTCCCAGGAATGTCCTTGCTCCGCTGCAGCTCGTAGCACCCAGCCCTCAATGTCGCACGAAGCGTACTATCGAGCCGGGCCAGGACCCAACCATCGGCAAGCGCATTATTGATCCGAACATCAATGGTCTTTTGCTCACGCACCACCCCTCGGACGACATCGTCGAAATGGGCTTCTTCCGCTTCGTGATAGAGCTCACCTTCAACTTCCCGGCCGAAACGGTGGTGAACAAACTCCTCAATCACATCTTCCAGGTCGGTTTGCGCTACATCCATCTGGTAGAGCGCTTGCACGGCCGCAAGCCGCGCCGCACTACGGCCAGCTCTATGAGAGGCTTTTCCAGACTTGGAAGTCGACATACTGAGTTTACGCTCCTGTGCCGTATCGTTGCTTCAACGCCGCCATAGCTAGCGCCGCAGCCGCCGCTCCGCCACCTTTATTTTTGTCTGAGACGTTCGCCCGTGCCCAGGCCTGATCATTGTTTTCAACGGTCTGAATGCCGTTTCCAAGTGCGATCTTGTCGTTAATGGTCAAATCCATCAGCGCGCGCGCCGACTCATTCGACACAATGTCATAATGCGTTGTTTCCCCACGGATCACGACCCCAAGGGTCACGTAGCCATCATAGGCCTTATCGAGGCCGCCGGCCCGGCTGGCGTCAGAGGCGACCTTCACAGCTGCCGGGATCTCTAGGACACCCGGAACCGCAACACGTTCGTAAGTGCCGTCTTGAGCCTCAATCTCGGCGACGGCGCCCCGGGCCAACTCATCTGCCAGATCGTCGTAGAAACGCGCCTCAACAATCAAAATATGCTTACCCGACATCAGACTGTTTCCGCATCTTTTGAGGTAACTTTTTCACCGTCGACGGAGCGCTGCTCAACCACACGCAGACCATATCCTTCAAGCCCAACAATCTGGCGCGGCGTATCCGACATCAAGATCATGTCATGCACCCCAAGGTCGAGCAGGATCTGCGCACCCACCCCATATTCGCGGAGCCGCCGCGGCCCCTGTTCTTCTGACTCGCCCTTATGAAGAAGCATGTCAGAGACGACTGTTGCCGTCGTATCTCGGATCAGCACGATGACGCCGCGACCTTCTTTAGCAATCGTCCGCATCGAGTCTTCAATGAGATTATTCCGTCCGCCCTTCGCGCCCAACATGTCATCAAACACATTGATCGCATGCATCCGCACCAGCGCAGGCTCCGGCGTTGTGAGATCACCCATCGTCAGCGCGATATGTTCTGCATATTCGGCTGTGTTGAGATAAACGTTCAGGTTGAACGTGCCGCCATACTCACTTTCAATCTCTGTCTCAATCGCCCGATGAATAAGATTGTCGTGACGACGTCGATAGGCAATGAGATCGGCAATCGTTGCAATCTTCAGCCCATGAAGCTGGGCGAACTGAACGAGATCAGGCAGACGCGCCATGGTCCCATCATCATTCATGATCTCGCAAATAACCCCGGCGGGATAGAGACCCGCGAGGCGCGAAATATCGACAGCTGCTTCTGTATGCCCTGCGCGCACAAGCACGCCGCCGTCACGGGCGACGAGGGGGAACACGTGACCTGGAGAGACAATATCCGTCGCACCCTTTGTGGGGTCAATCGCCACGGTGATCGTATGCGCCCGGTCATGGGCGGAGATCCCGGTCGTGATCCCTTCCCGTGCCTCAATCGACACCGTAAATGCCGTCTGATGTCTCGATTGATTGTTGGATGACATGAGTTCCAGATTGAGCTGCTTCGCCCGATCAGAGTTCATGGACAGGCAGATCAATCCACGACCATATTTCGCCATGAAGTTGACGGTCTCTGGCGTCGCCATTTGAGCTGGAATAACAAGGTCACCCTCATTCTCCCGGTCCTCAGCATCAACAAGCACAAACATCTTGCCGTTGCGGGCGTCTTCGATCACTTCTTCAATAGGCGATAGAAATTCTTTGTACACGGGTCTCAGTCCTCTTGTGTCAGGCGCGCGACATAGCGGGCCAGCACGTCAATTTCAAGGTTGATCTTATCGCCAACCTTTGCATGCCCCCAGGTTGTGACCTCCTGGGTATGCGGAATAATGTTTACGCCGAACGTATCCCCATCAACCTCATTCACGGTAAGCGAGGTGCCGGAGAGCGTGACAGAGCCTTTCGGCGCGATGAAAAATCTTTGGCCGGTTGGGACGCGAAAGGTAAATCGTTTGGAGTCACCTTCCCGCCGGATGTCAGTAATTTCAGCCACACAGTCCACATGGCCACTGACAATATGGCCACCGAGCTCATCGCCGACCTTCAGAGCGCGTTCCAGATTAATTGATCGTCCCTCTGTCCAATCGGCGAGCGACGTACAATCAAGCGTTTCTTTGGAGACATCCACAGCAAACCAATTGGTCCCATTCATGGTGCCTTTTTCCACAACGGTCAGACAGCAACCGTCGCACATGATTGAGGCACCGAGCGCAATGGTCGTTGGATCGTAGGACGTCTCGATCACATAACGCATATCGCCCTTTTTCTCGATCGTGCTGATCTTACCAACGTCTGTGACAATTCCCGTGAACATCCGTACTTACCTCTTCACACTAAAGCTTTGCAGCGTATCTTCGCCGAGCGAGAGCACTTCAAGCAGCTCAAAACCCGGCGCTTGATCGACTGTATCAATGCCAAGCCCTGCCAAGGCCGGATATCCATCTCCACCGATAATCTTAGGCGCCTGAAACCAGTCGAGCCGATCAACCAGTCCTGCCCGCATGAGCGACGACACAAGACGTGATCCGCCTTCAACCATCAGCCGCGTAACTCCCCGCTCGCCGAGCAAGGCGAGCGCGACAGACATGTCCATTGTGCCATCTGGCCCAGCAGGAACATCAATAAGCACAACGCCGCAATCTTCAAATGCCTGACGACGTGCTGCCTCTCCATCAGGAAAAGTCAAAATCCAAACCGGTACCTCATGCGCAGTCCGGACCAATTTGGAGGTGAGCGGCAATCTAAGCCGACCATCCGCAACGATGCGACGCGGCGAGCGATCACCAAGGCCGGGAAGACGGCAGGTGAGATCGGGATCGTCCACAATAGCCGTGGCGCTGCCGACCATTATCGCGTCTGTGCGGGCCCGCATAAGGTGCGCGCGATTCCGCGCGCGCTCGCCTGTGATCCATTGACTGTGTCCCGTATGCGTAGCAGTCCGTCCGTCAAGGGAACTTGCAAGCTTGACGCTCACCATGGGCCGTCCGGAACTGACCCGCGTCAGAAACCCTTCATTGAGGAGCGCCGCCTCTGTGGCAAGCACACCGTCGACAACGTCAATGCCTGCGTCAGCGAGCATCGCATACCCCGCGCCAACAACCCGCGGATCTGGATCTCTCAAGGCACTGACCACTCGCGATATCCCTGCATCAATGAGTGCTTGTGCGCATGGAGGCGTTTTACCAGTATGAGCGCAAGGCTCCAGAGTGACATAGGCCGTGGCGCCCTTTGCGGCTGCGCCAGCACGGGCAATAGCTTCGGCTTCTGCGTGAGGTCTGCCAGATGGTTGCGTCCAACCTCGACCGACAATCGTGCCTGCTGCCTCATCAACGATCACGCACCCAACGGCCGGGTTAGGCGCGACCCGCCCTAGGCCACGTTCAGCAAGGCCCAATGCAATCCGCATCATCTGCTCGTCAAAAGCCACCGTCACAGGACCGCTCCCTGCAGCGTATTACTAGTGCCAGCCAACCTGTAGAAACTGTCGTCAGTCGTCTTCGCCGGGCCCGGAGAGCTCTCCAAGCACTTCTTCAAAGTCCTTGGCTTCCCGGAAGTTTTTATAGACTGAGGCAAAACGCACATAAGCAATATCATCCAACGAGCGGAGCCCTTCCATAATCAGCTCGCCCACGACTTGAGACGGAATCTCAGGTTCACCCATACTTTCCAGGCGCCTGACAATGCCGCTTACCATACGCTCGACGCGCTCAGCCTCAACCGGGCGTTTGCGCATAGCAACTTGCACGGAGCGCATGAGTTTATCCCGGTCAAACGGGACCCTGCGACCACTGGATTTCACGATTGTAAGCTCTCGAAGCTGAATGCGCTCAAACGTGGTAAAACGGCCGCCACAGCCAGGGCAAAAACGCCGACGCCGGATCGCCGTATTGTCCTCTGTGGGACGGGAATCTTTCACCTGAGTGTCTTCGTTTCCGCAATATGGGCACCGCATGCTGCCTCAAACTCCCCTGTTTGGCCGCAGCCAATTGAAACCTCTCGAACCACGGCTCGGCTCGATTATGCGTCACCATAGATTGGAAAACGACTGCAGAGTGCGTCAACTTCGGCCCGCACCGCCGCCTCAGTCTCTGCATTCCTATCCGCGCCGTTTGCAGCCAGTCCGTCAAGCACCCGGGCAATCAGTTCGCCCACGAGCCGGAATTCAGCCACCCCAAACCCGCGGGTCGTGCCCGCAGGTGTACCCAAACGAACCCCAGACGTTATCGCCGGCTTCTCCGGATCAAACGGAATGCCATTCTTATTGCAGGTAATGTTGGCACGCTCGAGGCTTGCTTCAGCAATATTCCCTGTCTGTCCCTTGGGCCGCAGATCCACCAGCATCAGATGCGTGTCGGTCCCGCCGGAAACAATATCAAGGCCGTTTTCAACCAGAGTGCCTGCAAGTGTGCGGGCATTTTCGATAATCTGACCAGCGTAAGACTTAAACCCCGGTCGCAAGGCTTCACCAAACGCCACCGCCTTGCCAGCGATAACGTGCATTAACGGTCCGCCTTGGATGCCTGGGAAAATGGCCGAATTGAATTTTTTGCCGAGCTCTTCATTATTGGAAAGGATCATGCCGCCCCGCGGACCGCGCAATGTCTTGTGAGTCGTTGTCGTCACAACATCTGCATAAGGCAAGGGACTTGGGTGAACTCCGCCAGCAACGAGACCCGCAAAGTGCGCCATGTCCACCATCAAATAGGCGCCCACACTGTCTGCAATCCGACGAAATGCAGCAAAATCGATAACGCGTGGATAGGCAGAACCCCCGGCAATGATGAGCTGCGGCTTGTGTTCTTTCGCCAAGCTCTCCACCTCATCCATATCAATCAAATGGTCCTGTGAGCGAACGCCATACTGGACCGCGTTAAACCATTTGCCCGATTGGTTGGGCTTCGCGCCATGTGTCAGGTGTCCACCAGCCGCAAGGCTCATGCCCAGGATCGTGTCACCGGGCTTAATCATGCCCATCAGAGCGCCCTGGTTTGCCTGACTGCCAGAATTGGGTTGAACATTTACATAGGCGCAGTTGAAAAGTTGTTTCGCACGCTCAATAGCGAGCTCTTCGGCTACATCAACAAACTCACACCCACCGTAGTATCGGCGCCCGGGATAACCTTCGGCATACTTATTGGTCAGAACGGAGCCCTGGGCTTCAAGCACCGCTTTGGAGACGATATTTTCCGAAGCAATCAGCTCAATCTGATTTTGCTGACGACCTAGTTCACGTTTGATCGCACCAAAAATCTCTGGGTCACTATCTTCCAATGACCGACTAAAGAACTGCGAAGACGGGGTATCCATGCTTGCGGGGCTGGAGACGGCCATGTCTGAAACCTTTTTCTGAAACTGTCACTGGAGGGCGAACCCAGATGGTAAACAGGGGGTCGGGCCCAGAGTCAGATTGCGTTGATGTAAGGCGCGCTAGTTACCACATATAGCCAGCCTGCGCCAACGCCGCACAAGCTGGGACACGCCAAAAAACACCTAGGCACTTTCCAACCAGAACAGACTTCACCGCGTCTGTTCACCTAGCTCCGCCCCATGAACAAACCCAGGTTTTTTGCTCGGTTAATACCAAAGATCATCAAACATATGGGCGTTTTACAAAAAGCATCGTGATCACTTTTCAAATAGTTCGAAGAAATACTTGATTAATCTTGCATCCTTTGCGATACACCTGACAAGTATTGGTTCATTGATATCTGGTTCAGATTCTTGTCGGATTCCAAGATGCCGAGTGATCGTGACGATCCCCCATCACCTGCAACACTTCAGTTTGCATCAGAAATTGTTGCTGCCTACGTCAGTAACAACTCTCTTGCGGTGGATGAATTGCCGGACATGATCCGCACCGTGCACGGTGTGCTTGCTGCATTGGGGGATGAGGCTGGAACCGCTCAGACACAACAAGGACCGGCTGTTTCTGTCGATGAATCAGTAACAGAAGAATATTTGATCTGTCTGGAAGACGGCAAGAAGCTCAAAATGCTGAAACGGTACCTGAGGTCCAGATATGGCCTTTCACCCGAGGAATATCGCGCAAAATGGGGGCTTCCTGCTGACTACCCTATGGTAGCCCCAAATTATGCGGCGCAGCGTTCAAAGCTTGCGAAGAAGATCGGCCTTGGACAAAACAGCGCGCCCCGCAAGCGCGACTGACGGGTCTTAGATAACCCACCCTTTGCCATCTTTTCCCGACGTAGGAGCAGGCGCTGACTGCTCCGTCTCATTTGCCTTATGATTCATGACATAGTTCAACTTGTTGAGCGCCACACGCTCAAGCTCGGCTTGCGGTAGTTTTGCCGGCCCAACAATCGATACCTCTGTTCCAGTGGCGCCATCAACAGCTGACACTTTCATGCTGGCGCCAACAGGATAGAGCTCGAAATACACCTCTCGAGCGCCCCCATGAGTGTTCGACGTTCCATCCTCTCCACGGTTGGAACGAGGAAGCTTACGCCGCACGCCTGATCTTGCGCCGGGTCCACACCTCATCAAGGGCATGTACCAGGCTCTCCATCATTTCGTCCGTATGAAGAGGACATGGGGTGAAACGAAGACGTTCTGTGCCGCGAGGCACAGTCGGGTAATTGATCGGTTGAACGTAGATGTTGTGATCGCTTAGCAGATCATCAGCTACTTGCTTGCATAGAACAGGGTCCTTGACCATCACGGGTACAATGTGACTTTCGCACATCATGACCGGCAGGCCCGCGTCCAACAGCATTGTGCGCAGTGTTTTTGCCCGTTCTTGATGCACCTCCCGCTCCACATTGCTTGATTTCAAGTGACGAACGCTTGCGAGAATACCCGCGACAAGAACCGGCGAAAGTGACGTCGAGAAGATAAACCCTGGTGCATAAGACCGAACGACATCGACGACCGCTTCGCTAGCGGCGATATAACCGCCCATGACGCCAAATCCCTTGGCAAGCGTCCCTTCAATAATATCGACCTTATCAAGGACACCGTCCCGCTCAGCAATCCCACCGCCGCGCGGGCCATAAAGGCCAACCGCATGGACTTCATCCAGATAAGTCAGCGCACCATATTTGTGGGCGAGGTCACATATCTCACCGATGGGCGCAATGTCACCATCCATCGAATAGACAGATTCAAACGCCACAATCTTAGGTTGTTCTGGCGGTGCCGACTGCAGCAGCTCTTCAAGGTGCTCAAGATCATTATGACGCCAAACCCGTTTTGGGCCGCCGCTGCGCCGAATGCCTTCAATCATGGACGCATGATTGAGCTCGTCGGAAATCGTCAAGCAATCCCCAAAGACCCGCGCCAAAGTGCTGAGTGTCGCATCATTGGCGATATATCCTGAGGTAAAGAGCAGAGCTGATTCCTTCTGGTGAAGGTCTGCGATCTCTTTCTCAAGCTCAACGTGGTAGTGCGTCGTTCCTGAGATATTGCGCGTGCCCCCAGAACCAGCACCGACAAGGTCAACGGCTTCATGCATCGCTGCTGTCACAAGCTCATTTTGCCCCATGCCCAGATAGTCGTTTGAGCACCAGACAACGATCTCTTTCTCGCCCTCCGGCGCATGAAATGTCGCGCGAGGAAAGCTACCGCGATGGCGAACAATATCAGCAAAAACTCGGTATCGCCCCTCGATCCGCAGCGAAGCCAACGCTTCCGACAGCTTGCCTTCATAGTCCATCGTCTATTCCACTTCTAGTTGCCCTTAAACCGGCATGCCACCACAGGAAGAGTGGTCGTTTATGGTTTATAGTCCGTTAACGCATTCCAACACGCAAGGAAATCTGCAGATTTCCGCAACCCTTGCCACTCGCGAATTGTCGCAGAAAATATCGCCAAATACTAGAACCGGTGGTTTACCGCCACTCACCCCGCTCTTCCAGAACAGATTTAAGCACTTCCGGCCTGTCTGTCATCACCCCGTCAACGCCCAAATCGAGTAGTCGTCGCATTTCTTGGGCATCATCAATGGTCCAGACATGCACCTGAAGACCCTGTTCGTGAGCGTGTGCGACCAAACGAGGGTCAACAAGGCGAACACCAAACTGGTGTGTGGGTATCTGCAAGCACCCTTGTGGAAAACTCCCCCAAATACCTGCGAGTGGCCCCGAAAGGCTTGAAAACCGCATCCTCGCGGTCCCCAGCGGCCCTAGCCCTGTACACAGACGTGGCCCCAATATATCCCTAATCCCCGCTGTGCGCCTGTCGGAGAACGAGGTGACACACACGCGGTCGAGAGCATTGCCGTCGCTCAGCACCTTCACAAGTGGTTCAGCGGCATTATCCTGCTTCGGATCGATATTGAACCGAGCCTCGGGCCAACTGGCAAGAAGCTCCGCAAACAAAGGAATGGGTTCTCGTCCGTCAATACGAGCTTTGGCTACCTGCGCATAGTCCATCTCGGCAATGCGGCCGGTCATATCCGTGACCCGGTCCAGTTCCTCGTCATGGAAAGCCAGCAACACGCCGTCGCGCGTCGCATGAACGTCTGTTTCCAGATATCGGTAGCCAAGATCAATCGCGTGCTGAAAGGCAGGCAGTGTGTTCTCAGGATGCGTGCTCGTACCCCCACGATGGGCAAAGGCCAGAACACCGCCAAATTCTAGGTACGGGAACTTCGCAGGACGCGCCATTCATCTCTCCCCTCAGATGGGAATCTGAGCCCATCCACAGCGGATTAAAAGGCCCTCCTAAAGTAGGTGCCCTATCTGGTGAGAGAAGACGTCCGTACCCGCCGGTCAATGTCATAAACATCGTCACGGAAATTCACGACACCGCCATCATCCACCCACGCAGTAAGATAGAGCAGATACACCGGAACCGGCTGAGCAAGCGACACATCTCGACGATTACCTTGATTGACCAAGCCATCGATACGAGCCCGGTCCCACCCTTCCGTTTCGCTCAACAGCCACTCTGTCAGGTCATGAACATCCTCAACACGAACACAGCCGGAACTGTAGGTCCGTTCTGCACGACCAAAAAGGCTCTTGGACGGCGTATCATGAAGGTAGACAGCATAGGGATTGTTGAAGTGGATCTTCACAGTCCCCAACGAGTTTCTAGGGCTTGGATCCTGACGCAGTCGCACCTCGCCCGCACCGGTGCGATACCAATTAACTGAGCGCGCGCTGACCTCGCGACCGCCTCGATAAACGCGGATTCCTAGCCGTTCGAAATAGCCAGGATTTCGGCGCACCTTCGGGATCAGGTCTTTTTCAACGATGCTACGGGGCACATACCAATAGGGGTTGAAGGCGAGAAAAGTGATCTCACTGGTGATTTCAGGCGTTTGCCGGTCTTCCTTACCAACGATAACACGGCGTCGAAGGTCAACGCGTCCATCCGTAACCGCTTCAACTTCTTGGCCTGCAATATTCACGAACACATATCGCCGCCCAAGATTCTCGGATACCTCGTTCATCCGCTGCAGATTGATGGCCAGTTGCTTGATCCGCTTCGACACAGGCACATTCATTGTATCAATTGTCTTGGGTCCAATGACACCATCGGGTGTCAGGCCATGACGACTTTGAAACCGTCGCGTGCCTTCATATACGTGCTCATCATAGACTGCCGGGTCTCCGCCCGAAATTGCCAGGTCGCCCGTCGCCACAAGACGTTCGCGAATAAGGGGGACGCGGTCATCCCGGTCGCCCAGTTCAATTTTCTCACCGTTCGGGATCGACTTCCAGCCGCCCCATTCCTCAATCTGCTCATACATCGACATCGCGCGAAGCACCGGCCAGAAGCCGGCATCCCCGAGCGTCGGCACGCTTGAGCGCGAGGTAGGCGTATCTGGAATGAGGGCTTCAGAACTTGGATTCCAGGGGTCAACCCACTGCTGTTCCCAAGGATTGAACGCATTATCTGCCGATGCGGGCGAGGTAAAGAAAAGTACGGCGCCCACGAAAATGGCACTCGCAGCTAAGATCAAGTAGTCGAAAGATGTCTTTGCGACATGTGTCACAGTGCTGCCCCCGCGGCCTGTCTCGAATTTACGTCTGTTAGCGTTCATTTTCGGCACACCAGAGTCAAAGCACAAATAGGGTTAATTGCCTCTTTGAGACAATTTTTGTTTGTTCGGCAACAGTTTGCCATGATGCACGCAAATTAGAGGCCATGCTTCACTTAATCAAAAGCCCCATAAGAAAAAGGGTAAATCCAGTATATGGTGCAAACACTGACAATAAATTTAGCCGTGATTGCCGTCAGCTTGTTCGTTCTCTGGTGTGTGAGTATCAGGATTCGCGATGCGAGCATCATCGATATCTTCTGGGGACCGGGATTTGGGATCGTTGCGCTGACAACCTTTATCCTCACCGAAGCACCCGGCCCGTCGGGGCTTCTTCTCACTGCCTTTGCCTGCTTGTGGTCCATTCGCCTGGGCACACACCTGGCCGGTCGATGGCTAACCCATGGACGTAAAGAAGACGCCCGCTATATAGCCATGCGTAAGAAAGCAGGCCCTTCATTTGGCAGACGCTCACTGATCACCGTCTATGGTCTTCAGGGCGGCCTCATGTGGCTCGTCTCAATGCCACTCCAAGTTGGTATCGCAGAAAGTGCGGGGGCATCTTTCGGCTATTTCACAGCACTCGGTAGCATCCTCTTCACACTTGGTTTCGTCACAGAAGCATTGGCGGATGCACAATTAAGAGACTTCAGAGCCGACCCCACCAACGAAGGTAAGATCATGTCACACGGCCTGTGGTCCTGGAGTCGCCATCCTAACTACTTTGGCAATGCCTGCCTGTGGTGGGGCTTGTTTTTCATCGCCGCAGATGCGCCCTACGGCTTTTTCACGATCATAAGCCCGGCCCTCATGACTTTCCTGCTGCTCCGCGTTTCCGGAGTTGCTCTGCTGGAACGCCGCATGGCGCGAGCAAAACCCGAATATGTGGATTACCAACAGTCCGTAAATGCATTTGTGCCGCTCCCACCTGCATGGAAACGGCACAAATAGAAACAGATATGATCCAAATCAGAGGCGGAAACGGATCTGATCAGTCCAGAAGCGTTCAAGCTTATTCAGCGTTTTATTGATCACCTCAAGCTCTTCCTGGCTCACGTCACCCACTTCGGAAATCGTGTCGATATGACGATTGTAAAGCGTGTCAATTGTGTCGCAGATTTCCCGACCTTTTTGGGTCAGGCGAACACGGACGGACCGTCGGTCCATCTCTGAACGCTGATGGTTGATATAGCCAGCCTCGACAAGCTTCTTCAGATTGTAAGAAACATTCGATCCGAGATAGTGACCCCGTGACCGCAATTCGCCAGCAGTCATTTCCTGGTCGCCAATATTGAACAATAGCAGCGCCTGCACGCTGTTGATTTCAACATTACCACTGCGATCAAGTTCATCCTTGATCACATCCAGCAAACGACGGTGAAGCCGCTCAACAAATGTCAGCGCCGTCAGGTAGGCCTCGCGCGCTTCCGGGGAAGCACTCCTTGGCTCACTTGTTTCTGCTTCTTCAATCATCGCACTCATGGAACAAACCTCTACAAATCCGCTCTCGCGGCAAACTCAACTCAGAACGCCGCAAACCCATAACTGCCACACTACATGCGGCGTCCTAATGGTGGCTTAATCAGAACCTCAAATTTGGCCTAAATTTGGGGATGTTTTCCCTACACATCGATCATTCAGCGGCTTGACCATAGGCTGCGCCTATCATTGCGTCGGAAAGGATTTGGTAAGTATGTTTCCAAGCAGCATCAACTTCCGGCGTATAAGCCTCACCGAGACCCTGTTCCAAAGTCCACAAGAGTGCTGTACCGACTTTGTTGTAATGCTCAGGCTTAACACCATAAGCCACATGTCCCTGCCCAAGCTTCTGCACGACGGGCACCAGGGAATTAAGATCATTAAGACCTGCTACAGCAATCGTCAGCGTCTTCATCAGCTTTCGACCCTGCTCTTCCATATCCCCTGAAAAAAGCGGCTTCACCTCAGGAGCGATCTCAAACAGCCGTCCGTAAAAGAGCGCCGCAGCTTTGTCCGCAATGGGTTTAACGGCTTCGAATGAGCCTTGAACAAGTCCGATTTCTGTTGGGGTCATTTTCTTTTCCTCGCGTTATACGAGTAGAAAACTAACCACTACACCCTAAGTCTTGGTTAAGCCCACCCAACCCAAATCACTGGCAATGGATCTAAAGGTCGCCCTTCAACAGCTTGATGATGCCGGAAAAATCAACTTGCTCATGCCCACTGGACTCCATGAGGCTGTAAAGAGCTGCCGCCTGCGCTCCAAGCGGCGTCGCCGCTTTGGCACTTTGGGCAGCCTCCTGAGCCAGTCGCAGGTCCTTCAACATCATGCCAGCGGTAAAGCCCGCCTGATAGTTCCGGTTGGCCGGAGAGCTCGGGACTGGGCCTGGAACCGGGCAATAAGACGTCATCGACCAGCACTGACCTGACGCAGTTGAAGAAATATCGAACAGGGTCTGACCGTCGAGACCCAGTTTTTCAGCGAGCACGAAGGCTTCCGACACGCCGATCATGGAAATGCCCAACAGCATATTGTTGCAAACCTTGGCGACCTGCCCATTGCCCGCCGCGCCTGCATGAAAAATGTTTTGCCCCATAATGTCGAGATACGGTTTTGCCGCCGCAAAGGCGGCTTCCTCGCCACCGGCCATGAAGGTCAGCGTGCCCGCTTCTGCACCACCAACACCGCCGGACACCGGCGCGTCAATCATCTGCATGCCCGCAGCTTGCGCTTCTGAGATGACCGCGCGTGCTGTCGCCACATCGATTGTTGAAGAGTCGATGAACAATGTTCCTTTGTCAGCAGCAGCAAGAAGACCGTCTTCACCCAAATACACAGACGAAACATGTGCACCTGCGGGCAGCATTGTCACGACAGCATCAACGCCCCTTGCGACATCAGAAGCAGAAGCAGCTGCGGAGGCGCCTGCATCCGTTGCCTTTTTGACAGCGTCGGCAGACAGGTCACAAACCGTCAGATCATGACCAGCCTTAATAAGGTTCTGAGCCATGGGCCCGCCCATATTGCCCAGCCCGATAAATCCAATCTTCGCCATCTCTCGCCTCCCGGAAATAAGTTCAGTCGAACGTCAGCTCATTCTCGCCAAGCGACGAGAAGTAAGCCGCCACCTGCTCGTCTGTCACAGCGTCCAGAGATGCAGGCTGCCACTTTGGCGCCTGATCTTTATCAATCACCACAGCCCGCACACCTTCGTAGAAGTCGGGGGCCGCCATGAACCTGTTTGTCAGTCGAAATTCGAGCGACATGCAATCTTCGAAATCAAGCTCCGCGCCTGCGCGGATCTGGCCAAAAGCCACGCGCGTTGACAGAGGTGATTTGGATCGAATGGTTTCAGCCATTTTTGTTGCCCACTCGCTAGCGTCGGCATCTAACCTTTGGAGAATGTCGTCCACACTATCAGCACTGAATGCAGCATCGATTGGGCCCTGCAATTGAGCAAGAGGCGCGTCATCCGTTGCCTCTGTTTCTGCAGCTATCGCAGCATCCACAGCTGCACCATCAACAAGCCGAGCAAGAAGAGCCTCATGTCTGTCTGCGGGCACGAAAGCGTCTGCGATCCCAGCATAGATAGCATCGGCAACTTTCAGACGCGCGCCGGTAAGCCCCAGATACATGCCCACTTCACCAGGACAGCGCGGCAGAAAATAAGTACCACCAACATCGGGAAACAATCCGATCCCCGTTTCAGGCATGGCGAACGTCAGACGTTCAGAAGCCACGCGGTGGCTTCCATTAACCGACACGCCGACACCACCGCCCATATTGATCCCGCTCATAAGCGCCACATAGGGTTTTGGATAGCGCTTGATATATCGATTGAGCCGGTACTCATCACGATAGAAATTAATCACCTCCGGTGAACCAGCTTTCCCCTGATCATGAAGCACCCGAATGTCACCACCAGCACAGAAGGCCTTTTCGCCCACTGCCTGAATGACGACCGTAGTAATGGAGTCATCGTCTGCCCATTGCTCAAGCTGGGGGTGAAGCTGCTTCACCATATTATAGGTAAGCGCATTCAACACCTTTGGGCGGTTGAGAGTCACAATGCCAATTGGCCCGCGTTGCTCAAACAGAATTTCCGGCTCTTCACTCATTTCGGTCTTCAGTCTTTCAACATCTCGCGCGCGATGATGACGCGCATGATTTCATTGGTGCCTTCGAGGATTTGATGCACACGTACATCGCGCAAATGACGTTCGAGCGGATAATCTTTGAGATAGCCATAGCCGCCATGGATCTGCAGCGCTTCATTGACGACATTAAAGCCCGCGTCGGTCGCAAAGCGTTTTGCCATAGCCGCCTGCATGGTCGCATCAGGCGCTTTCGCATCCACCTTCACGGCAGCCTGATAGAGAAGCAGGCGCGCAGCTTCGAGCTCAGTTGCCATATCCGCCAGCTTGAACTGAAGCGCCTGAAAGTCAGCCAGCGGGCGACCAAATTGCTTGCGCTCCAGCATATAGGCTTTGGCAGTCTCAAGTGCCGTCTGAGCGGTACCGAGTGAACAGGCCCCGATGTTCAAGCGCCCGCCATCAAGCCCCATCATCGCGATTTTGAAACCCTGGCCTTCTTCCCCAATAAGATTCTCAACAGGCACACGGGCATCTTCAAAGATCACGGCAGCAGTTGGCTGACTGTTCCAGCCCATCTTCTTTTCAGCTGCGCCAAAGGAAAGGCCCGGCGTGCCTTTTTCTACGACCAGACAGGACACCCCTTTTGGCCCATCCACGCCGGTGCGCACCATGCAGACATAGACATCTGAGGTGCCGCTTCCGGAGATAAAAGCTTTCGAGCCATTGAGGACATAGTGATCCCCGTCCCGGATGGCTCTTGTCCTGAGCGATGCCGCATCTGATCCGGAACCGGGCTCCGTCAAACAATAACTCGCAATTTTGGCCATGGAGGTAAGATCAGGCAGCCATTTCGACCGCTGCTCATCCGATCCGAAGCGATCAATCATCCAGGACGCCATATTATGGATCGACATATAGGCAGCGGTAGATGTGCACCCGGCTGAAAGCGCCTCAAAGATCAAGGCCGCATCAAGACGGGTAAGCGCTGACCCGCCCACATCTTCGCGCACATAGATGCCTGCAAAACCAAGCGCTGCGGCCTTCCGCATCGTTTCAATCGGGAAGATGGCTTCCCTATCCCACTCAGCGGCGTAAGGCGCCAGCTCGTCCTGGGCGAACCCACGCGCGACGTCCTGAAACGCGTGCTGTTCCTCTGACAAATCAAACTGCAAAGCGGCACCTCCCTCGGGGATACGTAGTTGAAGCACGCATCTCGCTCTGCGGGTGATAAAAGCCCGGTAATCCCCTGTCAAACAAGCCTTTTCTGACAAAGCGGACCCTACGGAATGTTGCCAGCGTGGCCCCCAGCCGATATGACAGAACCATCATAATTAAGAACTGAGAGCCTGAGCCCGTGCCCACAAATCCGACATTTCCCAGCACCCGTATGCGCCGCAACCGCCATAGCGATTGGTCAAGACGCCTCGTGTCGGAGAACAAGCTCAGTATAGATGATCTAATCTGGCCTCTCTTTGTTTTTAATGGATCAGGCAGAGAACCCGTCTCCACAATGCCCGGTGTCGATCGCCTTTCGATCGACGAAGTGGTGAAATCGGCGGAAGCAGCGGCAGAGATTGGCATCCCCGTCCTTGCGCTCTTTCCCTACACAGACTCAGAAGGTCGGACACCGGGTGGTGACCTGGCGATGGACCCGGACAATCTCGTTTGCCGCACGGTCCGCGCAATCAAGCAGGCCGTGCCGAACATTGGCGTGCTGTGTGATGTGGCCCTCGATCCCTATACAAGCCATGGCCATGACGGTGTGATGGACGGTAATGTGATCCTCAATGATGAGACTGTTGAAATCCTCGTGAAACAATCTCTGGTCCAGGTGGAAGCCGGCTGCGACATCATTGCCCCTTCCGACATGATGGACGGGCGTGTTGCTGCCATCCGCAACGGCTTAGAGGCCGCCGGTCACACCAATACCCAAATCATGGCCTATGCCGCGAAATACGCCTCTGCCTTTTACGGTCCCTTCCGCGATGCCATCGGCTCATCCGGCGCTCTGAAAGGCGACAAACGGACCTACCAGATGGACCCGGCCAACACCGACGAAGCGCTGCGCGAAGTCGCCCTCGACATTGCAGAGGGGGCTGACTTTGTCATGGTCAAACCAGGCATGCCCTATCTCGACATCGTCACCCGCGTGAAGCAGGAATTCGGCGTGCCAACCTTCGCCTACCAGGTATCTGGCGAGTACTCGATGCTCGCAGGCAGCATTGAGCGGGGCTGGCTCGACCGCGACCGGGTAATCCTCGAAGCTCTGACCGGATTCAAACGCGCGGGCGCAGACGGCGTCCTCACCTACTTCGCAATGGATGCTGCAAAGCTTCTCATTCAAGGTTGATTTCTGCGCTCTCAGCGATCTGCTGCGCCTCATCCAGCCATCGACACGGCCCGTCAACGGCAACCACGGTCTCTGTCACAAATCCATTAAAACCGGATGCGAGCGCGAGCGAATAAGCCCCCATCAGGCCGACCTCAATCCAGTCACCCTCCTGAATATCGTCCGGCACCAGAAACGGGCTGTCCAGAACATCAAGATTATCGCAGGTTGGCCCGAAGATTCGAAAGGCTTTCGGGTCACCCTTCAACGTACGACCACGACCAAAAGCGCGTGTTGGCATGATGAACTTGCCAATATTCACCTCTGACAAGCAGCCGTAAATTCCCTCGTTGACATAGAGCGTATCGCCTTTGCGCAAATGCACCTGCAACAGAAGCGAGCATCCGTCTACCACAAGCGCACGCCCCGGCTCGCACAGCAAAGGCATGTCGAGGGCGGTTTCCGTCACTGTATCGGAAATCACTTTCAGCATTGCCTCCAAGTCGACCCTAACACCCGTGTAAGGGGCAGGAAAACCACCTCCAATATCGAGATAGGCAAGCTCGACCCCCGCCTTCTCGATAATCGTTTTTGCCGTCACCAACGCGGTCCGATAGGCTTCGACATCAATACATTGACTGCCGACATGGAATGTAAGCGCGGGTCTCATGCCCCTTCGCGCCACATCCTGAAGTAAGCGTACCGCGTCGGCCGCAGACACACCGAACTTGGTCGACAGATCAAAAACAGCACCTGTCCCGCCAGTTGCAAAACGAACACTGATCGTTGCATCTGTGCCGACGATTTGTTCGATCTTGTCGAGCTCTTTGGCATCATCAATGACAAAGTCGGCAAGCCCGTAAACGTCTGCTGCAGTTTCCAGAGCGCCCCGCCCTTTAACGGGATGGTTGAAGTAACAGTTTGCGTCAGGCAACAAATCGCGCACTTGCGAAATTTCCGGCAAAGACGCAGTGTCAAATGAGTGAATACCAGCGCCAAAAAGCGTTTCCAGAATGAGTGGGTGAGGATTGCACTTCACCGCATAAAGCACCTCACCGGGAAAATGGTCGATAAACACGCTCACCTTCGCTCGGATCACATCTGGCCAAACCACGAAGATCGGGTAAGATGGATCAAGCTGGTCCATCATAGAGCGAACGGACGGAAAGCGTTGGATCTTCACGACTTATGCCTCAACCGTGCAATCAGGCTGGACGTGTCCCAACGATTGCCACCCATTTCCTGAACATCGGCGTAAAATTGGTCCACGAGCGCAGCAACTGGTAGCTGTGATCCATTGCGACGGGCCTCTTCCAGACAAATCGCTAGATCCTTGCGCATCCAATCGACCGCAAAGCCGTGCTCAAACTCGCCCGCGATCATGGTCTCAAAGCGGTTTTCCATCTGCCAGGATTGCGCCGCCCCTTTAGAAATCACGTCAATCACAGCTGCGGCATCAAGACCGGCATTCTCAGCAAACTGAATGCCCTCAGACAGGCTTTGCACAAGACCCGCGATACAGATCTGATTGACCATCTTGGTGAGTTGCCCGGCACCGGCAGGGCCCATCAAACGGACCGACTTAGAGAAACAATCAATCAGCGGCTGTGCCTGATGAAAAATAACTTCCTCGCCGCCAACCATCACCGTCAGCGCCCCATTTTCAGCTCCCGCCTGCCCGCCAGAAACCGGCGCATCGAGAACGCCGATGCCCCCATCCGCGCCGATTTCTGCAAGCTCCCGGGCAACACCAGCAGAAGCTGTCGTGTGGTCCACAAACACCGAACCTTTACCCATGCCTGCAAAAGCACCGTCAGCGCCGACCGTCACAGACCGCAAGTCATCATCATTTCCCACACAGCAAAAAATAAAATCAGCGCCCTTAGCTGCATCGCCAGGCGTCGATGCCATCGCCCCACCATGCTGGGCGACCCATCTCTCCGCTACAGCAGTGGTGCGGTTGAAGACCGTCACAGAGTGACCCATTTGGCTTAAATGACCCGCCATCGGGTAGCCCATGACACCAAGTCCAATAAATGCGACTGATTTATCCACGCCCACTGTTTTTGCCCTTATTCTGATGTTTGGGCACCTTTGTACCGGACACGGCACCCATAACGCAAAGACGCCACCAAATAGCCGAGAAGAAAAGAAACATGAGCGCAGTACGGAAAATCGGGAAATGGGCGGGGATTGTTTTGTTGGCGCTGATCGCCTCGATCGGACTCCTTCTCATGGATCGCTATGGCGCGGCCCGCCAATCAGTTGATGCCCATGACGGCAGTTTTCAGCTGGCTGGCCTCAAAGCCCCAGTTGAAATCATCCGCGATGAAAACAGCGTGCCCCATATCTTTGGAAGCAGTGAGGACGATGTCGCCTTTGGCCTCGGCGTGACCCACGCACAGGACCGGCTCTGGCAGATGGAGCTTGTCCGCCGTGTGGGCCAAGGTCGCCTCGCCGAACTGCTCGGCAGCTTCGCGCTGCCCGCTGATCGCTATCTCCGCACCCTTGATCTCTATGGACAGGCTCAGGCGACAGTTCCCAATCTCGCCCCAGAAACCCAATCCCTGCTTGAGGCCTATGCTGCTGGTGTAAACTCCTATCTCGCACAACGCGAAATCCCCCTGCCGCCGGAATTCCTCTTCATGGCTCATTCCCCGGAGCCGTGGGCCCCCGCAGACTCTGTGGTGATGATCAAACTCCTGGCGCTTGGCCTGTCTGGCAACGCAACACGAGAACTCTCACGGGCACAGCTGGCGGAAGTGCTGACGGCGGACCAGCTGGCAGCTTTTTTTCCACCCTATCCGGGAGATGGTCCCGTCGCGCTGCCTGACCTCGCGAGCCTTTACGCAGATACACCGATCCGAGAAGCCGCGGCCTCGATCCCTGATATCGGCCCCAAAGGCGCGTCCAATAATTGGGTTGTGGATGGCCGTCACACAGCAACTGGCAAGCCCCTACTCGCCAATGACCCGCACCTCGGCATGTTGGCCCCCTCAATCTGGTATCTCGCCCATCTCGCCTACCCGGACAGAAATGTCGTCGGTGGCACCATTGCGGGTGTGCCAAGTGTCGTCCTAGGTCGCAATGACCACATCGCCTGGGGCTACACGAATACCGGACCCGATACCCAAGACCTCTATGTTGAAAAGCTGAATCCAGACAATCCAAACGAATACCTGACACCGAGTGGATACCAACCGTTCGAGGAACGAACGGAAATCATCAAAGTCCGCTTTGGTGCAGATGAAACATTCACCGTGCGGTCAACCAGGAACGGCCCCGTCCTCCCATCTGACTTTTTTGGTGCGGACAAACTCATCGAGGAAGGTCATGTCCTCGCACTTTCCTGGACCGCGTTTGCGAGCCCAGATCTCACGATTGAGGCGGGCCACAACATCACCAAAGCCCAGAACTTCGAAGAGTTCCGCAACGCCCTTCGCTCTTACCTCGCGCCGATGCAGAACATGGTGTTTGCCAATGTCGAGGGAGAGATTGGGTTCATTGCGCCCGCACAAATCCCCGTGCGAAATGAAGCCCATGAAACTCTGGGGCTCATACCAACGCTCGGCTGGAAAGCAGAAAACAGCTGGACCGGCACAATCCCTTTTGAAGGCCTCCCACAAACGTTCAATCCACCGAGTGGCAAAATCATTACCGCAAACAACAAGATCGTCTCAGACAGTTATCCCTATTCCATCACCAAGCAATGGGACCTGCCATATCGCGCCGAGCGGATCGAAGAATTGCTAGCGGCATCAACTGAACACACCGTTGAGAGCTTCAACAAGATGTTGATGGACAATGGCTCAAGTTTCGCCGCCAAGTTCTCCCCCATGCTTCTCAGCATGGCAACGGACACGCCTGAGACTGCCGCGGTACGAACCCGCCTTGCTACGTGGGATCACAGAATGGACGGGAACAGGGCAGAACCTATTCTGTTTCTCAGCTGGATGCGGGAACTCACCCGCCTTGTCTATGCAGACGAGCTACGGCAAGAGTTCGGGTCTCGCTGGCGGTTCCGCCCTGTGTTCATGGAACAGGTTCTGACGGGCGTTGAAGGCAAAGACGCCTGGTGCGACAACACAACAACGCTCCATGTGGAAGAAAGCTGTTCTGCCCTTGTGGACGAGGCACTGACGAAAGCGCTCGCCGACTCGAAGGAACGATTTGGCGACGATTTGGAAACCTGGAGGTGGGATGAGGCACACCCCGTCGTGAACCGACATATTCCAGGATCATTTTTACCGCTAATCGGGGATGCATTGACCATCAAACGCCCTTCATCCGGTGGCAATCACACCATCAATCGCGGACAACACTCAATCGGGTCCAGCAATCCATTTGATAACATCCACGCCGCAGGCTACCGCGCCGTCTATGACCTCGCGGACCTTGATGCATCCCGCTACATGATTTCAACCGGGCAGTCAGGAAATCCGTTTTCGCCCGACTTCGATCATTTGGCGACTGTGTGGGCGGAGGGCGGCAGCATTGCAATCACCACCGACCGCGCCTCCATCGCCACCAGATCTCGAATGGAGTTAATCCCTGCCCCTTGAGCGTTACCGAATTGAGCCTTCACCCGCCAGGCGATACGATTTGCAGTGGGGCGACGAGTTGCGAAGACACTCGGCGTAATAAAGACGCAAGACCGACCCATCAAGGTTCATATCGTAGCAGTCTTTGGTGCCATAGGAGATGATTTCAGACTGATGGCACCAGCGATTGCCTTCAATCCACCAGCGACCACTGCCACGTTTCGACCGGGTTGACGACCGTTCCTGATGGTAGGTTTTGTAGTGGTAATAGATCAGCGTGACCCGACTTGTGCCGTCTGCATTGAGCTGGATCTCAACATTGGTGAGACGGTTACCGCCCTGAATATCCAGACGGCCCATCTCGAGAAAAAGAGTCTGGCCAGTCAGACGCGCACTGATCGCATTACCGGTCAGAGCGTTGCCGGGACGGTTTCGAATGGTTTCTTCCAGGTTTCCGCCGCCGCCATAATGATCATATCCCACAATGCCTGTGGACCCGCCGGGAGTGGCAATCTCTTCTTCGCCGCGCTGCTGCGTGGTCGCTGCCTGTTGCGGCTGCACGTCTTCATTGCGCCTCGTCGGCATCTGGTCCGTCACCTGTGGCTTGGGCTCCGGTTTCACTTCAGGTTTTGGTTCCGGCTTTGGTTCTGGCTCAGGCGTGGGTTCAGGAACTGGGTCAATATCCGCATCCGCGAAAGTCGGCGTTTGCTGATCCGGCCCATCAATCTGGGCAGCCGCATCATCATTATTATCGAGCCCGGCAGCGAGCTGAAACGTCAAGGCATCACCATCCCCGGGCCCTTCTGACCCGAAAATCCCGCCCCCCAACAGAAAATAGACCAACACCAATAAATGAAGGCCAACCGACCACAGCAACACGGTTCTAAGACGCGGCGCCTCAAACCCATTTAACTGGTCTGACTCCGCTACACTCATTCAGATTGCTCCGTCACAAGGTTCACCTCGCGCACGCCAACGTTACGAAGGCCCTCCATCAGCTTAATCAGTTCATGTGCAGGCGCATTCTCGTCTGCCTTGATTGAGACGTCATAGATACCCTGCTCATCCAGGAAATCACGCAATGCATAAGCCGCAAGATCGGCGCCCATAACACGGTCGCCCAGATAGACAAACCCGTCGGCTTCTACATAGAGCACTAAATCTTCAGATGCCCGCTTGTCATCCACTTGGCCCGCAGGCAGGTCGACATCCACATCATCGGTTGGTTGTAGCGTTCCGGCCAACAGGAAAAAAATCAGCAGGAGGAAGACCACATTGATGAGGGGTACAACAGACTCGTAAGGTCGACGCTGAGGAGATTCTTCGAAATCAATCATTATCTCAAACTCTCCACCCGTGACGTCCCAATGGACAGGGCACCGCCATTGCGGGCGGCTTCAATTGCCGAAATCAGAGGCTGCACTGCAGAGCCGTTTTCCGCCAGAATTGAAACAACAGCCTCCGGATCCCCACCGAGATTGTTGCGAATGCCCTCGCTCAACGCGTCAGGCGCAATCGGCTCACCGTCGAGCCGCAGGCTTCCGTCATTCAGCACCCAGACTTCGACCACATGACGGTCGGTCTCCACCTCTTCTGGATCTGGCGCGGGCGTCAGAACAGCGATTGACTGGGTCTGCAGAAAGGAACTCGCCAGCATAAAAAAGATCAGGAGCAGGAACACCACATCAATCAGCGGCGTTAAGCTCACGATCCTCTTTTTGTGGATTGCTTCATCAAACATGTGCAAACCGCCTTAGGCAGATTTAAGGGCTGCAAGTAACCTCGAGGACGCGTCACGCAGCGTGAGACGCGCCATATCCACCCGGCTTTCCAGGAGATTAAGCGACGCAATCGCTGGAATGGCGACCGCAAGACCGACAGCGGTCGTCAGCAACGCTACCCAGATCCCTCCCGACAGGATCGCCGGATCAACTTTGTTCCCTGCAAGCTGCAATTGTTGGAACGCATTGATCATCCCAATCACCGTCCCAAGCAGACCCAGCAATGGCGAAATATTCCCGATAACCTCAAGCCAGCGGAAATAGCTCTGCAAACCGCCCAATTCATTGCCGCCCACTCGGGCAATCTCTTCTTCCGCGCTCCCGCCATTCTGTGCGCCTTCAACGCCAGCCAGCAATGTCCGCGCTACAGGTGAGCGCGTCTTGCGAAGAACCGCCGCAGCTCCGTCTGTATCACCGGATTTGACTTTGTCGATAGCCACATCAATGAAGGCCCGCCGTGTCAGGCCTGCACGCCAGAACTGAAACACTTTGAGCAGAATAATCGCGAGAGACAAAACCGAAAGAGCGAGCAGAATGACCACAATGGGGCCACCTTTGTCCACTAGCGGAATAAGCTCCCATATACCGCCGTCAGTCCCGGCGGCCGCAGCTGCCGCATCAAGCCCGGTTAGCGTTTCCGCGCCCTCGGTTGCTGCTTCCACCGTTGCATCAGCGGCTGCGTCCACATTTGCAGCTGCCTCTTCACTCACTACACTTTCCTCATCGGCCACCGGTATCACTCCCCCAAACAGCCCGATTGCACTCGAGCCGAACAATTAGTAACGTGATTTTACTAGAACATTGGAAAGGCGATTTGGTCAACCCGGATTTGTGCTGATCGCTAAATCAATTTATTCGGTGCAATCGCTTCGACAAAAGATCAAAATCTGGCTACCAAGCATCTCTAGCGTACCGGTTAGTCACAAGAGCCCACAAAAAACAACGAGCCTAAAGAGCTAGATGGTTAATCAAGACACAGACCGCGATGAACTGGATCCCTTCTATTTCATTGAACTATTTTCAGAAGTGGGGTCACTGCTTCAGCACAATTACGACAGCCGCAGTGGCTTAAGTCGAAACCAGACACGCGTCATCGTAACACTGCTGAAGACAGACGGTCTGACACAGACGGAACTCGCGGATGCACTGGGCATTCACAAAGTTTCCGCCGGTATTTATATCTCCGAACTTGAGGAAATAGGTTTGGTTGAACGCAAACCCCACCCGCAAGACGGTCGGGCAAAGTGCATTTTCCTGACCCCGATCCTCCATGAATTGAGGTCCGGCGGCGAAGACATAGTCCGGGACATGCACAGAGGCGTCATCGAGGGAATTGAACCTGAGGAATATCTACGACTCCTCGGATATATGCGCCTCATGCGCGACAATCTCAAAAAGATGACGCCGACCCCGCCTCCGGAGCGCACACCCGATTAGGTGGCAAGTGCGCAATAGCCACCTCGGTGATAGATCAAGGGTGACTCAGCACTGGGCTGCTGGAAAGACTTCACACGCCCAACCATGATGATGTGATCGCCGGCATCATGCCGGGCATGGACGTCGCATTCAAACGTCGCCAATGCCTCCGACAGATACGGACACCCGTTCACACCATTGTCAACTGGAATGCCATCCAGATGCGGTTGGCCAGAGCGCGAAAGACGGTTGGAGAGGTCCATCTGCGCGGCCGCGAGGATATTGATCGTAAACCCCTCACACTTCTCAAACGCCTCAAGCCGATCTGACCCTTTGTCCAGGCACCACAAAACCAGCGGCGGGTCGAGGGATACTGAGGAAAAGGAATTGACCGTAATACCAATAGGGGCATCGTCGCCGACCTGTGTAGTCACAATGGCAACGCCGGTCGCAAATTCTCCAAGAGCGTTGCGAAGGGAGCGACTATCAAGGGTGTTCATCTGGCTTTCCAATGCAGTATTGATTTCTTAACAGACATTTCCGATTGGTGAAGAAAATCACCTGAGCCCTTTTAGGCAAGCCAGAAATTCGGCGCAACCCACATTCTCGAAACCTGATTTGCATAAGCTTCAGCAGTTTACCCCAATAGGTGAAGAAACGTGCCCGTCTTATAGGTTCCTTCAACACCATATTAACAATGCCTGAGCAGAATGAGCCTGGAAAAGTGTTGGCCAGGATGGCTGCTACGTAGTGGGCTTGTAGTGGCGTGACTGGATCACAGGTAAGGGCGGTCTCGCGATGCAGCTGATTGTTGGTATTATAGTAGTCTCTGTCTGCGTGTTTGGCGGTTATGCCGCAATGGGCGGCAAGCTTGGCGTGCTCTGGCAGCCGTTTGAATTTGTCATCATTCTAGGTGCCGCATTGGGTGCCTTCATCATTGGCAACCCCAGCAGTGTTCTGAAAAACATGGGCAGCATCTTTGGCACCATGTTTAAAGGCTCCAAATATTCCAAAGAAGCCTTCCTGGAACTGCTTGGTCTGCAATTCACGCTGTTTAAACTGGCTAAAGCGAAAGGTTCCCTTGCGCTTGAGGCCCATATCGAAGATCCCCACAGCTCCGATATTTTCAATCAGTTTCCCATCTTCGCTTCTGACCACCACGCCGTGGAATTCATGTGCGACTACTTACGCATGATCACGCTGGGCACGGAAAATGCCCATGAGCTTGAAGCCTTGATGGATGAGGAACTCGAAACCCATCATCAGGAACAGGAACTTGCTGTCGGCGCCATGCAGGCGCTGGGGGACGGTACTCCTGCCCTTGGCATTGTTGCTGCTGTGTTGGGTGTGATTAAGACCATGGGGTCCATCGACCAACCGCCAGAAATTCTCGGCCACCTCATCGGCGGTGCGCTTGTTGGGACCTTCTTTGGTGTGTTTGTCGCTTATGGCTTCTTCTCACCGATGGCCAGTTTTCTGAAAGCTGCCTACGAGGCAGAAAGCAAATACTACCTCTCAATGAAGGCGGGACTGCTCGCTCACATGAATGGCTATGCACCGGCGGTCTCGGTCGAGTTCGCCCGCAAAGCAGTGATGACGCCTTACCGTCCAACCTTCGCTGAAGTTGAAGAGTCGACCGGTAACCTCACCATACCGACAAGTTAAGCTGTAGCCCATCATGTCAATGAACGAACAACCCATCATCATCAAGAAGGTGAAGAAAGCGGCCCATGCCCACCACGGTGGTGCATGGAAAATCGCCTACGCCGACTTTGTTACCGCGATGATGGCGTTCTTTTTGTTGATGTGGCTGATCTCCATGACGACACCTGAACAAAAACAGGGCCTTGCCGATTATTTTGCGCCCGCAAGTGTAAGCCGGTCAACCTCCGGCGCTGGTGGCGTTATGGGCGGCACGGCGTTTGACGTGGACGGTTCGCGCATGGCCGGATCGGCACCAAAGGTGATGATGTCAATCTCAACACCAGCAGCGCCAAAGAGCCCGGAATCTGAAAACCAGCGAACAGCAGCAAGTTCCGATGGCAAAGACTCATCAAACGGCGAAGCGCCTGGAACAGCTGACTTTGAATCCTCTGCCCTTGAAAAAGACCAAAACGCTGCGAATGACCAAAGTCAGTTTGCAAGCGCCGCCGCAAGCCTACGTCAGTCCATGCAGGACCTTCCTGAACTTGCGGAACTATCGCGGAACATCATCATCGAGGAAACCCCTGAAGGGCTTCATATTCAACTGACAGACCAGGACGGCCGCTCCATGTTCCCTCCGGGACATGCAGAACCCTATGAGCGCACACGCCTGGTTCTGGAGCAGGTTGCAAAGGTCATACAGCAGCTGCCCAATCGGCTTGTCATTACCGGACACACCGATGCGGCTCCGTTGGACGGCATTCCGGGTTACTCCAATTGGGAGTTGACCGCAGATCGCGCGAACGCAACCCGGCGCATATTGCAAATGAATGGTGTGAAGTCAGACCAAATCGCAGAGGTCGCAGGCAAAGCAGATTCCGATCCGCTCTTTCCCGAGGACGTCTATCTGCCTGCAAACAGGCGTGTGGGCATTCTTCTGCTGAACGAAGCCCCTGTGATTCCGCCAGGTTTCGGACGCTAAACCCCTCTTGCGGAAACTGCTCCAACTCCCCAAATATCCCTGAGGGCCTTTCTGGCATCAGGAGAATTTGAATGGACGACGCCCAAGGCTATTCGAGGGGCCGCTTTCCGTCGAGCGACTATATCAGGGACAGCTTCAAAGCAGCAGGCGCACCAAACCCTGTCGACAACCCAGAAGCTTTTAAAGGTTTGTTGCGCTCCCGTGTTCTTGCCTTCCTTGCCGATCTCGCCGCCATCGCCGTTCTGCTCTTCGCTGCATCCATCCTCTTTGGCATACTCGGCATTCTAAGTCTCGGCGTCTTATGGCCAGGATTTGGTCTGATCACGCCTGTGCTGTTTTTTGCCTATTTTACGATAACGCTGGGTGGCTCACGGTCGGCAACGCCCGGAATGCAATGGCAAGGCATTGAAATGCGGACATGGGACGGCATCCGCCCCGGCTACGTTCAGGCATTCGTGCAAACCTTATTGTTCTATATTACCGCAACCCCGCTATTTGGCTTGTTGCTGGTGGTCGCGTTTTTCAATAGAAGAAAACGCTTTCTTCATGACTTTCTCTCGGGATCGGTGTTTGTCCGAACCAGCGCTGTATAATAGACAAAATCCCGCAATCACAATCATTCTGTGCGACGGCTCGCAAATTTGCGATATGATGCGTGTTCACGAAACGCGGCAACAACGGTCAAACACTAATCTATGCAAGCACTTGCCCCCGAGACGTGGCAGATGTGGGTCACCTTTGGCGCCATAATCGCTGCGATTGTGCTCTACAGCACCGAGCGACTTACGCTTGAATTGACCTCCTTGCTCGTAATCGGGTTCTTCCTGGTTTTTTTCACGCTTTTCCCGGTGTTAGCGGCAGACGGAACAAACCTTCTCTCCAGCGCTCAGTTGCTCGCAGGCTTCGCCAATCCGGCCCTGGTTGCCGTGTTGTCGCTCCTCGTCGTCGGCCAAGGACTGTTCCATTCAGGCGCGATGGAAGCACCCACCCAGTGGATTGCCTCCATCGGCGGAAGCAAACCCAAAACGACCCTTGTTGGAACGCTCTTCTTTGTAGCCGCTATCAGCGCATTCTTGAATAACACGCCAGTAGCGGTCATGTTCATTCCGGTCCTCGTCACCCTCGCCGCGCAGTTGCGCAAACAGGCGAGCCAGGTCATGATGCTACTAAGTTTTGTCTGCATCCTCGGCGGCATGACCACGCTCATCGGGTCGTCGACCAATCTTCTCGCCGCAGGTATCACCGCAAGTCTGGGTCTCGGCCAGATTGGCTTTTTTGATTTTTCAATTCCTGGCCTCGTTATGGCGAGCGTTGGCATGGTCTATGTGCTTTTTGTAGCGCCCCGAATATTGCCAAAGAGGGAAGGACTGACTGATGAACTGGGTCATGGGTCCGGCAAACAATATATTGCGCAGATACACCTCACCTATAATCACCCGCTTGTTGGCGAGACGGCAGTAGCCGGCATGTTTCCGTCACTAAAGGAAATGACCGTTCGCATGGTGATGCGCGGCGAGCGCCCTATTCTGCCGCCCTTTGATGAAATCACTCTACAGCCAGGCGACACACTCATTCTGGCAGCCACTAGGCAAAGCCTTACCGACGCTCTCAAATCGAGCTCGAGTATTTTTCGCGGGATGTTGGAAGAAGCACTTCACGCCGATGATGGCGAGGAGGCTCCGGCTGGCTCCGGGAAAATTACTTTGGTCGAAGCCGTTGTCGCGCCAGGTTCCCGCATGATTGGCCGCAACATCGAACAGATCGGCTTTCGCCACGAAACCGGATGCATCGTGCTGGGTATTCAGCGGCGCAGCCGCATGATCCGAGCGCGCATGAGCGACATTCGTCTGGAAGACGGCGATGTTCTGCTTATCCTCGGCGAAGCTGACGATGTCCAGGGTCTGCGCTTTAACAGAGACGTCATCCCACTTGAATGGTCTGCAATGGAAATTCCGGACATCCGCCGGGCCTGGCGCGCACGAATAATTTTTGGCGGCAGCATCCTGGCAGCTGTCACTGGCGTGGTTCCAATCGAAGTGGCAGCACTAGCAGGTGCCGCTGGCATGATCGCTTTTGATGTACTCAACATCCGACAGGCGTCCCGCGCAGTTGATCGGCGTATCTTCTTACTGGTTGGGGCAGCGCTCGCCATGGGTGCTGCCCTACAGTTTACCGGCGGTGCCGGTTTCCTTGCACATGCCGTTGTCACAGCATTTCAGGGTGCGGGAACGGCAGTTGTATTGTCGGCCTTTTTCCTGCTGATTGCCGTCATGACCAATATGCTGAGCAACAATGCGACGGCGGTTCTCTTCGTGCCGATTGCTGCTGGCACGGCGCAGGAGCTCGGCGTCGACCCCATGATCTTCATCTACGCGGTCATCTTTGCGGCAAACTGTTCTTTCGCAACACCGATGGGTTATCAAACCAATCTTCTGGTGATGGGCCCTGGGCACTATCAGTTCCGCGACTTTTTGAATGTTGGCGGCCCTCTGATTATAATCCTCTGGATTACATTCTCGTTATTTGCACCATGGTACTATGGTCTCTGAAACACATGGACTGAGGGTAGAGAAATTACAGGACGGGCCTTGATCAAGTGACGACACAGTTTGGATCAAAATTTCCGCAATTCTATATTACGGCACCGTCCAAGTGCCCCTATCTCGACGGCTTCTACGAAAAGAAGGTGTTTACCCACCTGATGGGCGAAAATGCCGATCTGCTAAACAATGCCCTCACTCATGGCGGTTTCCGACGCAGCCAGAATATTGCCTACCGTCCAGCCTGTGATGATTGCTCAGCCTGCGTCTCGGTCAGAGTGCTAGTGGATCAGTTTGCCGAAACCAAGTCCTTCAAACGCATCCGCAAAATCAATAATGATCTGGCCCGGACTACCCAAGATCCGATAGCAAGCGAAGAACAGTTCAGCCTGCTACGCGCCTATCTTGATGGTCGCCATGCAGAAG
>NZQM01000194.1 GCA_002695905.1 Parvibaculum sp.
CATCAACAGGTGGAGGTGGTGGAGCTACAGGTGGTTCGCCAAGTTCTTTAACAGGAGCAGCTGGTGGTTCAGGAGGAGGAACTTGGACTACACAAGGTTCAGGAGGAGCAGGAACTACAGGTCAAGGATATGCAGGTGGTACTGGAACAAATTTAGGAGGTTATTCAGAGGTTAATGGTGGAGGAGGAGGTGCTTCTGCTGTAGGACAAACAGGTACATCAGCTGTAGGTGCAGGTGATGGAGGAGCAGGATTAGCAGTAAGTATAACAGGAGCATCAGTTGCTTATGCAGGAGGTGGAGGAGCAGGTGGACCTGAAGCAGGTGCAGGTGATGGAACTTATGGAGTAGGTGGTACTGGTGGGGGTGGTAACGGGGGTTACTCAACAGTAGGTCAAGAAAATGGAACAAGTGGAACAGCAAACACTGGAGGTGGTGGAGGTGGTGGTTCTGCAGGTTTGTTAGCAGGGAGTCTTGGTACAATCGGAAATGGAGGTTCAGGGGTAATTATATTAAGATTAGCAACAGCAGCATATTCAGGAACTACAACAGGAAGTCCTACAGTAACAACAGACGGAAGTGATACAATAATAAAATTTACAGGTAGTGGTACATACGTACATAGTTAAAATTAAAATAAATTAAAATGGCACATTTTGCAGAATTAAATGAAAATAATATAGTAACAAGAGTAATTGTTGTTCACAATAACGAATTACAAAACACAGATAGATCAGAATCTGAATTAAAAGGTATAGATTTTTGTGAATCATTATTTGGTCATAGGGATTGGGTACAAACATCTTATAATGGAAATATAAGATATAATTTTGCAGGTCAAGGTTATACTTATGATGAAGTTAATGATGCTTTTTATGCACCACAACCATTTGCAAGTTGGTCGCTTGATGAAAACTTTATATGGGTAGCACCAATACCAATGCCTGAAGATGATAACATTTATGCTTGGGACGAAGAAAACCAAGAATGGAAATTAGTTGAACTTACAATAGAATAATGAAATGGAAGCATTTAAACCAACAATAATAGGAATAGGAGTTTATATAATAAGTATGTCACAAGTAAATGAAGTATTACAAGCTCTATTAATTATAGCAACTATTGTATATACAATGCTTAAGATTTTAGATCTATTAAATAAAAAATAATTAACTTTATTAAAACAAGAATTATGAAAAACTTTTTAAATAAAATTTGGGAAGGTATAAAAGACGCTTTTTGGTTAAACGTACCTTACATAATATATTCAACAGTATGGTTATTATTAACTATGTTTTGGGCGACAGTATTTTTGAAATGGTTTGTAAATAGAATACTGTAATGAAACTATCACAAAATTTAACATTAGCAGAAGCGTGTAGATCTGAAACTGCAAAGCGTAAAAATTTAAATAATACACCTAGTGGAATAATACTAGACAATTTAAAACTTACAGCAGATAAACTATTTCAACCTATACGAGATCATTTTAAGAAACCAATTTACGTATCAAGTATGTATCGTTGCGAAAGATTAAATAGTATGGTAGGTGGCGTATCACACAGTAAACACATTACTGGACAAGCTATAGATATAGACAATGATAATACTGATGTTTCTAACAAAGACATATTTAATTACATAAAAGACAATTTAGATTTTGATGTATTGATATGGGAATACGGTACTGACACACCTAACTGGGTACACTGTACGTATGTAGAAGGTTTAAACAGAAAACAAGTATACAGAAATTCACTAGAAGAAGGTATGCAAATGTATACAGAACCAAAAGCTGTGCAACCTAAAAAAGTAAAATATGAGCAAAAACCGAAAAAAGTTCAAAGAAACGAAACTAGGTCAGTTCCTACTAGGGAAATCAGGAGTGTTTCAGACACTAGCAGAAACGATTCCTGATAAAGGCGTATTAGGCGTTTTAAAGAACTTAATTGTTACCGATAGTAGTTTACCTAAAGAAGATAAAGAAACTGCTCTTAAAATGCTCGAAATTGAGATTGAGGAGATGGATTCGGTTACTCGAAGATGGGAAGCTGATCTTATGTCTGATTCTTGGCTTAGTAAAAACGTAAGACCAATATCACTAGTATTTCTAACTTTAGTATATGCAACAGGTTTTTTTATGGAATACGATTTAAATATAATTAACCAACTAATGCTCTTAGTATATGGTGCGTATTTTGGATCACGTGGATTAGAAAAAATAAGAAAACTTTAGTACTATATTGTAATTGTATTATATTGTATATATATTATATTGTACTTTACTATATTGTATATATATAATTATATAGGTTTATGCGTAGAAAACTTATAAAAAAAATAGATAGAATATTTAGCAAGTATGTTAGATTAAAAAACGCAGATCATAAGGGCTACTGTACTTGTATTACGTGTGGTAAAAAACACATATGGGATAGTGGACAAATACACGCAGGTCATTTTGTATCAAGAAGATTTTTAGTAACTAGGTTTGATGAACGCAACGTATATCCACAGTGTGCGTACTGTAATAATTGGTTAGCAGGTAATCAGTATATGTTTGGAAAAGCTATTGATAACATACACGGAGAAGGTACTGCAGATAAATTAATGATATTGTCTAAGAAAACAATTAAGATTGAAAATTACGAATTAGATGAAATATTTTGCACAGTAAAAAAAGATTTATTAACTTTATCAAATAAATAACACAAAAACAAAAACATTATGAGTATTTTAAACACGATTACAAATACAAAAACAGTCGCTGACAGTTTTGTAAACGACCAACTTAAATGGCGTAGAGAACGTATAGAAGATTTAACAAGAGATTTAGCAAAAAGCAAAGAGCTAACAGCTAAGTATAAAAAGCTATACAAAAACGAATGCGATTTCGTTAAACAATTAAGAGATCTTTTTGTATTTACATTAGATACATTAAAAGAAGATATGGGCGAATTACCAAACGCAGACGAAGTATTATCAGTTATAGATAAGCACATAGAGATCAACGATAACTTTTTTAATAAGAAATAATGGCACTAGCAATAAACGAAGAAAGAAAAGCTACTATAGATTGGGTAGAAGAAGGTAAGGTTTGGTCAGGTAAAGACGGAACAGAAATGAAAGAACATAAAGTTGCTTTCAAGAATGGTGAGATTCCAGTATTTAATTATCCTGCAAATAAAGTTTATCCATTTGCTAAAGGTGATGTTGTCACATATTTATTAAGTGAGAGATTAAATCCAGTAACAAAGAAAATCCAACAAAACGGTAAACAAATGAAAAAAGTAGAAGATCAACAACCTACACAATCAGCAAGTCCACAAAATAATGTAACTTTAACGCAACAACAAAGTATTGCATTATCTGTTGCTAGTAAATTAGGGTTTGAAACTGTTACATCTGCAACTTGGCAAGAAACATTAAAAATAAAAGCTAAGAAAGATCAGATATTAGAAAACGAAACAGTTGAAGTTGCTTCAAAAAGATTACAAGCAGAAGCACAGCAAACAATTCTGACATCTATTGCACAGATAAGTATTGCATACTATAATTTATTAACGACAAAACCACAATAAGATGGCACAAAAATCTGATACAGTATTTATAAATGGACTTTATACATACACAAACGAAAAAAGTTTTATAGTATCTAAGAACAGCTTAAACGTAGAAAAGTTTTTAGAACAGTTAAAAGATCCTGATGTAATAAAACACATTAAGGAGAACGAAGGTTACTTAAAGTTTATTACAATGCTTAGTAAAGCAGGTAAACCTTATAGCAAACTAGAGAACAATAATTATAAGGAAGTAACAAGTAAGGAACACAGTCCCGATCGCAACACTGAAGATGATGACGGACTACCGTTCTAATACAGTTTCACTAAGATCTCAAGTCAGTAGATTAAATGATATTCGTAATGGAAAAATAAAGGAAGGTTTACGACTTGGGATTGATGAAATAGATGAGTACTGGAGATTTAAGTTTAATAGCTTTAATGTAGTACTTGGACACGCTTCTACTGGAAAAACTACAACATTACTTTATATGCTCTTGCTCTATGCACGTAAGTATGATCTTAAATTTTTGATCTATAGTGCAGAAAATGAAGCAACAAGTATTAGTAAAAAACTATGTGAATTTTTAGTAGGATTACCATTTAATAAAATTGCAGACAATGTTTGGAAAGAAAAAATTGAATGGGTACACGATCATTTTAGGTACATTGATATAGATGAAACTTTTACATCTAGTGAATTACTAGCAAAAGCAGAGGTAATAAAAAAAGAGTACGACTATCACGGTTTTGTAATAGATCCATACAATTCATTATTAAGAGATAAAGAATTAATGAGGTCTTATGGATCACACGAATACGATTATGCTATAATGAGTGATATGAGATTGTTCACAAGACGAAACAAATGCTCAATCTATTTAGTGACTCACGCTGTTACCGAGTCTTTACGTTTTAAACACCCTAACGGACATAAATTTGAAGGATATATACAACCACCCAGTGCAGGATCTGCTGAAGGTGGTGGGAAGTTTTTGAACAAATCTGACAATTTTTTAATTTTACATAGGTATACAAATCATCCTGAATTTTGGACGAATACTTTTATAGCTATCATAAAAATAAAGGAAATTGATTCTGGGGGTAGACCTACACCATTAGAGAATCCTTTAGAATTTATATCACTGGCAAACAATGTAGGGTTTAGTTTAAATGGCAGAAATTTATTACATTTAGTAAAAAAGCGTGATTCTTGAAATAGCATATAAAAAGCATAAAGACTGGTTAAGAATCTGTAGATCTTTCGGTTGTCAGAATGATGATTGTCAAGATATTATATCCGAAATGTATATTAAGATTGATGAACTAACAAAGAAAGGTAAAGATCTAAAATATGGAGATAATGATATAAACTATTATTATTTATATAAGATGATATTTCACGCTTGTCTAAGAACTAAGCAAATAAACAAAAAACGTAAAGATATTATAATTACTAGCGATACAGAAACATTCGCACTAAGTGAAGCATTAGCACAGTATGGAATTAAAAGCACAATAGATGATAATATTATAGATTACAAACTTGAAGAATTTACTGATAGTTATGAAAACAAATTAGTATGGTATGATATTGCAATCTTTGAATTAATATCTGATGGTAGAAAAATATCAGAACTAAGTAGAGATACTAATATTAGTTATGTGTCATTAAGAAATACATACATTAAAGTAAAGGATTTTATAAAAAAAGAATATGAAAAATACGATTGGACTAGGGGACATAGTAGAAAGAATAATTAATTTTGTAACTTTTGGTTATGGTAAAAGAATTGCAACAGCTGTATCAAAGTTTTTTGGATATAAAGATTGTGGTTGCGATAAACGAAAAGATGATCTAAATAAAATACAGATTAAAAGATGACACAAAAAGTACAAATGATAAAGATTGACTACGATCAATGGTCAAAATTTAAGGGAGTAAAAAACAACACAATAGCAGAAAGCGAACTGAGATTAATCGAAAATTTACACGCAAAGTATTTTAACCACGCATTAGAAAGTTTATGCACTTGTAGAGGAGAGCATATTAAGGGACAGATACAGTTGTTTGTAAATGAGCTAAATGTTATTTATAAAAATGGGTATAAAGGAAGTACATAAATGGGAACAAACAGTAGTTAAAATATTAAACATAGACGGTTGGGATCTTGAATGGAGTGGAGGTTCATACGAACATTTTGACGCAAGAGGTTTAACTCCAAAAAATAATAAGTGTGTTATTGAAATGAAATTTAGACATACATATTATGAAACTAAAATGCTAGAAAAATTAAAGTATGATAAATTAATGTTAATAAATGAAGATGTGCACAAACTGTATTTAGTTTTTGATCCGAAAGCTATGTACATATTTTGGTTAAACAATTTAGATCTACCATCATTAGAGAAAATGAATTGTCCTGATACAACTTTATGGACTAAAAAGAAAAAACAAAAAGAAGTATATTTACTAGAAGAATCACAAGCAAGTTACATAAATAATGAATCAGGATTTGATAGATGCTTATAAAAAGCTAGACGCAATAAAAGAGTTTGAGTGCGACAATAATATTCAAACAGTACTAGAATTGTTATCTAAATGGAAAGGTAAAGCTGAAGATAATAAAGAATTAAAATTAGTAATCGAATCTTTCTTAGATATACAATGGCATATAATAGAATTAAAAAGAGATAGAGATCTTGCACTTAAAGCAGTAATGCAATATAAGTTCCAAAGAGATAATGCAGTGAACGAAAGAAACGAAGCAAAGAAACAATTAAAGAAATATGAGGATTCACATTTTAACTGATATTGTAGGACAACAACCTAGTGAAGAAGTAGAGGACAAGTTATTAGATACTGTTAATACATTGTGGATGAGATTAGACACAGTACCTGAAGTTAATAGTTATGTAGAGATAGAACTATATACTTTTATATTTAGGTTACAAATGGAGAACAAAAAATATCAATTAATAGATAATGACAATTTGCACGTAACATTAATATATAGAATGATATATGAAGAATATGACTAAACACGAACAAAGAAAACAAATGCCAGTTTATACTGGAGTACTTAAATATTTTCCTACAGCAATATTTGAAATAAGCAAGGTAAGTCAATTAGGCAATAAACAACATCATCCTGATAAAGAATTGCATTGGGACAAATCAAAAAGCAAAGATCATTTAGACGCAGGTGTAAGGCATATAATAGATCATAGTAACAACCCTATAGATGAGGATGGTATGTTACATTTAGCAAAAGCAGCTTGGAGAATATTAGCAGCGTTACAAGAATACAAAGACACACACTTAATTAAATAATGGCATACACATTTAACAAAAACGAAATATACGCACACAATAAAGATTACAGAGTTAATAAGGAAGGTGTGCTTTTAAATCCTAATGGTGAAGCTCTAAAAGGATATTATAAGAATGGTTATAAATATTATAAGTTAAGAAAAGAAGATGATTACACTAAATATGCTTCATTTAAAATATCTA
>NZQM01000195.1 GCA_002695905.1 Parvibaculum sp.
AGATTCTTCCGTTGCCAATAGGAGGTACATACGCTACAATAACGCTCAGCTAAATGAGCTTATCTTTGCATTAAATCAATTAAATAGACCTATTCATGGCTAAGTACATTTGTAAGTGCTCAGAGCACGAAGAAGAAAAAAGTGGCGTCTCCATAAGATTTAATGGAGAGGGAGCGTACCACGATATTAAGTGCCCGTGTGATAAATACATGGAGCTGAAAGAACCTAAGACGGGTGTCCCTTCTTTCAAGAGAGACTCGCACGGAAGAGTATTCTAATTAAATCCTATGTCAATGAAGTTTAGATTCCACGTCCTGGGCCTACCTCACACGCGAACAACCAAGGACTTTAATGCTTGCGCTTACACGCAGAAAGCTCTTAAGTTCTGCAAGATGATGAAAGATCGAGGTCACTATGTGATACACTACGGAACGGAAGGAAGTAACCCCGAGTGCGACGAAAATGTAAATGTACTCCCGAACGAAGTATGGGAAGAGGTGTACGGAGAGCATGACTACAAAAGCAAGTTCTTTACGTATGACACAAAAGACAAAGCATATCATACGTTTTATAAAAATGCTATCAGGGAGGTAGGTAAAAGAAAGTAGACCCATGACTTTATTCTTCCTTTCTGGGGTTGGGGCGTTAAGCCTATATGCGACGCTCATGAAAAAGACATGTTGGTGGTTGAGCCTGGAATAGGTTACTCTGGGGGCAGTTGGTGTCAGTTTAGAATTTTTGAATCCTATTCTTTGATGCACGCATACATGGGATTGAAAAAGGTTAATACTTCTAACATCATGAACTGGTATGAAATTGTTATACCCAACTACTTTGATGTAAACGACTTCGAATACTCGGACAAGAAAGAAGACTACATGCTGTTTCTTGGCAGGGTATATGATGGCAAAGGAGTTAATATAGCCATTGAGATGTGTGAGAAGCTAGGGGTGAAACTAAAGGTAGCTGGTCAGCTAGGTGATAAGTATGAGCACTGGAAGGATGGATCCGTACCCGATAATGTAGAGTACGTAGGTTACGCCGACGAAGCTATGAGAAAGGACCTTATGAAAGGCGCTAAGGCGTTCATCTGCCCCAGCACATACGCTGAACCCTTTGGAGGGGTACAAGTTGAAGCTATGCTTAGCGGGACACCCGTTATATCTACGGACTGGGGTGCGTTTACAGAAGTGAACATTGAAGGGAAAACTGGATACAGATGCAGGACGATGGGCGACTTTGTTCGAGCTGGCAAGAAGTGCCTAGACGGAGAGATAAAGTATCAAGACTGTAGAGATCACGGTGAGAAATACTCTTTAGAGAACATCGCCCCGAAATATGAAAAGTACTTCCAGGACGTAAAGAACATATACGGAAAGAAAGGTTGGTACGAGGAATATGAGTAATCTAATACCGATCAAAGGATATGACGAACCCGCTATCAAGATTTGCCCCAACGGTACGGAAGGTGAAATTGTTGAACTTAGTGGGATACTCGTTGTTCTTCCCTCTCAGCCTCCCAAAAAGAAAATTGAGGGATATGACGCTCCAAACGACATGCAGGTGTGGCAAAGGACTGTTATGCCAAAGGAGCTGTCTCGGATTAAGTCTATGGATGAGTGGGGGGAGATGCCAAGGGAGTTCCGACAGAGGTTTTCTCCGTATATCGAGGAGGAGTTTCGCCGTAGGCGTGAGGGCTTTTGGTTTTACAACAACGGTATCCCTACATATATTACGGGGCGTCACTATATGATGCTCCAGTGGACGAAACTGGACATAGGATATCCTTACTATCTTGCCTTCCAACGTGAAATCTTTCTCCACATGGCTGCGTGCGAAGCTGATCCCCGTAGTCTCGGTCAGCTATATACTAAGTGTCGCCGCTCTGGGTATACTAATATCTGTTCTTCTGTACTGGTCGACGAAGCTACGCAGGTTAAGGATAAGCTTCTCGGAATCCAGTCGAAGACTGGTAAAGACGCACAAGAAAACATCTTCATGAAGAAAACGGTACAGATGTTCAAATCGTACCCATTCTTCTTCAAACCCATTCAAGACGGAACCACGAACCCTCGGATGGAGTTAGCCTTTAGGGAGCCATCCAAAAGGATCACAAAGTCCAATAAGACGTCAAGTAGAGGAGACGCCCTGAATACAGTGATAAACTGGAAGAACACAACCAACAACGCTTATGACGGTGAGAAGCTACACATGCTTTACATGGACGAGGCGGGTAAGTGGGAGAAGCCCGTGGACATAAGAGATGCGTGGAGGATCGAGCGAACATGTCTCATCGTCGGAAGAAAAGTTGTAGGCAAAGCCCTTGTGGGTAGCACCGTGAACCCTATGGATAAAGGCGGTAGGCAGTATAGGTCTTTGTGGGCAGACAGTAATCCCCAAGAAAGAAACGCCAACGGCAGAACAAAGAGCGGCTTATATAGGATATTCATCCCAGCTTTTGACGCACTGGAAGGGTTTTTTGACAAACACGGAAACGCCGTAGCTAATGACCCAGACGAAGAAGTTATGGGCATAGACGGGGAAGTCATTGAAATGGGAGCTAAGTCCTATCTAAAGAACGAGAGGTCAGGGCTAAAGAATGACCCAGGAGAGCTCAACGAGGTTGTAAGGCAGTTCCCTTTTACCGAAGACGAAGCGTTCAGGGACAGCATTGAAGGGAGCCTCTTCAACATTGGAAAGATCTACCAGCAGGTGGAACACAATATGGAGTTGTATCCAAACCCAGTGGTTATAGGGAACTTTATCTGGATAGAGAAAGACAAGAAGGTTGCTTTTTCTCCAGATCCAAACGGGAGATTCAGGGTGGCTTGGTTGCCCCCAGAAGAGATGCAAAACGTCAGAAAAGAAGAGAGAGGCCAGCTTGTGGCTCCTCATTCGGAAATAGGCTGCGGAGGTGTTGACTCCTATGACTTGGACGCTACAGTAGACGGAAGAGGATCTAAGGGGGCTCTTCACATGTACAACAAGTTCAACATGAAGCACCCCGCCAATATGTTCGTCGTAGAGTATGCGTCGAGACCTGACTTGGCCAAGATATTCTACGAGGACGTTCTTATGTGTGCCTTTTTCTACGGTTACCCACTCCTTATAGAGAACAACAAGTACGGCATTGCAAGGCACTTTGAATCAAGGGGTTACGACGGTTACTTGCTTGATAGACCCGCTCACCTCACGCCCCCAGGATCTAAGGTTTCAAAGACAAAGGGTATCCCCTCTAACTCTCAAGACGTCATACAGTCTCACGCTCACGCAATAGAGGCTTACATACATGACCATGTGGGTATAAGCTATGAGACTGGGGAGTATGGTCGGATGTTCTTTGACAGAACCTTGGAGGATTGGATTGGTTACAAAATTACAGATAGAACAAAGTTTGACTTGACGATAAGCTCAGGACTTGCTCTTCTTGCCGCTCAAAAAGCAAGGGTCGAGGTAAAGAAATCTAGCTTCATTGATAAGCAGTTCTTTAGGAAATACAAGCCAAAAGAATGGCACCGATGATTTTGTTATATTTGCCAGGAATTGCGCCAATCCACAATAGATGTACAGTAACAGCGGAAAAAAACCAATGGGATTTCCTGACCCCTTAGCCTCTAAAGAGATTAAGGATAAAAAGGAATACGGAGTTCAGTACGCTAAAGCCATATCTTCTCAATGGGGCAGAATGGATGACGAAGGGTCTCTTTACAGAAAGAGAAGGAAGGTTTTTGACAGAAATAGAGATTACGCAAACGGGACGCAAGACACGTCTATATACAAGCAACTTCTTAACTCTCTAGATCCGAACAACGGCGATGGCAGCATGCTCAATCTGGATTTCACTCCAGTGCCTATACTTCCCAAGTTTGTTAGAATTGTTGTAAACAAAATTCTTTCTTCTGACCCATACCCTAATGTAGAAGCGGTTGACCCTATCTCTAGGTCTCAAAAAGATGTATTCAAGAAGGTTATCGACGCAAAGGTAAAAACGAAGAGAACCATGGAGAAGATCGAGTCCGAGTTAGGGCTTGACCTTGGTTGTTGTGACATGCCCGATAGCACAGAGGAGGCGGAGATTTTTCTAGAGTCAAACGTAAAGACTGGTGCGGAAGTAGCCGCTCAGATATCAGCTAACCTGACCCTGAAGTGGAATGACTTTAGCGATGCTGTATACAGGAGGTGTGTCAATGACATAGCCACTCTGGGGATGGGTGTTGCCAAAAGATCCAATGACCCGAATGAAGGCATCAAGGTTTCTTATGTCGATCCAGTAAATTTTATTCATAGCTATACAGAGGACCCTACATTCTCCGACTTGATCTATGCTGGTCACATGAACCGAGTCTCTATACAAGAGCTAAAAAGAAAAGCAGGCGATCAATTCTCTGAGGAGGAATATAAAGAGATAGCCAAGCAAGCTCAAAAGAAAATGGGTTATGACGCATCCAGGCTGAATCAGTCGAACTACGACACAAGCATGGAGAAGATGAAGTATGGGTATGACGAGTTCATGATAGATGTCATGGACTTTGAGTTTATCTCCGTAGACCCTATGTACTTCGAAAGCAAAGAAAATCGCCATGGAAACACTGGATTCTATTATAAAGGGGCTGCGTATAAAAAGCCTAACAATTCTGTATTTGAGAGGTCGGTAACGAAGCTTGAGAAGGCTACAGTGTATGGAGGAACATACATCCTAGGAACGAAGTTTATCTTCAATTACGGAGAGCAAGACAACCTACCAAAGAACATACATGATATATCGAGAGTAAAGCTTTCTTACTCTCCTGTAGCTACAAACATGCAGCGCATGATCCCCAAATCCATGGTGGATAGCTGCATAGGTTTTGCGGATCAACTACAACTCACCCACCTTAAGATACAGCAGTCGGTGTCTAAGGCTAAGCCTGACGGGATAACGATTGACATTGAGGGTCTTGAGAACGTTCAGCTAGGTAAGGGCGGGGAGCTACAACCTCTAGAGTTGCACGATATCTACGAGCAAACAGGAGTCTTTTACTACAGAAGTAAGAATCCTGACGGAGGCTTTCAGAACCCGCCAATTCGAGAGATCCCGAACAGCATCAGAAACATCAACGAGTTGATAGGGCTTTACAATCACTACTTGAGGATGATAAGAGATGCTACGGGCATCAATGAAGTTATGGATGCTACAACGCCTAAAGGCGAACAGCTAGTCGGTGTAAGGCAGCAGGCCATAGCAGCAGGTAATAACGCTATATACGATATTACAAATTCTTCTATGGTATTGTTTAAGAAGGTTTGCTCAGACATCGTAAAATGCGTTCAGGTACTACATCCTGAGTCCATCATATTTAAGCTTTACGAGAACGCAATCGGATCTGAAAATATGAGGTCTGTATCTAGCTTCCAGAGTCTGTCGATGTTCAACTTCGGAGTGATGGTCGTGAAGGAGATGGAGGAGGTAGAAAAGATGTACCTAGAGCAAAACATCCAGCAGGGTCTAGCTCAAAAAGAGCTTGACATAGAAGACGCTATAGCGGTGCGACAGCTCAAAGACATCAATCAAGCTGAAAGACTTCTTGTTGTAAGGAGAAAGAAGCGCATTGCTAGGAATCAACAGATGGCTCAGCAAAACTCTCAGATGCAGGCTCAAATACAGCAGCAAGCCGCTGAGTCCGCCTCAAAGGCTAAGCAAGCAGAGATACAGCTGGAGGCAGACTTGGAGATGAAAAAGATGGAGGTAAAGACGCAGTTTGAAATAGAGGCAGCAAAAGCCATGCACGAACTCAACAAAGAGATAGAGATCATAAAGGCCGAAGCCATACTAGGTTCCAGACAGCAAGACCAGCAACTGAAAGAAAAGCTCGACTTGATGAAGGAGGACAGAAAGGACAAGCGCCTAAAAGATCAAACAACAGAGCAGAGCAAGCTTATAGCCCAAAGAAAGGGTGACAGAGGTGAAATAACTGGAGGTCAAGAAGTAATGGATGTACAATCACAAATACTAAAGCAGGATGGGATTCAAGGACAGCAGTAAGGCTAAAGTCAACCTAGACTCAGCAGCTAGGTTGGATATCACATGCAGAAAAGGCGACACCTTTCAGTTGTTTGTCGACTTCGGCTTTGATCTGTCCGATGACTATCAGGCTGATGAGTGGAAGCTGCAAGTCAGAACCGATGAAGATGACACGGGGACACCTGTTCTCGATCTCGCCAATGGCGGAACGACTTACTTCTCTATAGAGGACGGTGACAAGACGAACTCCAAGCTAAAGATATCTGTACCTTCCTCAGACATGGATTTGACGTCGGGACTGTACGTTTATGACCTCGAAGTATTGAACGACGAAGTCACCCCCAGCTTCCGTAAAACCTGGCTGTACGGCTTGTTTACCGTCTCAGAAGATATAACCGATCAGTAATATATTTGCAATATGGCCATTAAGGTAACTACGAAGAACAACATAGTCAAGATTGGCTACGAGCAAGGCCCCTCTGGAGCTACTGGTGCCACTGGCATCCAGGGGGAGCAAGGAGATACTGGCCCTCAAGGTCCAGCTGGCTCTGGCGCTACAGGTCAAACGGGACCTCAAGGCCCTGTTGGCCCTGGAGGTGCCGCTCCTGTTATATCTCAAAACGTAGTAGTTAACCTTCCGACTGGTGGTTCTTTTGGTAAGTACTCTCATGGGGATGTTATAACATACAACTCAGAAGACCCTCAAAATGCTCTTGACCTTATTCTTGATGCCGTAAATGAGTCGGGAGCTCCTAACATTGTGACTTTCACGTCAACCACGCCTCCGTTTAATTTGACCTCCTCAAACCTTACGGTTTCTTACAATGTTCAAAATCAAAATGAACCTGCAGGCGCCTTGATGACTGTAAGGGTTGATAGAAAAGCCGAAGGAGCAGACGATAACACGTATTCTCAGGTTCACATAAACGAAAACATATCAGCTTCTTCTGTAAATACATCATTTTCAGACTCTTATACTCTGGTTGGATTTTCTACTACAGGATTTACCTATAGACTTACAGCCACGGATGATAAGCCTGGAAGCACCTCCGACATACAGACAATTACCGTGTCTCCTTCTTACTCCGACACCACAATATCTCCAGGTCTTGTCGCTGCGAGGTCTACAAACTCAGGGTTTACTGGTGAGACAAACTCAAGCAGAGAAAAAGGTAACTACGACAGCACAGTTACCGCAACAATAAACAAGAACAATACTTACGTCAACATAACAGAAGTAAAGCTTGAAAGAAGAGTCGACGGTGGAGCATATTCTACTCTGGTGACAGAGAACTCAGGCTTCGGAGGGGCAGACTATTCCTTTTCTTTTACAGATAATAGCAACTCAGCACTCAGTGACGTATCAACGATAGAATACAAGATTACTGTAAAAGATCAGTACACCGCCAATGGAGGTTCGTCGTTCTTTGACACATTCACTGTGAACCTCGACAAGTTCCCAGTGGTGTTCTCATTTGCTACTACAGCATCTAGTCCCACCACAAGCGATGCTGACCTACAGTCTATATATAGTGCCTTGTTAACCAACGCCGATGTAAGCTCAAATAAGAGGCTTATATCTAGCAGCGGGATGGCATCAGAAGTGTTCAATGGCTCTAACGGGACAAACAACGTTGCACACTTTACTTACGTAGCTTACCCCAACTCTTTTGGGAATTTTACCGACGTTAGAGACACTGGAGACTTTGACATACTTCAAGACGATACATGGCTTAAGGACGGAGGTACTGGCACTCCCTTTTCGGGCGGGGCTTTCGATGTCACCACTTCTTTTGGAGAAACGCTTTCAGTAAAGATGTACAAATCGAACTCAACGGGAGCCTTTGGTTCAACTCAAACAGTAACAATTACAACGTAAGAATATGCCTAATTTTTCAGGTAGGATACAGCACAACAATCCTAACAGCTCCGTACTGGATATAAACGACACTCAGGTTCGTGGGTTTGGTATTTTCAATGCTAAGGCGAATAGGGACGCTGTTCCTTTTGATTCAGATCAGCTTACTGAGACTCCTCGATGTACAGGGTATCTAGCCATCATGAAAGACGTCGACACGGGATATATATATCTCGGTCAAGACCTGGCTGACAGTGGCCAACACCTCGACGACGCGAACTGGGAGAACGACGACAACTGGCAAGAGATAGCTGGAAACGCTACGGTGGGGGCTACAGGGCCTACAGGGGATCCTGGAACGGGCACTATGTGCGGGATTTCTTTGTACAAGAATGTGGTGGATCTGGCTAACATTGGCGAACCTACTATTGACGGTAATTTCTTCTTGCTTGACTCAGGTGAATTTATCACTGATGATGCCAACGACGTAAGATACATTGTATGGGAGCCATCGTCGGGATATAACGACCTGCTAGAGGCTATCATAGGCACGAATTTTAGCGACTTCACACTGGCCTTCTATGGGCAGATGCTTAGCGAAGGTAGCCCCACGACTAGATACAGGGTGACGACATTTAGGCCTACAGGAGGGTCTGTTTCCATCGTCGCAGGAGACCTTGACGGATACCTGAAGATACCCGTCGAGCCTAGGGATGTAGATAGTGTGTTTGACCAGTTTAGGCCAGGATACGAGATTACCATGTGTTCTACGTACAACGGAGACATAGGGGAGTCAGGTGTTCAGGGGGAGACAGGAGTCAAGGGGGACACGGGAGATCAAGGACCTATAGGGCCCGATGGGCCCGCTGGAGAGCAAGGGATTCAGGGTTTGGAAGGTGGGTGCAATGAGTCGTCGTTTGAGAGCGTCCTAGGGAACACTATAGCCTTTGCTGCAGCAAATGCTCAGCCATACAACAGCTTCAATATGAGAAGCTCAGGCACCTTATCTACTCAGGCGAGTACTGCTACTCAGGTGATATTTAACACTACTGGGAATGCTCTGTTTGAAAACGCGAATACATTTTCTGCTTCGGACTACGATAATTCCTTCCTTAAGGTGAGTGGTAGATTCCAAGATGGAAATAATAATATATCCTCTTCCCCTTCTGTAGTAAAATATAGAATCACAAGCGCTGGAGTCCAAACCTTCTCGCCAGGCACGGGCAATCTATCTAATTTTAAGGCCCTTAATCTTGAGTTTATAGGGGCGGGTATTCCTGGTAGTGACTTTTTTGTCGAGAGCGAGACATACACTACGTGCATAGTTATAGGCGGTCCAGAGGGGGGTGTTGGAAGTACAGGGTCGACAGGCGTTCAAGGAGCAACGGGTCTGACGGGATTTCCTGGGGGCTGTGGTTCAGCTCAGTACGAAGGACATAAGGCTGTTACTCAGTACGATCTTTCTTACGACGGATTTTTTATAGCTATAACAGACGACATAGGAGATGAGGCCACCCCTGGGGTTTCTGACTTTCAGGTTCTTACAAATACATCAGCTTCAGGAGACGGAGCTAGCGCTGGCTTGACCAACACCTCAGAAAGCCTTTTTTACGACTCAGGGAACCCTCCAAGGAGGATGTTTGTCGTTTATCCAGCCGTTGGAAACGTTGACCTCATCAATAGCGGTCTTAACGGAGGCAACTCCACCAACTCTGAAATAGCAATAAAAGGAAACTTTAATTCTATTTCTACGGACGGGGTTGCTGATGACAGGACTTACAATTTGAAATACGACACCAAGGATATTGCTAGGGCTTGGCCAGGTACTGCTGCTTGGAAGTATGTCGAAATTAACGAAAACGTATCAGGTATCGACCCTGATGAAATTTTTGTATACCCCGACGATTACGACGAGCTGCCTGATATTCACTATATCTACTGCTACGCTACTAGAGGTCCTGTAGGTCCAGCTGGACCATCGG
>NZQM01000196.1 GCA_002695905.1 Parvibaculum sp.
ACCACTTACGGTTTCCATACCAACTGCTGTATTATTAGTACCTGTTGTGTTAGCCGATATTGCTTGATAACCTATGCCTATATTATTAGACGCTGTATTATTTAATAATGATTGGAAACCTACTGAAACATTATTAGAAGTTGTTGTGTTTGCACCTAAAGCACTTAAACCTATAGCAACATTATTATTTCCTGTTGTATTAGAATCTAATGATTGATAACCTATTGCCGAATTATTTGCACCTGTAGTATTTGCATAAAGAGCTTGATAACCTACTGCTGTAAGACTAGAACCTGTAGTGTTAAGTTCTAACGATGAATTTCCAACTGCTGTATTAGCATTTGCTGTAGTATTATTTAACAGAGCCGCAAAACCAAACGCTGCATTATTACTTCCTGAAGTATTTAAATATAATGCTTGTCGACCTACTGCTGTATTTGTACCTCCTGTAGTATTAGTATATAATGCTAACTGACCTACTGCTGAATTATTAGAACCTGTGGTATTTGAATATAATGCTTGATAACCACTTGCTGCATTGTTAGTACCTATTTGATTACTCCTTAATGCCTGAAAACCTACTGCTGAATTATTTGAACCTGTTGTGTTACCACGTAATGATTCATAACCATAAGCTGAATTAGATGAACCTGAAGTATTAAAAACCATTGATTGTTTACCAAATGATGCATTATTAGAACCTGTAGAATTAGTATATAATGCTGAAACCCCTACTGCTGTATTATTAGCACCTGTAGTGTTAAGACTTAATGCTTCAAATGCAACTGCTGTATTGCCACTTGCTGTGGTATTGTTTTTTAATGCTATAGCCCCAATTGCTGTATTACTAGCTCCTGTAGTGTTACTGAATAATGCTTGATAACCACTTGCGGTATTATTTGCTCCTGTTGTGTTACTATATAATGAACCATAACCTGCTGTTGTATTATTACTACCTGTTGTATTAGACAATAAACTTTGAAAACCAACTGCTGTTAATCCCGAACCTGTTGTATTAGTAAATGCTGATTGCGCACCAATTGACGTGTTATTTGATGATGTATTATTATATAATGAACGATAACCTATTGCAACATTTGCTTCAGTTGTTAGATTTTCACGCAATGATTCAGTACCATATGCAGTATTATTAGCACCTGTAGTATTGCTTTTTAATGAATCTTTTCCAAATGCTGAATTACCTGAACCTGTTGTGTTAGCGAATAATGAATTTGTTGCAAACGCTGAATTATTAGAACCTGTAGTGTTAGTAAATAATGATTGTTGACCAATGGCTGTATTACTACCACCTGTTGTATTAAAATATAATGCTTGATAACCCATTGCTGTGAGTGAATTACCTGTAGTATTAGTCCTTAATGTTTGAAATCCATTTGCGGTATTATTAACAGCAGTAGTATTATTTAATAGTGCTTGATAACCAACACCTGTATTACTTGCACCTGTAGTATTATTTTCTAATGCTGAAGTACCAAATGCAGAATTATTAGAACCTGTGGTGTTAGAAAATAATGCTTGTTTACCACTTGCGACATTACTTGAACCTGTTGAATTAGTCCTTAATGATTGATAACCAAATGCTGAATTATTAGCACCTGTTGTATTATTTGCTAAAGATGCACCTCCAAATGCTGCATTCCCAGACGCTGTAGTATTAGAAGATAATGCTACATAACCAAACGCTGAATTGTTAGCACCTGTTGTATTAGCTATTAAAGCATCATTACCAAAAGCTGCGTTAGTTATTACGCTACCCGCCCCTGTGTTCCATACAGACGTACCATTATCAGTTATAAGTCCATTACCTATGGTTTGTGTACCTGTAAATTTAGCAACTTGATTTACCGTTCCTGTACCTGTTATGTTTGTAGCGGGAATAGTAGTACCTGCTGCTTCAAAGTGTAATCTTGCAGCCATAATTTATGATTGATTTTTAGGTAAAATTCGAATAACTAAACAATTACTTTCAGTACCGTCTGAATCAAAACCTACTGTATATCTTGTCCTATCAATAAATGTATTGGGCTGTGCTACTTCAATAGTTTCGTCTGTAGATAGTTTTAAGCCATTAATATTAACTGTGTTTGAACCTTTGTTTATAAAAGTAATAGACATACAGTTACTTTGTACATTCGTTGTTTTTGATATGTTTGTAAAATCAGTTATACTTTCTAAAAAAATATTACCTGAACCTGAACTTCTATTTTTCATTTTTTTTATTTAATGTTTTTATACAAATAATAGGCAGCTATGCCACCTAGAATTAACAATACTAAATTATTTTTTTTTGGTGGTGGTAGCGGTTCGTTTCCTACTTCGGGTAACCATCCCCCTTCGTAAACTTCGTCCATTAAAACGTAAGTGTTTGAACACCTGCTCCATCAGGTGATGTATTAACTGTGTTCGATGTTTCTACAGCAGGTGTAGTTGTTGTTTCTACTGTATCACTTGTTGAAACTTCAGATACATCATTTGTACCATTACCTACATCGGGTGTAGTTGTTGTTTCTGTTGTTTCTGTATCTTTCTTTTTAGTAAAAAAATACAATGCACCTAAACCAAGTGCTAAATAAATTAAATTTTTGTTTTTCATTTTTATAATGCTTTTAATTTTCCAATTGCTACGTTATATATTAGTGGATTTTCATCACATAAATCTGCAAGTTTACTAATATTATCTGCAAAATCTTTGTCACCTTTCATTAATCTAACTACAGCGTTATTAATTTTCTTTTTTTCATCATCTACCATTGGTTCGTTTATTGTATTTGTATTTTGTGTATTTAAAGTAGGAGCTTCTAATGTATCAATGCCACTCACTCCAATATTAGAGCCACCACCAAACATTCCGCCAAGTGCTTGTATAGCTGATTGCATTATAGCATCATTTCCACCATCTGCTGATTTCATTTCTTTGCGTAACATCTCCATTTGTAATTCGTGATGTTTGTTCATTCCACTAATCATATTAGCAAACATTTCACTTTGCAATTTATCTATTTTAGCATCTTTATCTCTAATTACAGTCATATAATCTGTTGACATATCAACATTTCCAATACCTTGAACAGTATTATCATTGTCTGATTTCATATTGTCAATTGTAAAAGAATAGTTTTTTGTGCTTGAATGATTAGCTTTTGTACGTCTAAATTCAACTCTAAAAACTCCACTATTGTATTCTAAAAACTGATTTAAGTCTGCTTTTGCATCATCTACGCTATAATTTTCATTACATTGGTCACGCATTGGGCTTCCTTTACTATCATAAATGGTAAAAAATGTAAATCGTTCTTTATCCATTAAATCATATAGGTATTTTATGTTTGTTAAATTCATTATTTATCGTACCAAAATCTTAAAGTTATAATTCTATCTTTATAACTACCTGTACCAACTTGAGTTATAAAGCTATCACCAATTCTATGTCTACCAACAGGACTATCAATAAAATAAAATTTACCGCTTTGAGTGGGTCTGTGCATCGATGAAAAAGGTGTTTGTGCGATTTCTTCACTATCTATAGATAATGTAAAACCAAATTCGGGTAATGCAGCAGATTGTAAATTTTCCGACGTTGTGCCATCGGGATTGTTACCAAAATCTTGCTCATCCTCTGTAACCACTTCTATTGCTCTTAATTTACTTTGGTCTAACCAACTATTTTGTGGTAAATTAATAGTTTGCAGACCGTTCGCAGGAATTACAATTGATATAATTTCGCAGTTGTTAGCTACTTTATCAGCATATTGTCTAATTTTTCCTGTTTCAGTAAAGTAAGTTTCTATTTGACTTACTACAGGCATAATTAAACAAAATCGTAATAAAAGTTAAACACCGCTTTGTCTCCATCTGCTAATCCTAATGCACTATTGATTTGGACATAACAATCAGTTAAGTTAATAATTTTAGGTTCTAGTAAAATAACAAAACCACCATTATTTGACCTTATAAGATTGAAATAAGGCATTTGATAAACAAATTCGTTGTTTTGATTATCTTTAAGCGTAACAGTAACACCTAATGTATCTGCTGCTGCAATAACATCTGAACCGTCTGCGGCTTTTACTAATTGTGCTGCAGAATATGCTTCAATGCCGTACAAAATAATGTTGTTTCTTGATAAGTTAGGGATGTCATCAAACTTGTATCGTCTGTTAACAGTTGGTGTACCGTCAAAGGTAGCTGTTACTAATTGAGATTGTTTTACAATTATGTTATTCATTATAATATATATTTTTTACAAACTTACAAAAAAAAAGCCTAACAAATTAATGTTAGGCAATTTTATTATAATTACTATGTTAATTTTAACTAGCTGCGTTTACAATTAGGTAACCTCTAGCTTCAAATACTGCGTAATAAGAGTTAGAAGAATCATCAAAAGTAGTTGATGAACCTAAATTAATAGATAAATCAATTGTTTGACGTCCATCTATCTTCGTAGGTTCTGAAGGATAGAAACCGTATAGACCGTTATCGAAACCATCAGTCAAAGCAATTCCCGAAGATGTGTAATCTGCGTTAGCTGCTTGTTGAGTAGTTGGTACTCTTCTAAATGCTCTAACAGGAAATTGAGGTACAAATTCTTTTCTGTCAATAGTGAAACTTAAATCGCTATTATAAATAGCTGCTACGTTAGCACCATTTGTTCCTGCAAATGCTGTTTCGTTGTCGTAAGTTAATACAGGTGCAATTAGTTGTTGTAAATCTGTTGGTGTGTCAGATGCAATTCGTTTGAGACCCACCGTAAAATGTGTAATAACAAATTCGTCGTTCAAATCCAACAAACGTTCAGTAACTAAAGACGCTTGTACTTTATTAGTTTGTAAGGTAAAATCAATAACTGATTGAGTAGTCAATGCAGTTTCTGACCTTAAATAAGACTGTGATAAATTTTCGTACGGTACACCTAGTCTTTCTGAGATGTAGCGTTTTTCTGATACAATGCTGTTCATGATTTTTATTTATATTTATGATTTAATATACGTTTAAAAAATTAATAGTCCATTTCTCCTGCTTCACCACTAGTGTAGTCGTAACTTTCTGAATGTCCCATTAATGTGTCTTGTCCTGTTACTCCCATCATAACATCATGTGCGCCCATTTTAACGCCCATTTGTTCTTTGAAAGTTGCAGGTAAAAATTCTTTTGCTAAATTAGCTACTCCGTTTGCTATCATACCATGACCAACTGATTTAGTTATACCTGTTCCTGTTTGAATTAACATTCCTGCTAAAATAGGTACAGCAGGTGCATACTTTTGAGCTGCTTCTGATTTTAGAATCATTGGAGTTACTTTAGAACTAACAACTTCTGCTGCGATAGAACCAACTCCAAGTCCTGCTGCTGACATTAAGTTATCTCTTTTTAAGATGTTTTTTACTTTTATCATTTTTCTTATTTTTTACAAATTTATAATTTTTATTTAGACTAATTACAAATAATTAGAATAATTTTTTTCCTTTCTTTTTTGTACCTATCATTAAAGCAGCTAAAACACCTACTCCAATCAGCCCATAACCTGCTGTTGTAACGTTACCTTCACTATCTGTTAAATTAAAATCAAAATCAAAACCTTTTTCTGCTTGTTCTCGTTCCCATTGTGCTTTTTCTCTAGCCTGTTGCATTGCGAATTGGTTCGCCTCTCTTTGCATTTGATTAGATGCTTCAATAGCTTTTTTAGTTTGACCTGCTTCTACAGCTTTAAAAATAAAAGTAGTTGCTAAAGGTACTATCATTACCCATAAAGGTGTAGATGTACCTACTGCTTCACCTACTCCTCCACCTACAAAACCACTTATAGTATCGTAGTTTTCATCGTCTACATCACTATCAACAGCTTCTTTATATTGTTCTTTTAATTTTTTTGGAGCTAAAAACATTTTAGCTTTTTTGTTTCTACCTTTTCTAATAGCACTATTTAAGTAACTATTATTACCTCCAAAATTATACCATGCTGCGTTTAATTGTTTTTCTTCACTTGGATTTTTTCTTGCTAAATCAAATATAGTTGCAAATCCTGCCCAATTAATAGCTACTAAACCTAAAAATGCTGCTCTAGGTAAACTTAAAGGAATTTTTTGAGCAATATTACGTTTTTTATCTCTATCCCATGTAACAAGTTTAGGTACTAAAAAATCTAATCCTCCAATTTGTGTATTGTTCATTATTTTTTGCTCATTAATAAACTAAATAATAAATATGCAGCTATTGCACCACCTAAAGCTGTAGTAATATTAATACCTGCTTTTTTAGGAGTATTTCCATTATCACCACTTGGTGAATAATCTGGAATCATTGTAACGTTTGTACCGCCCCTATTCCTAAAACCTCTAACAAGTTTAAAACCTCTTTCAATTAATGAGATTAAAGAATTTGCGTTATCAATAGTAATAATTCTTTTTCTACCCGACTCGTCTTGAACTTCTACATCTTGAGTAGGTATATCTTGATTTTTAATATTGTTTAATGTATCCTGTGAGTAATACATAAAACCTATTGGACTTCCTAATGCTGTTTTTTTCATTCCGTTTAATGGTGTATAGCTTCTACCATATTGTTTGCGTGTACTTTTGTCAAAACCTGTTAATGCTCTAATTTCCATGATATTTTATTTAAATTTTTTATAAAGAAAAAATGCTGCTACCCCTCCTGTAACTGCTAATATTATATTTCTTATTTTTACGTCTTTTTTAATTGAGTTTGCAATTTCCATAACACTTAAATCTTCATCAATAATTGCTTCTTCAGTATTTGTTTCAGTAGATGTAGTTTCTCTATTTCTACTATAATTAATACGTTCTTGAGCTGACATTGATGTCCACTCTTGGTCTGTTAAATCTTCGTACGGACTTTCTATTATTATTTGACCTAAATTCATTTTTTAAAATCTATATGTTATATTATTATTAGCTAAAATTTGATTAAGTTTAGCAATTTCTTTATTATCTAATTCTTCTGAAATCCATCCATTCAAATCTAGATATTGAAAGTTTATAGGTGAAATAGCGTACAAATGTGTTCCAAATTGTTTAAATAATTCAGAAACATCTAAATCATTATTCATTTTTGAAAACACTCTATAAATACTATCTTCATCTGTACCTAATCTACCCATTGCATTTAACAAAATTTCTGAATCAGATTTATAAGTATAAAGAGAATAACTTAATGTCATTCCTTTTTTCTTTAATTCTTTTTGCTCACTATTAATGTTTTCTAATAATTCTTTTTCGTTAGAATAATTTCCAAAAACATCTTTAACGCTTTTTCCTACTTTTTTTAATGCCTTATAAATTAAATAACCACCTAAACCAATACCTGCAACTTTTAAAAAGTTTACCTGTTCTTTAGTTAATTCAAGTTTTTTTATTTTACTCATCTTTTTAAATATTTATAAGTATATGGTTTTTCGTCATTAAACTTTCTCCATACTGCATCTATTATAATTCCATCGTCTGTTTGAACATAAACGTGCTGTGGAGTTTTAGAATCTGTATAGCTAGTATATGCAAATTTATACGGTATTCCTAAACATTCCAAAATTGATGCTGTAAACATTGAATAGCTTTTGCAATCTCCTTTACGTTCTTTAACTAATCTATCGGGTAATTTTATGTCTTGAAAATGTATGCTATCCTCAACATATTTTATATTGTGTTTTAAAAATGACCAAATATTTCTACAGGTTTCTTTATTATCTTTTCCTTTAAATATACTTGCTCTTTTTTTAGATTGACCAATAGCATAGGGCATATAACCGTGAATCGTATTTATAATATCAGAATTATTACCTCTTTTTTTAATAGTAATAGTTTGATTGGGTTTTATTGCCTTTCCTAATCTCATAAATTAAACAGCTTTTTAAAATCTTGTATAAAACCATCTAATTCTCTTAACTGTGTACCTACGTTAACTTTTTGACTTGTTTTTACAGGTACATTAATTCCAATTAATCCTAGTATTTTATAATTTACAATTGCATCAACATTTAATGTTAAATCATTAATTGACAAAATTGATTGAGTAGCAAAATTGTTTAAAATTTGTTTTGAATTTATAATAGCACTTATTGGCAAACTTGAAACTGAATTTGAATCTATTTGTGTTTGTTGTTTTATTCTATAACTACCAACTAACAATTGGTCTGCATATAACGTTCCCTTAACACTTTCAACTATTATAGATTTACTAGAATTATTAGTAACCATTAAATCGAATACAATTTCTAAATCGTCCCCTAATCTTTTTAACTTAAAATTTTTAGGTTTTACAGATAAGCTGTCGACCAATCTTTGATATCTTCCATACTCTGCTAACGCTACTGCACCTGCAATTCCATATAAAACCTTTTTGTTCATTATATGCAAAAATACACAATTTAAAATATTATTTAGAATTAATCTAATTATGATATTTGAAAAAATTGTATATAATGTTATAATGTTATAACTTTGACGGTTAAAATACGTTATATATGGAGTTACGAAAAAACGAAAAAAGACATAGTGGTAAATATTCTGTCATTATTGATAAAGTTACACACAGTAAAATTAAAGAATTAGCCTACAGAAATAAAACTAACAATAAAGAAATTATAAAAAAGTCTATATCAGTTTTTGAGAAAATATCAATATTTGATAATCTTGTTTAAGTTAGACTTAATAAACCTTGAGTAAACTTTTTTCTTTGAATAGTTTTCATTGTTACCTTTGCTAAATTTTTTTCAATTCTTTTTGAATTAATTACAGATAAAATTTCACGTTGTCTATTAGCGTGAACATGAATTATAGGAATTTCTAATATTTTAAACTTATTGTCTTTATTGTAAGTATATGTTATATGACTATAATTTACTTTAGCTTTAAAGTTTTCTAAATATTCTATTTTACATGGAAAACCTGCTTTTTCAAATTGCTGTGCAACATCAAAAGCAATATATTCATTTTTTAAATAAACACCGTCAACCCAATATGCTATAAAATCCTCTGTGTGATGTAATGAAACTTTATTCATAACACCTGCAACTTCTTGTATTACAGCGTTAAATATAAATCTGTATTTATTCTCGTTTATTTTTTCGGTTCTAATTTGCTTATTTGAAAAAGTTAAAATTTCCTTTCGCTTGGCTAACATACCTACACAAACTAGTCTTTCTGTTTTGGATAAATATTTTTCAATCCAATTTTTTGTTTCTACAGTAATTAATTCTAAATTAAAAAGAGCTTGTAAATATGCAGAGTTTAAATCTACACAAACAGCGTTATTATATTCTTTAGTTTCTGCTTTGCCATAATCAAAATAAGTATTATTACTTTCTTTTATGTTATCTTTTAAATCTGAAAGTATTACGGATACTTTATCTCTTTTTAAATCTTTTAAAATTTTAACATATCCAATAAAAGTTTTTTTTGTCTGTAGTTTTGTTAAAAACTTGTATTTTGTGTTAGTATATTTTTCAAATATATACGATGAATATTTGCCTAAACCTACCTCAATTGGTGTGCCTAAATTTATAAAACTGTCTAATATTTTTGGAAAATCTTTATCTAATTTACAGGTTATTACTTTCTGCCTTTTCGCCATTCTTGTTGTGTTTTAAAATATTGTGTATCTGTTGGCTTATCAGTTATTGCATCAAATTCTGTGTTTTCGTCAAAAGTTATTATATTGTTTTTGTAATCAACAGACAATATAGCGTATGTTTTATACCAACTTTCATCTTGGTCTAATGCTTGTTCTTTTTTATCGTCTGAATAATCTTGTAAAATTTGTTGTAATTCTTTTTTTGTGACTTCTTTATCTTTATAAAATAGTTTTGTACCCTCTGCTTCTGCTTGGCTTAATCTCATATCGGTTGTAGTTTCACTTGTAAACTTACCATGACCAAACGCACCAAATGCACTATCAACTAAAAATCGCTCTTTTAATGGTTCTGTATATTTTTTTCTTCCCATGTCTGCAATTTCTTTTATTTCTTCTGCTGACATTGTACTAATTTGTTCTTTTAAATTTGCTGGGCGTTTACTTTCGGGAAATAGTCTATAATAATTTTTTATATCTTGAACATTTTTATAAGAAACAAATTGGTCGTTTTTATCTAAATACCTTTTTTTAAATGCTTCTTGTTTTGGTGTTAAGTCTTTTTTTCCCATAAGGTTTAGATAAAAAAGGGGTAACAAAATGTTACCCCCTAAATGAATCAATTAAAATATTACCTAGAAAGGTAATTTCTCTTCGTCAAATTTAGATATTAATTCTTGAATTAAAAATTCGTTTTGGTCTTTGTAATCATAAGTGACCTTGCCGTTTACCTCTACAGGCATAGCACTTGGCATATCTCCCATGTTGTCAACAGTATAAAAACGCTTAATCCATTTGTCCTTTTGTTTCATTAAAAGACTTGTTGAAATTTTTTCTCCTTCTTTCTTGTAAGTAGGGAAAAATTCAATGTTAGAACCAAAATCTACATTTTTAATAGACCTTGCAAAACTTCTAAAATAGTTTGAATTTACACCGAAATACATAGTATATGTACCGTCAATGTCATTAATTGTAATTGCTACATCTTTGTTACTTTCGTAACCGTCAACAATTTTTACATTTGTAATACGTCCTTCAATGCTGTCAAATTGATTGTAAAATTTACCATTTTTTTCTAAGTCATGGCTACCTGCTGTCGCTTTTGTAATTATCTTTCCTTGAAAGAGGTACAAAGCATTTGTCGATTGGTTTTTGTTTAAACCCATAATAATTATAATGTATTTTTTTCGTGCATTTTAGCGTATGCAGCGTAACGCTTGTGGGCATATTCATAACTATTTTTTGCCTTTCTAAATTTATTTGCATAAGGTCTTAAATAGTCATTGGGATTGCCTAATTCCCAATATTTTACAGGAAAAAGATATTTTCCCAACTCCCACCCTTTTTGTAATTCATAAGGTGAAAGCCACAAATTTAATCCTTTGGCACTAAACCAAAGATTTTTGTTGATAGCTTCTTGAATAATCTCTTTGTAACATTCTTGAGCTTCCTCAATAGTGATTTTATTTGCTTTTTTTTTATAATCTTTTTCACTCATTATCTATTAATTTATTAATTTCTTTTTCAGCATCCATTTTTAAATCAAAAAAATATTGCCTTTCTTTAAATGTTAATTTAGAATCAAGATAATAAAACCCATTACATTGTCTTCTTATGTTATTCCAATACTTATAGGTAGTTGTTTCTTTATAACTCATTTTTCCCTATAGTCTAACAACTCGGAGTGTGAATCATACACCGCCAACATTTCTATTTTATAAATGTCACTTGTCATACTTCTATTGTACCACATTCTAGCAGCTCTGTAATCTGTGAAACTGACATTATCACATTCTTTAATTTCTGAATAACTTTTAATAGTGTATTTCATTTAACTGAGTAGTAAAAATCTGATGTTTTAAGAAAATTAAACCAGTCTTCTTCAACATTATATAATAACTCTTCAAACTCATCCACATTAAAATCATTAGTTCTATACTTTGAACCCCTAGTTCTAATTGTAAATGTTCTTTTTGAATAATTTGGAGTAACTTTTATTGGAGGTAATTTTTCTTGCATATTATTATTTATTTAATTATTAATACTCTTATATCATGAAACTCATTATAATTACTTATTAAATTATTTCTTAATTCTTTTGCTTTATTAAGTGATGTGTATATATTACAATTTACTAATTTATTATTACCATCTACTATTTGAT
>NZQM01000197.1 GCA_002695905.1 Parvibaculum sp.
AGAACATCAGCCATCTGTTTTAGGTCGTCTATTTTTATGCGCACCATATTCAGATGGGCCCTGCCAAGCTTTTCCACCTCGCTACAGGAAACGGCCCGACGGTCAACTAGGTCGAGAAGGCTTCTAATTTCCTCTATCGAGAAACCAAGTGCGCGGCTTCGCATTACAAAATGCAGTCGACGTACATGGTTCTCATCGTAATAGCGATAGCCTGAATCGGCACGACGAGGGTCGGGCATGATGCCTGTTTTTTCGTAATAACGAATTGTTTCAGCGTTACAGCCTGTCCGTTTCGCGAGCTGACCTCGTGTTATGTCTGCGACCGTCATTCTCAAATCTCGCCTTCATTCAAATTACTTCTTGACCCTGTAGCCACTACAGAGTTTAGCGTGATGGAATGAACCGAATTTTGCAAGCAATAGATGTGACGCAATGAGTGAAACGATTGACCAGAACACCTCTATTGAAGGGTCTGATGACAGAAAGCCCCAGCAAGAACGCATACTTGCGACAGGCGGTATTCTTGCTGCATTGCTGGCGTCCTCCTGTTGTGTTGCCCCTCTGGTGCTTGTGATGCTCGGCGTTGGCGGGGCATGGGTTGGCAACCTCACGGCCTTGGAACCTTATAAAGCGTACTTTTTGGGCGTCAGCGCATTATTGCTCGCGGCGGGGTTCTGGCATGTCTACTTCAAGCCGAAAGAAGTCTGCGAAGATGGTTCTTATTGTGCCCGACCGTCATCAGGCCTCATCACCAAATCAGTTTTATGGGGCGCCACAATATTGGCGGCTCTTTCAGCAACCGTGGATTTCTGGGCGCCACTATTTTATTAGGAGAAACAGCTATGAACCGTAAATCTTTTGTTATCGCATCCATTGCGCTCCTTGCCGTAGCTGGTGTTGGCACTATCGGACTGCCCTCAATGCCTTTTGCGCAAGCTGAAACAGCGACTACGCAAAACGTCGCGGTCACCGAACAAACGGTCACATTCGCAATTGAGAAAATGACCTGCGCGGCATGCCCCATCACTGTACGTGCAGCGATGCAGAGTGTTGACGGTGTCGTCAGCGTGAGTGTTGATTTTGACGCAAAGACGGCGACCGCTATTTTTGATGCGGCGAAAACCGACGCTGCGGAAATAGGTGCGGCATCAGCGAATGCCGGATACCCTGCAACGCCAATTTCATAGAACTGGAAATGTTAGACGCCTCATTGCTTCGCATCGGCGTCGCCGGAACAGTCATTGTGGCCTTGTGCTGCTTTACCCTTTTGCTGGTTGCGCTCGTAGGTGTCGTGGGGCTGTCAGCTCTGACGGGATACCTAGATTTCGTCTTGTTCGCAGCCCTCGCCTTTTTTATTGCTCTTAGCGTGCAGGCCGTTTGGCACAGGCAGCGCCTGGAGATACCAACATCCGAAAATGGAGACTGCTAAATGTCGGATTATTGTGAAACGAAAAATACCTCGCCCGACATTCTGGTCATCGGGGGTGGATCTGGAGGCTTTTCCGCAGCGATCACCGCGGCGGAAGCAGGAGCCCAGATTGTTGTTGTTGGCGAGGGTACGATAGGCGGAACTTGTGTGAACGTTGGCTGTGTGCCTTCCAAAAACTTAATCCGAGCAACGGAAAGCCTACACAAACCGACGACCGCAGATCGGTTTGCAGGCGTAGAAGCGAGTTCCAAGCTGGTGGATTGGCGGGCTTTGGTAGAGCAAAAGCAAGCTCTCGTTGATGAATTGCGTAAAGCCAAATACGAGGACTTGTTACCGGAATATCCTTCAATTTCCTACGTGGTCGGACACGCAGAATTCACGGGAAACGGTACCGAAATTGCTGTTGGCGATACGATCTACAGACCTAAGAAAGTCATCATCGCGACAGGGGCGTCTTCAGCTTTGCCACCAATCAACGGCATCCAGAGTATTGACGTGCTGGATAGCACGACGGCTCTGGAACTGGCTGCTTTGCCTAAGTCATTATTGATTATTGGTGGCGGCGTCATCGGCTGCGAATTAGGCAACATGTTCGTGCGCGCAGGTGTTGATGTGACCCTTTGTTGCCGAAGCCGACTTTTGCCGGACGCTGAACCAGAAATCAGCGCGGCCCTCGCTGAAAATTTAAGGCGGGAAGGCGTGCGAGTTTGCGAAGGCGTCGGTTACCAAAAGATTGAGAAAAGCAGCAACGGGATTGCGCTTTCTTGTGAGACCGAACAGGGAAAAACGATCATTGAGACTGAACAGGTCCTTGCCACAGCGGGTCGGAAACCAAACGCCAAGACGCTCAACCTTGAAAGTGTCGGCATTGATCTTCGGAACAATGGTGGGATTGCCATAGACGCGTTCATGCAGACAAACCATCCCGATGTGTATGCAGTGGGAGATGTAACGGGACAAGACATGTTCGTCTATATGGCTGCCTATGGAGGCAAGCTCGCAGCGCGAAACGCACTGAGTGAAAACGAACACGCGTATGACAACTCAACCATGCCCGCTGTTGTTTTTACCGATCCACAGGTCGCTACGGTCGGCCTGACTGAAGCGGAGGCGAAGGCAAAGAGCATTGAGGTGAAAACCAGCGTTATTACCCTTGATAACGTACCACGGTTTATTGCCGCGCGTGAGACAACAGGCCTAATCAAACTTGTGGCAGATGCTCAGACCGACAAGTTGATTGGCGCATCTGTCTTCGCCCCAGAAGCTGGTGACAGCATTCAGACGGTCGTGATGGCGCTCAAGGGTGGCCTCACAACCCGCGAGTTGGGAGATACAATCTTCCCATACCTCACAGCTGTAGAAGGGCTAAAGCTAGCAGCTCAGAGCTTTGACAAGGATGTAAAAAAACTCTCCTGCTGCGCAGGGTGAGCGGGAATTTTACGACCAGTGTTTAATGATGGCAGCGGCGATCCTCTCACCTTTCCAGAACGTCGACAGTTGCTGGGTGGGCGGGCCAGCGTCCTCATCCACTGGTTGAGCTTGGGCGGACATCAGCATGTCCACTGATGTCTGGACATGGGAATAGGCACGGCGAAACGGCGCGGTGACGAACTCACGCAAATTAGAATGAGTACCCAGCGCCGTAGATGCCTATCAACTCAGAGTGGTGTAACGCCTGATCTGAGGCTTCCATCAAATGGTAGGTCAACCTAATCCGCAGTGAAGGCTGATTTCGCCCTAAGTGTTGTTTCTACACGTTGCGCAGTCGCAGGATTTTTCGCGATCAATCAGCATTAACAGAGCCGGGAGAAGGAAAAAATCCAGAATCAGCGCCGAAAAAATCGTCATTATCGTCAAGACACCCATTTGCCAGTTCAGAAGAAAATCTGAATAAGTGAGCACAAAAAAGCCTGCCGCTAAGACAAAAGTGGTCGTTATCATTGCGCGGCCAACGTGCTCGAATGCGAACCTGATCCCGTCGTGAGTTGAAAGTCCATGTTCTTGCCGGGCACGATGATACTTGCTGAGAAAATGGACGGTGTCGTCGACCACCAGACCGAGTGTTGATGCGGCGATGGTTGAACCGATAATCCCAATCTCACCAACCAAAAGCCCCCATACGCCAAACGTGACAGTCACCGGCAGGATGTTTGGCAAGATACTCATGAGCCCAATTTTGAAGCTCTTGAGTGCCAAGAGGATGGTGAGCCCAATCAACAAGATTGCGAACGCTGTTCCAGCAAGCATGCTGTCAATAGTTCGTTTGGAGACAAAGGCGAACATGACAGAAGTCCCTGTGCCTTCGGTCAGTGAGATGTGCGACGCGTTTGACGCGACCCAATCTTCAGCCCGCCCTTTGAGATCCCGCGTCTCCGCGGATGATATACCAAGAGTTGTCACTGTTAGCCGCGACGCGGATTTATTGAGATTGATCTGTGTGTTCAGATCTAGGCCGTAAGGCAAGGAGAACTCGTAAAGCAACAAATATTGCGCTGCGAGGTCGGGTTCTGCGGGGAGCACAAAAAAACTGGGATCGCCAGCGTTCATTGCTTGGTTTAGCCGTTTCATCACGTCTGGCAAGCTATACACATGGGATACGCCAGGTTGCGCACTCAACCAATCGCCAAATGCCTCAACATCCTGAAGATATTTTGGATCTGTGACCGATCGTGTCTGGGACGACTGAAGGGAGAACTCAATCTGATAAGGGCCAGTGAGGTTTTGCGTCACGAAGTCCGCGTCAACCCTCGGTTCCATACTTTCGTCGAACCACTGTAGAAATCGGTCATCCAGAGTGTTTAGAGGAACACTCGCAACAGAACCGATTGCGAGCGCTGCGGTGACGATGAGGATCAGCTTGCGGCGACTGACGACAAAATCCGCAAATTGGAACAACCAATCCGACTCTCGGGATCTTCTGCCAGGTTTCCGAATTCCCCATAACACAAGCAATGCCGGTAACAACGTCATCGACAATACCCAGGCAATCAACACACCTGCGGCTGTAATATTGCCAAGATCGCGAAATGGTGGGGATTCTGAAAAATTGAGGCTTAAAAATCCGACCATCGTTGTCAGGCTGGTTAGAAATATAGGTTCCGCATTGACCCGAATAGACTCCGAAATCGCTTCCAAGAGCTCTTTTCCGTCGCGCCTTTCCTCCAGTAACGAACTGATCAAATGGATACTGTCTGCGACGGATACCGTTAGGATGATTATTGGAGCGACCACAGAAACTGTTGTCACTTTGATGCCAATCAGGCCCGCAAACCCCATGGCACCCGCAGCGGACAAAGCCACAACAATAAGAGTGGCGGTGACGGAAGACAGACTTCGCAGGAGCAAAGCAAGGACAAGAGTGAGAACGAGCAGCATACCCGGCAGGAGGATTGTCAGCTCACGCAAGGTGATTTCGTCCATGGCATAGGTCAGTGGGGCCATTCCGGTGACGGCAAACCGGACATTGGGGTGCTGGGGTTTCAGTTCGGAAACTAAATCCCGAATGGCTGTGATTGCTTCAGGCAGATGGCGTGAGTGATCTTCACCAGGGAACCGGAGGGTGAGGAGAATGCCAGCCGTGGTTGCATCGTCCGAGAGCAGCCTTTTGACAATGAGGGGCTGCGCGAGAGCAGCTTCTCGCAATTTGTCCAGGTCTTCGGCATTTTTGGGTATGGGTTTGGGGACAAGGTCGCCGATAAATATGTCGTCGCCATCTGCCTCAATTCTCTGAAAATTGATTGGCGAGTCGACGCGGACAACATAAGGTAATTTCCAGCCACGGTCAGTCAATATGGACAAAAGCGACAAGACGTCCTTTTGAAATACATCGCCAGATTGGGGCTTAACCGCAATAAGGGCTGTGTCGTTGCTGGTATAGGTCCGCTCGAAACGATCAGAGGCAACAAGTTCGGGGTTTTGGCTCGAAAAAAATACCCGATAGTCGGACGTCATCTGTAATTGGGCTATAGGAAGGGACAGAGACAGCACTGCAAATGCCGACAGGATTACGACAAGACGAGGACGAGTGACAATAAGCTTTGTAAGCTGGTCAAGCATAGGTCTTTAACTCCGAAACCCATATCCATCTGGTCTGCAGGGGGGTGAATTCAAAGCTAGACCTTACGCCTGCTGGAAGGTCTAGCTTTGATTTTGATGTTCAAAGAAATTGATCCCTATACGGTGCGATATTGGATCGCATATGCCGCCTATTTGAGCCTTTCCAATCTGATCTGGGAGGCTGCCCAACTTCCTTTGTATACTCTTTGGGATCAGGATATTAATACGATTGTTTTTTCCATCATCCATTGTACGGGCGGTGATGTCCTTATCGGGATGTTCTCTTTGGGGATAGCGTATGGGCTCTTTCGATTGACTGGGTGTCGCCTTGGGCTCGCCGTGCGCCAAAGAGGCATAGCGTTTTGCGCAGTATTATTCGGCCTTGGCTACACAGTTTTCAGCGAATGGTTGAACGTCTACGTGCGGAAATCCTGGGCGTACTCAGACCTGATGCCGCTGATCAACGTGGGTGATTTTGGCATTGGGCTCTCGCCGATCCTCCAATGGCTGGTCATACCTACCGCATTCTTTGTTTGGAAGGGGCGCGTGCGCCTTAATCTCTGACACATCAATGAGTCTGTTAGACTGGTTTCCGAGCGGCCAAACGAGCGTTCTCAACAATAAAGTCTGCGAGAGGCCGCTTCCAACGAAGTGCTGGGTGTTCCACAAGGTGCCATGACGCAATCGCTAGAGGAAGAGAGCCCGCCACTGCTGCACCAAACATTTGCATCGGCGTGATATCTGGCACCAGACTAACGAGCGTCTGTTGTATGGGGTAGGCATAAATGTAGATGCCGTATGAATAATCACCAGACTTATTGAAGAGTCGAATTTTGCCCTTGGGCACGTAGGCCAGCCAGAACGTCGCATAGGCGGTCGTCACATACAGCAAAAACGGATACATAGCCTGGCCAAAGGCGAGACTGGTAATCGCAATCAAAGCGACCACACCGATCCAGTGAACAGGAATATGAGAGCGGTACTGATAGGCGACAACACCCAACCCAAAATTTAGTCCAAACCTCACGAAATGCCCAAAGACAATTGTATTGTCATGTGCAATTGGAAGGAGAGACAGCACCAGCAGTCCTGTGCCAGCAAAAACCGCAACAACAGCGAAAACCCTCGGTCGGTTGAGGATGCCAAACAGTCCCAATGCAGCCAGGACAGCATAACAGATTACTTCGTACCTCAACGTCCAGAGCGATCCATTGACCGTTATCGGGTCTGGTGTAGTTAGAAAAAGACCAGGCAGGCTTCCGCTTGGCTCCACTAGGCTTGCTGTGATTGTTAGGTACAGATATGTCTCAGGCGAGGTTAGGTACTCTGTTGCAGGGAGTGCTGTCATTGCAGTCCCTAAGACCAACGTTACAAACAGCGTGCTGATGATGATTCCCGGATATATCCGTAAAGCCCGTGCGGTCGCAAAACTTATGATTGAACTGCTCCGCATCCATGACTGCGTGACTAAAAAACCGCTAATGACAAAAAAGACATTTACCGCGTGATACCCGAGGGTGAAACCCGTCTCGGCGATCAGTGGGCGCGTTGAGGGATCACCTGTTACGGTCAGGTAACTGTGCGATAGAGCAACGGCGACTGCCGCCAATACACGGATCAAATTGAAATTATTGTCGTGTCCCTGATTGAGGTCACCTAGCGACGCAACAGCCCAACCACCTCTATTTCCGATCATTCCTGTCTCCCGATACTCGAGATGGCCGCAGAAGAGCTGGCCGCATGGCGATGCTATATTATCGGAGTCCCGCCTAATGGAAGGTTAATGGGGAACTTGGGAAGTGATGAAACAAATGGCTTGGAATTGATACTGGAGTTAACATTCGCAAATGAAAGATTGGTCTGGCAGATTGTTACTTGGACGTGGGTGGGCAATTTACAATGGGCCTGTCGGCGATGCCGCATACCATCGGCACAGCGCCGTGCAGATATGTATTTCGGATAAGTCAGAGTTGGTGCTTGATCTCGGGGCCGAAAAAACCCAGGTGACTTGTGGAGCTGTTGTCGTGGGTGCAGATCAGCTGCACCGACTTCACGTTTCGTCGGAGCCCGCAACGCTCATCTACATCGACGGGAGCTCAAGAGTCGGAGCAGGTGTGAGGAGCCAATTGGGGTCTGAGGCCTACTACTGTCCTGAGCTGGCCCAGACAACGCTCATTCGAATGACGGTCGCTGAAAAATCAAATACTCCGCGCAGTAGACAAGCCGCATTGGTTGCATCTCAGCTCTGGAAGGCGGCACCTGTGTGCGATGAACAAGACATTATCGACCCTCGCGTTCGCGAGATTCTGACCCGTCTTGACGAGGTTCAATATCTGCCACGAAGCGTATCGCCATTTTCCCGGCTCGTCGGATTGTCGGACAGCCGGTTGCGTCATCTTTTTAAAGAGCAAGTTGGTATGTCCCCAAGCAAATACTTACTATGGTTGAAGCTGCAAAGAGCTGTACGCCACCTCGACAATGAGGGCTCATTGACTGAGGCAGCTTATGCCGGAGGCTTCTCCGACTCGGCTCATTTGGCTCGAACCTTTCGGCGCACGTTCGGGATTTCTCCTTCAGACCTGACTAAACACGGCAAGGTCGAGTGGGAGATGGAGCTAGGCTAAGGACTTCATGATGCGCCCCTAGATTTGCAGACGCTTTGGTTGGTAAATTCGGGAAGCAAGGTGACTGGCATGTCAGGGATGAGATACACAGAAGAGTTGAAGCGAGAGGCTGTCGCCCTGATCACAGATCGGGGGCATTCGGTCAAGAGCGTGCAGCTCTGCTGGGCGTTTGCACAAGTCGGTTCACGGTTGGGCGAAGCGTTACGGTTCAATAACTCCACTGCTTAGCGCTTTTTTGCTATAGGTGAATACGACGTCCGCGTCTGGGGTTGCAACGTGCTCATCCTTGTCAGGACATTCGACGTTCGAAATGATGTGACGGATGATATTCAATCTGGCCGACTTCTTATTGTCCGCCTTCACGACGTGCCAAGGCGTTATCTCATTGTGTGTTTGATGAAACATTGCGTTGCGCGCTTCGCTATACGCACTCCAATTTCTCTGGGCCGCCCGGTCAACGGGGCTTGTCTTCCAGGTTTTGAGCGGGTTTGACCTGCGGTCCTTCAATCTGGCTTGCTGTTCCTTTTTCGAAATATCCAAATAGTACTTCAGAATCTGAATGCCAGAGGTCACTAGTAGGTGCTCGAAAGGCAACACCGTCCTCATGAAGGTCTCATATTCTTGTTGGGTGCAATATCCCATGACTTTTTCTACACCAGCGCGATTGTACCAGCTTCGGTTCATAAGAACCATTTCCTGCCTGGATGGCAGGCGCTCTGCATATCGTTGAAAGTACCAGGATTGCCGGTCTCGCTCAGATGGTTTTCCTAGTGCAACCACCCGCGTTTCTCGAGGGCTGAGATGCTGAGTGATTCTCTTAATAACGCCATCCTTTCCCGCTGTGTCGCGCCCTTCGAAGAGAATGATGATCTGTAGATCATTCTTGATCAAATGCCGTTGCAGTTTCACGAGCTCAACCTGAAGCGTGTGCAGCGTTTCTTTATACCCAGGCATATCAGTGTCCGAAGCCTTGCCGGAATTGCTGGTCATGGTTCTTCCTCTAGGTGTTAGAAAACTGTTACGGCAAGGCCCACGAGTTCTTCGCGATGATATCGCGAAGAACTCGTCTGGCTGTCGCTAAATGGTCGGATGTGTCAAACAAATGGCGATAAATCTCATGTCTCTTGAGAGTATCCACAATGAATGAGCTACCCTCGCGAAACCGAGTTGCAAAATTCGATCTTTGGCGCGCCAGTTTGTCTAGTCTGCAACTAAGCCAACGAAAGGCCTCTCCTGGTCGATCTCTTTATCATTCGTACATCTGTCGGCAACCTCGATAGATCGCCTCAGCTGGATCGCCTCGTCGGAATTAGACTTCCCCCTCGCATTGAGTTTCTCTAGCCTCTCCCGGAAAATTGGAAGGTAGAGTGTGACGCTCAAGTTGTTCTGCTGGCGAAGCTTGGGGGTATTCATTTGATGTCCTCCTCTTGTGTCGGGGAATATGGAGCTATCCGCAGATTGAAAACCGGGTGTAATCAGGCTCCTGACATATGAGCGTTCTGTGTCGCTGCAACTTTTTCAGCCAGGTATTCCCTCGTGAGGGGCACAGAATCTTGTTTCTTCGCCAATTGCACCTGGAAAACGACGTGATTATTGAGCTCGAAGGCCAATTCGCTGACGACCAAGTAGAACCGCCACATGCGGCAAAACCGATCATCATAGAGCTGACGGGCACGATCCAAATTTACTTCAAACCGTGACCGCCAATCGCGAAGTGTCTGCGCGTAGTGAAGCCGCCAGACCTCAACATCTGTAACGCACAGTCCAGATTTCTCGACGGCCAGCATCATTTCAGATAGCGCGGGACTGTAGCCCCCTGGGAAAATGTGCTTAGCAATCCAGGGATTGGTTGCGCTAGGCCCGTCTGTTCTGCCGATCGTGTGTACAAGCGCCACGCCGTCAGATTTTAGCCGGGAAGATATGGTTTCAAAATATTCCTGATAGTTTGGCACACCCACATGCTCGAACATCCCCACAGAAACAATCCGATCAAACTGGCCGGTGACGTCTCGATAATCTTGCAGGAGGAACTGAACATCACCGTCCAAACGCTGATTTGCAGCGCGTGCGCGGGAGATGTTGAATTGCTCTTGCGACAGTGTAACGCCGGTTACTTTCGCGCCAAATGAACGCGCGAGAAAGAGGCTTAATCCACCCCAGCCGCTTCCAATGTCCAGAATTTTGTGCTCGGGAGATAGTAGTAGCTTTTTAGCAATTAGTGATTTCTTGTTTTCCTGAGCGGTCTCGAGGGTGTCGCCTGCACTCTCATAATAAGCGCAGGAATACTGGCGATCCGCATCAAGAAAAAGGTCATAGAGTTCACCGGAAAGATCGTAGTGGTGAGCGACATTTTTATGCGCTTTTTTGATGCGATTCAGTTGGGCGAACCACCTTGTCGCAACACGGAAAATTGCCAGCCAGCGGTAGTGCAGAAGATTTGGCTGATTTTTCAGATTCACGATGAGTAACTCAAGAAAGCCATACAGATCGTCATTCTCAATCGTCAGCGTGCCATCCATGTAGGCTTCGCCAAGTATCAATTCAGGATTTAGGAGAATTCGACGAGGGAGTGAGGGCTCGCTCAGATGCACGCGGATTGGTTCGGCAGACGGCTCGCCATACCGCCTCTCTTTTCCATTCGGAAATGAGACGTTTATGGAACCATGTTGAACAAACTTTGATAAAAGACTGGATAGTGCCCTGATCCACATAGGTTTTTTTCTTTCACAGCTAGCATGTTTCGCCTGGTTGGGCGTCACAGCTTATCGAATGACGCGTATGACTAAAAGACGTTGGCCAGGTCTATGCGTTACAGTTTTTCCGGTAAAGAATTCGAATTGACGGGAAAAGAGGAAAAGGGCACATCACTGGGCCTGGTTGCGGCGCTGAAAATTGGAGAAAAAATGCTCGAAGATAGTGGAGATGGAACCCAGCAAGATAGTGAAGATGGAACCCAGCGCGATGCAGTTCACATTGTCCTGGCAGAAATCCATCAGGATTTCCTTCGATTTTTGACGCGCAGACTCGGCAACCGAGAGGAAGCGAGGGACGTTCTGCAGGACTTTTATGTCAAGGTTTTGTCCCGGATTGATGATGTCCGAGACTCTGAGAAGCTGCGACCATGGATGCGCCGTGTTTTGGAGACTACCCTTATCGACTATTATCGCGCTCAGGGAAAACGGCGTCAGTCTGAAACCGAATACCAATATCTTGAAGCATTGCGCGATGATGCAGAGGGGAGCCATGAGCTTGATCTCATAATTTGTAATTGCCTCTACAAACTCCTTCCCACACTGAAGCCGGAGTATTCGGAGGTCATATGGCGCGCGGATCTCGTGGGAGAAAACCGCGAAAATATTGCTAGGGATCTCGATACCACTGAAGGAAATATTCGGGTTCGTCTGCATCGCGCGCGGCAAGCCCTGAGGGAGAGGTTCGAAGAGACCTGCCGGACCTGTCCAGTTCATGGGTATCTTGACTGCGATTGCGATTATACGGTGAGTAGATCAAATCGTTTGTCGGCCGCGCCAGAAAATCAGTAGAAGAACGTGTTTTAAGACGCAATCCTTCCTGTTTTTGGAAGATTTGTTCGGGTTTTGACGTCGATCAATGTGACCTGGTTTTACCGGTCTATACTAAAACGAAGATATGCTTCGTGTAGAAGAGAAGATATGCTTCGTGTAGAAGACAGGTGGTGGTCATATGAGAATGCTGAGCCTCAGGGTGTTCGTGTTGGTTCAAGCGCTGGCTTTGCTGGCGCTGCCTCAGTCCGTCACTGCTGGGGCCCCCCCGTGTTTTGATGTCGCCTCACACAGGCACGTTGATGAGAATGCCGACACTCATCACGGAAATCGCCCAATTGATCTACCTGATGCGGTCGACGATACCTCATCAGAGCGCTGGCAGCAGGCACCGGTAAATGCAGGTATCAGCCATCCCTGTTGCGCGCCGGGTTTTAATAGCTTTGCTGCAATCATGCCTGAAGCCCCGGCGTTACTGAAAAGCCGTGTGAGCTTACTTGTTCCTATCGGTGGGGTGACCGCATTGCGTCCATTTTATAGCCTTCCTTTGCAACATCCTCCAGAAATTGCGGTTTCCTGACTCCGGGACTATTGCATCCGACAGATGATCGTCGCGGTGCTTTGAGCTACCGGTCTTTGCCATCTTGATGGCGAGGGTCTTACTGATCGTTTCTCGTACGCAAAGTTTAGGAGCGTTAGTTCGCAGTTGAACATCATCGCAATGGATAGACATGAAGTCGATTAATGCCGCGTGTGTGATGTTCAGCTTAACACGATACAAGTCAGCAAATTCACCCTTTGGTGCTCACGCGAGTACCGTTCCAGGGTTGGATTGGGAAGCCGAGAAAATGTTAGAGAACCACCACAATATCAGC
>NZQM01000198.1 GCA_002695905.1 Parvibaculum sp.
GGCATCCACTGAATTTGCTGATGGAATAGATGACACTAGTAAAGCCGAGGCGCTTATCAAAGGACTCTATGTCTTTCTGTGCAACACATCGCAAGCTGGACACCGGCTGCCTTCCAACCCGTCGACGAAGAGCTTGTTTGCCTCCCAAAATCTCTCCACAGTTGAAATATGATAATATCATCATATATGATCGGTTTGGCAAATACTTGAGTAAGGATGCTGATCGATGCCTATTCTCAGAACCAAACTCGGACTGTTGTTCTGCGTGATCGCGGTGACAGGTATCTTTCTGGCCGTAACAGGCGTAGGCGGTTCTCCCGCACTTGAATTGTGGAACAACGAAACCCGTACGAGCCTGCCTCTCTGGCTAATGATTTGGCTCGGATTTCTAGCGCTGACATTCCTATCGTCAGTCATTTTTGCCTGGAACCATGTGCCCGCCCGATGGGTGCTTGCGAGTTTTGTCGGAAGTCACGTCGCGACCATCGCAATTGAAAACACCGAAGGCATGGTTCTGCGCGCAGGGCTCGTCTCTCTTCTGCACGTCGTGTTTTGGACACCCGGCCTAATCGCTCTGCTATCGGACCAGTCTGATATTCGGTTCAACTCAGCTTACGGAATTTGGGCAAGCATCTTGCTCTTCGTCTACGCGGTTGCCTTCACATTTGATATTCGCGATGGCATTGTCTGGCTCCTGTTCATGGTCGGCGTCTGACGCCCAGCCACGCTAGGATAGATCGCGGTAAAGGACATGGGCATCCACATACTGTTCGCCGCGAAAGTGAAAAGCGCCGGGTAAGGTGCCTACAATCTGAAAACCGTTACGTTTGCAAATCTCAAGAGACGCCCCATTCGTTGAGACAACGAGATTGAGCTGAATGGCTTTGAAACCGAGTTCTTTAGCCTTTGCCAACCCGAAGTCCATCATCTTCTGGCCGAGACCTTGACCGCGTACAGTCGCATCAACCATCACACCGGTATTGCAGACATGTGCCCCAAGCCCTGGTTTGTTAGGCACGATGTACCGACTTGCGACCGCAACACCATCCAGATACCCGAAATAGACCCGAGCACCAGGCGCGAACCATAACCTCCGCGCCTCCTCCAGATCCGTATCCATCGGATAAGGATAGGTCTCACCCGTCCGGACAACCTCGCGAAAGATCGGCCAGACTTCGTCGAACTGATCGGCTGTGGCTTCTCTGATTTCAAAGGACATAGGAGCAGCCCGCGAATGAAAATGCATAAAACAGAGAATGGTGCCCCTGGCCGGACTCGAACCAGCACGCCCGTACGGACAGCAGATTTTGAATCTACCGCGTCTACCAATTCCGCCACAGGGGCTTTGACGGGCGAGAACCGCGCGTCAAGCGGCGCCATGATAGGCAGGACGACGCTCAGGTCAAAGGGAAAGAGCGCCTGATAGACAGAAATCTCAGGCCCTGTTATCACGGGTCCCATGTTGCGCAGCCTCTATGATTGGACAATGAACCTCGCCGCCCACCGCCATGCGCGTTGGGGCTTGGCCCTCGTCTCCTTTGCAGAGAGCTCTTTCTTTCCCATTCCGCCAGACGTCGCCCTCATCCCCATGGTGCTGGCCAAACGGGCTCTCGCCTGGGTCTATGCCCTGATCTGCACGGTAGCGTCGGTGTTGGGTGGCGTCGCGGGCTACGCGATCGGCTTTTTCTTCTTCGCTCAACTGGGCGAACCCATCCTTGGCTTCTATGGCTATGCAGACCAATTTGCGAGCTTCGCGGAGAGGTATAATGAACACGGGGTTTGGATCGTCCTGATCGCTGGCCTGACCCCCTTCCCCTACAAGGTCATCACCATTGCCAGTGGTGCGACGGGCCTCAATTTCCTGGTCTTTATGGCGGCAAGCTTGGTGGCACGGGGCGCGCGCTTTTTCGCCGTCGCAGGCCTTTTATGGTGGTTCGGGGAGCCCATTCGCACCTTCATCGACAAGTATTTTGGGCTGCTCTCGATCCTTTTTGTCGCACTCTTGATCGGCGGCTTCCTCCTGGTAGGCCTGATCCTGTAAGGTTGTCCTATGTCTTTACTCACCACCCTTCCTATCGCAAACCGCCAGATACCTTGGTTGATCTTTGCCATCTCTCTGGTGACGCTCAGCACAGCGCTCGCATTCGAACATATCGGCGGGCTTGATCCTTGCTCGCTCTGCCTACAGCAGCGTTATGCCTACTATTTTCTGATCCCCGCCTCCCTCATCGCCAGCGTTCTTTCCCGCGAAACCAATTTAGGGTTGGCACCGGTAGTGCTGATTGCGCTTTGTACGCTGGCCGCCGCGGCGAACGTGATCCTCGCAGGCTACCATGCGGGCGTTGAGTATAAATGGTGGGAAGGCCCACAAGGCTGTACAGGTGTGACCCTCATGCCAGGAAGCCTGGACGAATTCAGAGAGCAGCTGAGCGGCGTGAAAGTTCCGCGGTGCGATGAAATTCCCTGGAGCCTCTTTGGCATTTCCATGGCCGGGTACAATTTCCTAATTTCGATCGTTCTGACTGCACTCGGGCTGCTGGCTCTTGCGCGCTACTGGACGATGACAGGATTGGAGGAAGAGTAAGATGACCAAACCCTCTTTCAATGCCGCCGCAGATCATCCTGGCCGTCCCTCAACCGCCGACCGGATCAAGGAAATGATCCGCGTGGATCATGCGGGTGAGTATGGCGCCGTGCGCATCTATGAAGGGCAGCTCGCTGTCTTCCGCAACCTGCCCCACAAAAGGGAGATCACCGAGAGCCTGACCCGCATGGCCGCAGAAGAAGAAGAACATCTTGATCGTTTCAACATGCTCGTGAACGAGCGCCACGTTCGCCCGACAGCCCTCAATCCGCTTTGGCATATTGGCGGCTTCGCCATGGGAGCGGCGACGGCGCTTATGGGCGAAAAAGCGGCCCACGCCTGCACGGTAGCGGTGGAAACGGTGATTGATGAACATTACCAGCGCCAGATCGACGAGCTGTCAGCTCTTGACACAGAAGAAGATCTGAAAGAAACGATCATTCAGTTTCGTGAAGAAGAACTGGCGCACAAGCAAGAAGCTCTGGAAAGCGGCGCCGAAGACGCGCCAGGCTACCCAGTCCTATCGAACGTGATCCAGACGATCTGCCGGGCGGCGATCCGCGCCTCGGAAAAAGCATAAGCGTTTCCAAGAAAAATATCCTTGTGGTTTTCTGTCCGGAAACGCGCAACAAAAACGAGAAAACTAAGCTTCCAGCTCACTATCCCAATAGAGATAGTCACGCCAGCTTTCGTGCAGATAGTTGGGTGGGAACCGCCGTCCGTTTTTGTGCAGCTCATTCACCGTTGGTCGAAACGGCTTCTGGCGCGGGAACATGCTTGCCTCTTTCGGGAGCTTGCCGCCTTTGCGCAAATTACACGGGGCACAGGCCGTGATCACATTTTCCCAGGTCGTCTGGCCACCAAGCCGACGTGGAACCACATGATCAAACGTCAATTCATGCTCATCGCCACAATATTGGCAGAGGAAACTGTCCCGTAGAAATAGATTGAACCGGGTGAAAGCGGGATATTGCGCCGGCTTCAAATAGGTCTTGAGAGAGACAACTGAGGGCAGCTGCATTTCAAAACTTGGGCTATGCACCGCCACATCATAATTGGAGACAATGTTCACACGATCCAGGAACACAGCCTTGATCGCATCCTGCCAAGACCACAGCGATAACGGATAATAACTAAGCGGCCTAAAATCCGCATTTAGCACCAACGCCGGACACCCTTCCGGCGTCGCAAACTCACCTTGCACCGTCACGTCCTCCTGGAATCGTCTAAACTTACCCGGACTCAACTTCGCTTCGATTGTTTTTGGAAAATACTATATCTAGTGCGACGCTGGTGTGAAGCCGCAACTCATAACCCTGCGTCAAATCGGTCAAGAATCCGCCACCCAAGAGGTTTCGCGTAAAAAGACGCTGATGCAGAAACCAGACACCATCACCCGATTCGCTCCGAGCCCGAATGGCAGGCTCCATCTGGGCCACGCTTATTCTGCCCTATACGCCGCAGAGAAGGCGGCGGAGCTGGGCGGGCGATTTCTACTCAGAATTGAAGATATTGACGTGGGTCGGTGTCGGCCGGAGTTTGTTGAAGGCATCTATGAAGATCTCGAATGGCTGGGCCTTACCTGGGAGATACCCGTCCGGCAGCAATCCGAACACTTTCCAGACTATGAAGCGGCCCTCAAACAGCTTCGAGACATGGACGTGGTCTACCCGTGTTTTGCGACCCGGCGGGAAATTGAGCAGACCATTGCCGATAATGGCATTGATGCCGAGCGCTGGCCCCGAGATCCCGATGGTGCTCTTCTTTATCCAGGTATCTACAAAGACATAAGCCCAAAAGAAGGCTCACGGCTGATGTGGGAGGGCCGTACCTATGCCTGGCGCCTGGACACAGAAAAAGCCATGAGGCTCGCCATTAAAAAGTCCGGCGGCGCAATAACCTTCACCGAATTGCAAGGCAGTCCCTCCGGAAAAACAGGCGCTCAGCCGATCAAGCCTGAACTCTTTGGAGACGTGGTGATCGCGCGAAAAGATGTGCCAACCTCCTATCACCTCTCAGTTGTGGTAGATGATGCATTACAGAACATCACCCACATCACCCGCGGTCGAGATCTCTATTCAGCAACCTATATTCACCGTCTTCTGCAAGTGCTGCTGGACTTGCCCGAGCCGCGCTACTGCCATCATCGGCTGATAGAAGACGAAGCCGGCCGCCGCCTCTCAAAAAGTGCCAAGGATATGGGACTCAAGGACCTACGCGAGGCTGGCAAAACACCCGCTGATATCCGCCAGATGATTAGAATTTAGAGCGTTTCCAGGTGAAGGGGTCCCGGTTCACCGTCCGGAAACGCGATAAGACAAAGCCTACAAAGCGCTTTCAGGAAAAGAGCCAAGCCAGACCCGAGGGTTTCGTTTCGTCCGCAGGCGCGACCGCAGATATGGCCCGGATCCTGCTCCGTTGAGCCTAACCAGCAGCAACCCGTCTCACGATCGCACACATGTGTGCCACTTTGGGACAAAAGCCGCTTAAAACGCTCAACGGACGTGACCCCCATGACTGACATGACCCAAACAACGCCTCAAACTGCGACAAACCCTTCACGGATCGATTGGATCGACTATGTGAAGGGTGTGACCATCATCCTGGTCGCTCAGATGCATATTTCGCTCGGCACCATGGAAAGCATGGGCGTCACCCATATGTGGATGGTGGATATTGTCGAGTTTGCGCGCCCTTTCCGCGTCCCCCTCTTTTTCATGATCGCGGGCCTGTTTGTCAGCCGGTCGCTTCAGTGGAACCGCGCAAAATTTGTCGACGCGAAATTTTTCCATTTTGTCTATTTCTATTTCCTTTGGGCCGCTATCCAGTTGGCTGTGAAAATCGGCCTCTCAGGCTACGGCAATCACTCATTCAGCCTGAACGACGTGTTGCTTCTGCCCATCGAACCGATTTCAACACTCTGGTTTATCCACGCGCTTGCCATCTTCTTCATGGTGACTCGCCTGTTGAAAAATGTGCCTCCCGTCATCCTGATGAGTGTTGCGGTTATTCTTTACGCATCACCGATCGATACAGGCTGGGGCGCCATTGACGAGTTTGCCGACCGCTACGTGTTCTTCGTTGCAGGCTATATTGGCGCTCAGTACTTCTTCAATCTTGCAGAATTTGCAAAAGAGAACGCCCTTCGAGTGTTTGCAGGGTCCATCGGTGCCTTTGCCATGGTCTACTTCTTCGTCGAAGCAGGGATTGCCACCAAACCTATCTTCGGTCTGCTGGCCGCATTTGGTGGCGGAGCGGCGACAATCGCTCTCTTGTCGGTTGCCGCAAATCATGGGCGACTGAAATGGCTGGCCTATATCGGACAGCGCTCGCTCTATGTGTATCTCGCCTTCTTCCTGCCAGGCGCTGTTGTGCGGATCGGGCTCGCAAAAACCGGGATCATCGAAAATGCTGACTTGATTGCGCTAACAGCAACCATCGTTGCGGTAGCAGCGCCCTTGATTGGCTTCAAGCTGATTGAAAAAACGCCCCTGTCTTTCTTCTTCGTCCGGCCAGAAATGTTCCGCATGAACCAGGAGCCAAACCTCATGCCCGCAAAGGCTTAAGCTTTATAGGAAGAGGGTGAGCACCACGGTAAGGGTGATGAGGCTAAGGCCTGTCACCAGCACCACGGCGGAAGATGCAGCCCCTGGTGCCGCCTGATAACGATTGGCCAGAATGAAGCAGTAGACCCCGGTAGGCATTGCCGCCATGGTCACCAGCACCTTGACCCAAAGCGGCGGCAGCGCAAAAACATACATTGCGAGACCGAACACCACGATTGGGTGGAGCACAAGCTTCACCATCGCGATAAGAGCCGCCGCTCCAATAGAACGTTTGATCTCATAGCGCACCAGTGTCGCTCCCAACACGAAGAGAGCACACGGGATAGCCGACCGCCCCAACATCTCCAGCGCCACATCAAGAGGACCAGGAATGGCGATGCCTGTCTGCCCGAAAGCGATGCCTGACCCGAGCGCGATGATCACCGGATTTTTGATCATCCCTCGACCACTCTCAATCAGAATTTGCCCGATGGACAAAGCGGCACCCTCGCGCGGCTTCGTCGTTTCGAGAAAAAAGGTCGCAACGGTGAAAAGCGTGAGACCGTGGAAAGCGAGAATGAAGAAAAGAGGCACACCGGCCTCTTCCCCATAAGCGGTCAAGATGATGGGGATACCCAACATCACCGTGTTGGAGAAACCACCCCCAAAACCGATAATCACACTGTCAGCCGGTGACCGACGCAACACCGTCAGCGCAAGCAGTCCACCCGCCGCCCACACGATCATCGCGCCCCCATAGTAGGAGAGCCACAGCCCCCACGGCAGCGCCTCGGGAAGCTCTGTATCGGCAAGCGCCTGAAAGAGCAGAGCCGGGATCGCAAAAGTGAAGGCATATTTGTCGATCCCCGCGATCGCCTCTTCACTCAGGAAATTTGTCCGACCCGCAAAATAACCAAGTGCGATAATAAAAAAGATCGGCAGGACAAGCTGCGCCGCTTCCATGGAAAACCCCGCTTAAACGGGCAGAAAAACAAAGACAACCCGCGCGGCGCGCACGCTAAAGCCTTTTCAACAAATGTCGAAGGGTTTTGTGAATGATTACCAGTCGTAAAGGCCGATAAACCGCTCAAACCCAGCATCATCAGACCATTCAGTCCAGGCCGTCCGAAAACGTGCGGTCGTGCTTGGGCTGTCAAAGCCACGGCCCATCCCCAACATGAGCAGCTCACCACATCCTGAAAATGCCCCCGCCTGCGCCGGGGGCAACCTGCCACCAGAACGGGTCAACCGCCCTAGTTCGCTATCTTCTGCACCGTCAGTGAGCAGCACAACCTTTGTGGGTTTAGAACAATCAAGACCACCGGCCATCGTTTCAAGAAACGGGACGATGTTGGTTTTCATCTGCGCTTCAAGCCGTCCTTCAGAAACGAGACGGGGAAGGTTCGACACCAGCGCCTGAATACCGTCTGCCACATCGCCCGGCCGCGCTCGCGCGGAGATTACCTGATCAATACGGAGAGGGTTGGAGCCCGTATCATAGACACCAAAGGAGCGCACCGTCACTTTGGAACGAACAGGCAGCCCCCTGATCTCATCAGCCAACCGGCCCGCAACTTGCGCAGCAAACACATCGCTGGTCACCAAAGGATTGGATTTGGATAGATCAAGGCCGATGACCAGATGAGTCGGTTCGGACGGTTCGCTGGAGAGAGCCGCGTCAGCGCTACCGGACAAAAAGCTCAGCGCCAGGGCACCGCTTGCGACAACACCAGCGAAGAGACCACCAAACCGCTTCATGGGTCTTACTCCGCTGCCTTATTGATCGGAACGCGGCGGCCTGTATTGACCGGCGGCAGAATTTCGCCCACCGCTTCGCGCGGTCCACCATCATTCACTGACATGCGTTGGCGGCGCGACCACCAATCTTCAAAGAGCGCTTCATAGCGCGCGATCTGCTGACTGTCGGCACAGGCTTTAAGCTGCTCGCTTCGTTCTTCCGCGGCAGCTCGCTCCTGGCGTTTACGGCCAGGCGCTGGCAGTGCGCGGACTTTTCGACCGGTGAGGTAGCTGGTGCGTGTTCCTTCAAGACCGCGCTCATAGGCCCGACAGGAATCCATGAGACGGGTCCACAACATGTTGCGGCGATGATCCATCCGCTCCATGTCGATGAGAGTCTCGCGATTGCGTGCATATTCTGCTTCCAGGGCTGCGAGACGGCTCATGTCAGCCTTCCGCTCAACAAAGTCACGGGTCTCAAAGAGCTTCTTGAGATTGATGAGCGCGTAGTGCAGGAACAACGCCGCCACGCCGGTCACAACCAAGAAGATCACGCCAAGAGAGGCCATCCACAGAACCGGTTGATAAGCGCGCGCTTCATCAAGACCCGATTGCGCCACAGCGGCTTCACGGGCTGCTTCGGTCTCGATACCAAGACTCGACAGAGCAGAGCCAAGAGACGCGCCGTTGCCACCAAGACCTGCATCAGCAAGACCGGCAGGCAGAGACATCAACGCCAGCAGCAGACCAACGCCACCCAGCATGGTGAGTGCCAGCAGGAAGAGCACCCGCACAAACACCGCCCGTCCGAAGACGCCCATATGTTCGATAAAAATGTGCGCAGCAAGGGTTGCGAACAGGACCTGCAGACTCTTAAAGGCAACCGAGCTCGCGAGCGATCCCGGCAGCTCCAAAAACTCATTGGCGAGCGCACGGGTCCAAAATTCCGTCACGATCATATAATCGACGAAGAGCGCACTGGCTGCCACGGCCATCGTGAACAGGATCGCGCCGAAATAGTACAGGCGATAGCGCGCATCCCGCTGACTGGCGAGGAAGTTCTCATTGATTTTGTGACGCTGATCATCACTCACGAGGGAAGAAGAAACAAACTTCATGACCATCACTCCCCCTCTGCTTTCGCATTGCGGCGAAACCAGCCACGGCGGGGCGACGCAGCGTCTTCTTTCATTGGAGCTGAAAGACGGCGGCTCAAGGCGACAATCTCGCGCTCCAGATGCTCCTGCCGCGCGCGGCGGTCCCGCAATTCTTCCCCATACTCAGCGTCAGCCTGAGTCAGAACCGAATGAATGTGGATATCGGGAAGAGGCTCGGCTCGCCGCCCATATTCAGCAGCAGCTCGCAGCTCTTCTTCCCGTTTTTGGCTCTCTTGCCCCCAGCTCATGGCGCACCTCTTCTTATGTTGCAGAACGGGAAAGGCAGCAAACAGATAAACACAGCAATTCCCCTCCAAATCCCCGTACGCCGCACAGATCGAAGATCCAGGCCTTAAGTCTTGCTCAAGCTTTGCGGCGAAACCAGCCCTGAAATGGGGCGAAAGTGTGTTAACACTAACTTTTCAGTGACCAGGCGAGCCCAAGATGGCGCCGCAACAGACGATTGCACAATCTAAACTCAGTGTTCTGCTTAGTTTAGCAGCAAATCTGCATCTAAGCCGCGCTATCAGCATCTACGATGCGGACGATGTCGCTCATGATCTTGTTGAGATCAAAGTCCTTAGGCGTATAGACGCCTGAGACGCCCGACACCTTGAGCGCCTCTTCATCCTCCGGTGGAATGATACCGCCCACGACGACAGGCACGTCGAGCCGCCCTGCATCCCCAAGGCGTTCCATCACCTCTTTCACCAAAGGCACATGAGAACCTGAGAGAATTGAAAGGCCGATAACATGAACCTTGCCCTCAACTGCATCCTGCACAATCTGCTCCGGCGTTAGGCGAATGCCATCATAGACGATGTCCATGCCGCAGTCCCGCGCCCTGACCGCAATCTGTTCCGCACCATTTGAGTGACCATCAAGCCCCGGCTTGCCAACAAGGAACTTCAGACGCCGACCAAGCTTGGCAGAGACCGCATCCACTTCGTCGCGGATCGTATCTAGGCCAGACACATCATTGCGCACACTCGTGCCAACGCCCGTCGGGGCGCGATATTCCCCAAACGTGCCGCGCAGCACTTCACCCCATTCGCCGGTGGTGACGCCTGCTTTGGCGCAGACGATAGAGGGCTCCATAATGTTGCGATCTTCCTGAGCCGCTGCACGCAGATCAGCAAGAGCCGCTTTCACCGCTTCGTCATCCCGCTGAGCGCGCCAAGCTTCCAGATTGGCAATCTGCGCCTGCTCCACCTCTGGCGGCACAACCATGATGGCTTCATCCCCTGTGCCGAGAGGTGAGGCCGCCGTCTCCAGCTGCTTGTTCACACCGATCACCGCCATCTCGCCGCTTTCAATGCGACCCAACCGTTGGGCATTCGATTCAACAAGCGCCTGTTTCATGTAAGCGCTATCGATTGCAGCCACCGCGCCACCCATTTTCTCAATGTGATCAAGTTCTTCCAGCGCTTGCCGCTTCAGCTGATCGACCTTGGCTTGCATCACCGTCGAGCCATCGAACAGATCTTCATACTCAAGAAGGTCCGTTTCGAAGGCGAGTATCTGCTGCGCGCGGAGCGACCATTGCTGATCCCAGGGCCGCGGCAGGCCGAGCGCTTCGTTCCAGGCTGGCAATTGCACTGCGCGAGCACGCGCGTCCTTCGACAACGTCACCGCCAGCATCTCAATCAGAATGCGGTACACATTGTTTTCTGGCTGCTGCTCTGTAAGCCCCAGCGAGTTCACCTGCACCCCATAGCGAAACCGCCGCAGCTTCGGGTCTTCAACGCCGTAGCGGGTGGCACAGATATCGTCCCACAAGTCCACGAACGCACGCATTTTTGCGATCTCCGTGACGAAGCGCACACCGGCATTCACAAAGAACGAGATACGTCCGACAACCCGCGCAAAGTCAGCGTCCGGAACCTGGCCGCTGGCTTTCACCCGGTCGAGAACCTCCTGCGCTGTTGCCAGAGCAAAGGCCAGTTCCTGCACCGGCGTCGCCCCTGCTTCCTGCAAATGATAGGAGCAGACATTCGTCGGATTCCA
>NZQM01000199.1 GCA_002695905.1 Parvibaculum sp.
ATGGTGAACCATGCCCAGCTCGGCGGCTCCTTCTGGGCTAAGTGTTTTCCCACGAAGGATGAGCTCGAGTGCCCGGGCTTCACCAATCACACGGGGCAGACGCTGGGTTCCGCCCGCACCTGGGAAAATGCCGATATTGGTCTCTGGCAGACCGATACGGTAGTCGCCGCGCTCGGCGAGCCTGATGTCGCAGCAAAGCGCAAATTCAAAGCCGCCGCCCTGGCAAAACCCATTGATCGCCGCAATTGTTGGTTTGCTGAGGCGGTCCACGCGGTCAAAGAGATGCGAAATTGCATTGCCGCGTTTCCCTGCTTTCATGAGCCCGGCCGCGTCGAGTCCACTCTTTTTAACCGCATCGGTCGCCCCCTGAATTTCCCCCACATCATAATGGCGAATAAACACGCCAGGAACACCGCCGGTGAATATCACCGCTCGAATATTGTCATCCCGTTCAATCTCATCGAGATGCTCCGCGAGCTCTGTCACCTGTGCTTGGTTAAGATAGCCCCGTGGGGGGTTGTTAAAGGTGATGATCGCCAAACCATTGCCAACATCCATGCCGACCAGTGGGCCACTCATGTGCGGTTTTCCTTCAACGCTTTTCTGTAGGCAGAGTATTTTGGTTGATCAATTGAAAGCTTGGTCAGGGTACTGGTCCAAAGGTGCTCCTTCAGACCTGGCGTCTCAAGCGTTAGGGCGCCTGTTTCGATATGATCACTCAACTTTTTGTTCAGCGTCCCAAGATCGGTTTCTTTTGAAGATACCAGCGCCTGCAGCCGGGCGATCTCCATCACATTCGCTGAGGGGGCAGTCTCTAACTCGCGCCGCACGATATCCAGGGCATTTGCCGCGACGAGGGCATGAAAGCGTGTCCTGCCTTCAAGTTCAGGCAACACCTGCTCACGCATGAAATCACTCACCACGCCGACGATTTCCAATGAGGTTGGTAGATCTTGCATGAATATCCTCTCAATCTGCTGCCAGCAGATATAATAGGTCAATTTCTGTTTCTGACGAGCGTCGACCGATGGCCGCCCGTTCTACCGATCTGTCCATGCCCGACTTGAAGGCTTCATACATGGTTGTGCACATCACGCCCCATTTGAGTGTGCCAAGGACCTCCCAGAACTTCACCCGGTCCGGGTCCACTTTGGGCCCACCTGAAGCCTCGTACCCGGCGAACATATCCTCGCGATCTCCGAAGCCGCCAACCGGCTTATCGATGCTGCCAAAGCGCCATGAGTTCACGCAGATCCAGCCCATATCCTCCATCGGGTCCCCCACATGCGCCAATTCCCAATCAAGGACCGCTGATACGCCGTCTGTTGCATCAAACATGATGTTCCCGTTTCGGAAGTCTCCGTGCACCAAAGTCTGGCGATCATCTTCTGGCACATTGTCGGAGAGCCACTTAAACGCCAGATCGAAGACCGGATGAGGGTGGCCATGGGTTTTGTAGACCTCGCGATATCGCGCGATTTCCTCGACTGCTGGAGATACCCGAAGGGGGGGAAGAGATGTCACCGGCACCGCATGGAGCTTCGCCAGGGCTTCGCCGCATTGGCGGGCGAGCTTCGGACGGACGGAGGCGAAGTCTTCGCTGCGAACGATTTTTGATCCCAAGGTCTCACCGTGCACGTGGTTCATGATAAAGCCACTGCCTAGACCATCCGCGGCTGATGCCACATACCGGACTGTCGGCACGACAACGCCCGCATCCGCCGCCAACTGGATCAGCTTGGCTTCCGTTTCCAGTCCCACGGCGGTGCCGCTCGCATTGCTATCGCCCCCACCGGGCGCTCGACGCAGGATTAGTGCTTCTGCCTCGCCATCTTTGTGCGTTCTAAATGACCAGGTCTCCTGACTTGCCCCGCCAGACAGGCGCTTCAGGTCGGTGATCGTGGCTCCACCGAAATGTTGTGCCGCTACCTTTGTCAGTGCTTCCGCCAATTGTTCCGCTGGTTTTGTCATAGTTACAGAAGTCCGGATGGTTTGCCGTCGATAATCTGATCAAGATATTCCGACAGGCCATATCCGACATGCCCGTCACAGTGATATTCGGTCATGCCTTCAGTTATCCGCGTATTGAGTTGCTGGCCATCTGGTGTCTCGCGTCGATTGCGGAGTGGGATAAGAGAGAGAACCTTTCCGTCAACCGTGTAGGTCGCCCCGGATTTGGTCCTCACGTCTGCCCGAAGCGATGTCTGGTAGAAGTTTTCGTCCCATTCGCTTTCGATTTTAACGTCTTCGATCAGATCATAGGCACCATCCTTCAGCACCATTCCTCCATGGCGTTCCAAGCCTTCCTCATTTGTCACGATGGAAATCATCATGCCGAAATCTCGCCCGAAATTCATCGGAAGCCAGCGATACCAATTGATCGCCTGCCAATGGCGAGGGCCCCAGCTTTTGTCTCTCAGCCCAAAGCCAGAAACTGTCCACTCTTCATTACCAACCGCGATTGTTCCGCTAGCGGCCATGTGTTGTTCGTAGTGAGCCTTGGCAAAAGACTTTTCAGGGTCAAGATCCAGAGAAGACCCATCCTCCTTCACTGTCTCGCCGCCGAACGTCGGGGACACACCCTCATAGTCGAGCGAAACGGTGCAGGCGACTGTCGGGTGGTCCTTGAATGCTTGAGACGGGTTTGCCATGTCGAAGGGCTTATCGAGAAGTAGCACGTTGCCTTCGTACGTTACCTTGAGTCTTTTGAAGGGCTCGATTACATCCACCCTGAGGCCACCGGCATCCATGGCGTCATTGTTTTCGATTTTGGGGCGCCCAAACATAAATCCGACCCTGCCATCTGGCAGATAGAGGCAGACTGACGTCTCCGCATAATGTTCGTTTGGTCGGTTCCCGATGCGAAACCAACCGCCGACCTTCTGTTTAGGGTCGAACATGTTGAAATACATGCTTTCATTATAGTTCGCGGCCGCATCTGGCGTATGTGTGTACTCGTCCTCTGGATCAAGGCGCAGCTTGAGCCCTTTTGCCAATTCTGCCATGTCTTCCTCCCTTTCAATGCTATCCGCTTTATCCGATTTGGGAGCTGCGTAGCCTAATCGCGCTCACCATGTTCGGTCATTACAGGGCCGGGCCTTGTCTCCCGGAAATCACCATATATTTCTGACATGAAACACCGTAGATGGTAAGGGTGACCTAGGGTTAGGTAGAGGCCAAAAATGACAGCCCCGAATGAAGACGATCAGCACCACATCATACAACCTGCCAAAAAGGCGGGGATTACTTCGCGTCTTCGGACATATTTTCTAACGGGCCTCGCGGTTGCCGCCCCCATATGGATTACGATCTATCTGCTCAGATGGTTTGTGGAATTTATCGATACCTATGTAGTCGGGTTCTTTCCTGACCAGTATCAACCAGACCAATTGCTTCCCTTCACGGTGCCGGGCATTGGGGTGATCATCGGTCTGGTCGGACTCACTTTCCTCGGCGCCCTCACGGCGAACTTCCTGGGGCGTCGTATTCTGGCGTTTGGTGAGCGCCTGGTTGATCGGATGCCAATTGTCCGGAATATCTACAATGCGCTGAAACAGATTTTCGAGACCGTCATCTCTCAGAGTGGGACCTCGTTCCGGGATGTCGGCCTGATCGAATATCCCCGCCGTGGGCTCTACGCGCTGGTCTTTGTCACCACACAGACAAAGGGAGAGGTGTTGGAGAAAGCGTCGACCGATGACGAGATGGTCAGCGTGTTTCTGCCAACAACACCAAATCCCACATCGGGTTTCCTTCTGTTCGTCCCTAAAGCCGATATCACAATTCTCGATATGTCCGTGGAAGAGGCCGCGAAACTGGTCATCTCTGCAGGCCTTGTTGAACCGCCTAACGGAGAGGGGAACGCGATCCCACTCAATCAGCCAGATTCCAAATAACGGATCGCTTCATCCCGCTCAAAGAGATAAAGCAGGGTGCGGAGTGCCTTGCCGCGCTCGGTCTGGAGCGTGGGATCTGTCTCAAGGATGAGACGTGTGTCGTCATGAGCCGTTGCAAGAAGGTCCGCATGAGCCACTGGATCGGCAAGCCTGAATTCGGGCAGGCCACTTTGCCGGGTCCCCAAAACCTCGCCCGCACCGCGCAGCTTCAGATCCTCCTCCGCGATCCGAAAACCATCCTCCGTCTCACGAAGTATATTGATCCGTGCTTTCGCGGTTTCTCCAAGAGGTGTTTGATAGAGCAGTAGGCAGCTTGATTTGCCGCTGCCACGGCCCACGCGCCCTCTGAGCTGGTGGAGCTGCGAGAGCCCAAAGCGCTCAGCATGCTCAATTACCATGATGGTGGCTTCGGGCACGTCGACGCCCACCTCAATCACGGTCGTTGCAACCAGGATCGAAATCTCACCCAACTGAAAGCGCGCCATCACCTCGTCTTTCTCCGTCGACTTCATACGTCCATGAATGAGCCCCACCTTGTCGCCGAACTCTGCCCTTAAAGCTGCAGCTCGATCTTCAGCGGCGGCAACATCCAGATGCTCGGATTCTTCGACCAGCGGGCAAACCCAATAGGCCCGCGCGCCGCTGGCGACGGCGCGGCCGATCCCGTTCACAACCTCATCCAAGCGGGAGTTGGGGAGGGCGCGTGTATCAATTGGCTGACGACCTGCCGGTTTTTCCGTCAGTCGGGTTACGTCCATATCTCCATAGACGGTGAGCGACAGGGTGCGGGGAATAGGGGTCGCAGTCATAACCAGCACGTCTGCCGGAATGCCGCCTTTGGCAGAGAGCTGAAGCCGCTGGTGCACGCCAAACCGGTGTTGCTCGTCGACAACGGCCAATGCCAAGTCCTTAAACGCGACATCACCTTCAAAAATGGCGTGGGTGCCGATCAGAATGTGGATCGCGCCGCTCTCAAGATCAGCCAGTAGTGCCTCACGCTTTTTGCCTTTGTCGCGCCCCGTCAGCACTTCCAGCCGAACACCTACGGCCTCACAGAGGGGCCCGAGACTCGCGGCGTGCTGTCGCGCCAGGATCTCCGTTGGTGCCATCATGGCTCCTTGAGCACCTGTTTCGACGGCATTGAGCATCGCCATCAAGGCGACAGCCGTTTTGCCGCTGCCGACATCGCCCTGCAGCAGCCGAAGCATGCGTTTGTTTGCGGCCATATCGCCGTCAATTTCTGCGAGCGCCATCACCTGGGCATTGGTCAGTTTGAACGGCAGTGCAGCCAGCGCCTTTGAGCGCAGTTTGCCGTCTCCCCGGGTTTCTCGACCGGCTCTGGACCGCATCCGCGTGCGGACGAGGCCGAGCGCCAGCTGGTTCGCCAAAAACTCGTCATAGGCCAGTCGGGAGCGGGCGGGCGTCCCCGGCTCCAGATCAGCAGCACTTTCCGGCGCATGGGCGGTCGCCAGAGCGTCTTTCCAGGCGGGGTATTTTTGTTTGGCGAGCCAATTTGGTTCCTGCCATTCGGGCAGGTCTGGCACCAATTCAAGCGCACCACGCACAGCCTTTGCCATAACCTTCAACGTGACGCCTGCTGTCAGCGGGTAGACCGGCTCGATCAGCGGCATTTCAGCAGCGTTTTCCAGCGCCACGATATGGTCCGGATGGGGCATTTGAGGGTCGCCCTGATAATAGTCCACACGGCCTGAAATGATACGCCGCGAGCCCTCTGGCAGGACCCTTGTCAGGTAGTCCGGACGGGCGCGAAAGAAGATGAGCGGCATCTCACCGGTTTCGTCTGATACATGAACACGGTAGGGCAAGCGCTTGTTTCTAGAGGGAATATGCGTGCCGACGTCCACTTCGAGCGTTGCGATCTCGCCATCCACGGTTTCGGCAATTTTGGGGCGGTTCCGCCGGTCGATCAGGCTTGTCGGCAGATGCCAGATCAGGTCGATGACATGTTTCCCGACGGGCTTTTCAAGCAGCTTTTCAAGGCGTGGCCCGATGCCCGGCAGCCGCGAAACAGGCGCAAAAACAGGAAAGAGGATTTCGGGCCGCATGGGTTTCCGTCAATCAGTTGAACATGTCGTTATCTGAGCCAATCCTACCCGGGACGGGCTGACAGGCAGAGCGGAAACGTATATATCCTGCGGCCAAAGCACTACCACCGATATTGAGGATTTCATGACCGACGAGACGGTAGACGTCCGCCGCAAGCGGCTGCAGTTCCGGGCCTGGCACCGAGGCATCAAGGAAATGGACCTCATTATGGGGCGGTTTGCGGACGCGCATATTCAAGAGCTTGAAACAGCCGACCTGGATCTGTTTGAGGCCTTGCTCGAAGAACCTGACGATCAGGTCTATGGCTGGATTGCGAATCGAGACCCCGTGCCGGACGTCTTCAACACCCCTATTTTCAAACGAATCTGTCAGCTCGACTTCATGGGCACGGCGGTCCCTAAGAGGCCTGAATAGACACTGTGACGCTGCATGATCGCATTTTGACGTCCAAGGGACTGCTCACTCTCGGCGAGACCCCTGAGGGTTTTGACGCATTGGTCTTGGCCGATATCGCCCGCGCATCAGAGGCGCCGGTGCTGCATATCGCACGCGACGATGTGCGCCTGAACGCCCTGGCAGAAGCATTGGTCTTTTTCGCGCCCGATCTTGAGGTGCTGAGATTCCCGGCCTGGGATTGTCTGCCCTATGACCGAGTATCGCCGCAGTCCGAGGTCGTGGCACAGCGCATGGCGACGCTTGCGCACCTCGTCCTTCTTGGCGAATCGAAGAAACCAATTGTGGTGCTTGCGACGGTCAATGCGGCCCTCCAGAGGGTGCCTCCTCGTCAGTTGCTGGAAGAGGGCGCATGGGGAGCGGCGGCTGGAGACCGGGTCGATCTGGACGGTCTCTTAGAATACCTCACCCTTAATGGATATAACCGCACCGGCACTGTCCGGGAGCCAGGTGAATATGCCGTGCGGGGCGGGATTGTTGATCTCTATCCACCGGACGGGGACACAGCACTCCGCCTCGACATGTTTGGCGACACGCTGGAAGCGATCCGGACGTTTGATCCAGAGGATCAGCTCACAACCGGTAAGCGCACACGCATGGACCTGGTGCCGGTAAGCGAAATTCATCTGGATGAGGCAGCGATCCGCCGATTTCGAGCGGGATATGTTGCTGCTTTTGGTGCGGTCTCAGACGCAGATCCGCTTTATGAGGCGGTCAGCGAAGGCCGCAAGCACCATGGAATGGAGCACTGGCTTCCGCTCTTTCATGAAAGTCTGGATACGCTCTTCGGCTATCTTGATGGATCAACAATCACGCTAGACCAGCTGGTGGACGATGCCCGTCAATCGCGGTTAGACCTGATCAAGGACTATTATGAGGCGCGCGAAACTGCCCTCAAAATGAAGAACCTTGAAGGCACCAGCTTCAAACCATTGGCCCCTGCAGCTCTCTATCTGGACGAAGAGGAATGGCAGACGAACCTTGTCGAGCGACGAGTTCGGGTTTTTACGCCGTTCGCGCAGCCTGACAGTAACACATCGCTCAGCCTAGGCGCGAAGGAAGGCCGGAGCTTTGCACCTGAACGCCAGCAGGATGGCATCAATGTTTTCGATGCGCTCGCCGCCCATATTAGGGGACTACGTGCCGCGAAGAAGCGCATTGCCCTTGCAAGCTGGAGTGCTGGCGCACGGGAACGCCTTCAGGGTGTCTTAAAGGACCATGGTGTTGAAAACATCGCTGCAACCGATGATTGGGCGAGTGTGCTTTCGAGCAATCCGGCTATGGTCCACTTGTTGGTGCTGGGGCTGGAAACAGGATTTGAGACGGACGATGTCGCCGTCATCAGCGAACAGGATGTGCTGGGAGACCGGCTTGTTCGTCGTCACCGCAAGAAGCGTGCAGACAATTTTCTGAAAGAGGCATCCAGCCTGTCGCCCGGCGATATCGTGGTGCATGTGGACCATGGGATCGGCCGTTTTGACGGGCTGCAGACGATCGACGTTACGGGCGCCCCCCATGACTGCGTGCTCTTGCTCTATCATGGGGGCGACAAACTCTTCCTCCCCGTTGAGAACATAGAACTCCTTTCCCGCTATGGCTCCGACGACACCGTGGTTCAGCTCGACAGGTTGGGCGGCACCGGGTGGCAGGCGCGGAAGGCCAAGCTCAAAGAACGCATTACCGAGATGGCGGGCGAGTTGATCAAAATCGCCGCTGCACGCGAACTAAAAGATGCTCCCAAATTTGTGCCTCAGGAAGGGGCCTTTGACGAATTCTGTGCGCGTTTCCCCTTTGACGAGACCGACGATCAGCTTCAGTCAATCGAGGCTGTTGTGGAAGACCTCTCACGCGGCCGTCCGATGGACCGGCTCGTCTGCGGTGATGTGGGCTTTGGCAAGACCGAGGTTGCGCTCCGCGCGGCCTTTGTTGCGGCCATGGAAGGCCGCCAGGTTGCTGTCGTTGTGCCCACCACGCTGCTCGCACGCCAGCATTACAAAACCTTCCAGGAGCGCTTCCAGGGCTTGCCGATCCGGCTTGGACGTCTTTCACGCCTGGTTGGCACAAAAGAAGCCAATCAGACCCGCGAGGAACTCGCCAATGGTCAGGTTGATGTGATTATCGGCACCCACGCATTGCTCGCCAAAAGCATCAAGTTCAAAGACCTGGGTCTTTTGATCGTTGATGAAGAGCAGCATTTCGGTGTCTCCCACAAAGAGCGCCTTAAACAACTCAAAGCCGATGTGCACGTATTGACGCTCACCGCAACGCCTATTCCGCGAACGCTCCAACTGGCGCTCTCCGGAGTGCGGGAACTATCGATCATCGCCACGCCGCCGGTCGACCGTTTGGCGGTCCGGACCTATGTGACGCCGTTTGATCCGGTCGTGATTCGGGAAGCTATCCTGCGAGAGCACTATCGTGGCGGTCAGAGTTTCTATGTGTGTCCGCGTATTGCTGACCTTGGACAAATTGAAGAATTCCTGCGCGAACAGGTGCCGGAAGTAAAATTTGTCACAGCCCATGGTCAGATGTCGCCCAGTGAACTGGAAGACAAAATGACCGCGTTCTATGACGGACAATATGACGTGCTTCTGTCCACCACTATCGTTGAGTCAGGTATCGATATTCCCTCAGCGAACACACTTGTCATTCACCGGGCGGACATGTTCGGCCTCTCTCAGCTTTATCAGCTGCGCGGACGTGTCGGACGCTCGAAGTCTCGTGCTTACGCCTATTTCACCACACCGGCGACCCGCAAGCTCACGGCCAATGCCGAAAAGCGTCTCCGTGTCCTACAGTCGCTTGATAGCCTCGGCGCAGGGTTCACGCTTGCGAGCCACGATCTCGACATTCGTGGGGCTGGCAACCTGCTCGGTGATGAACAATCTGGCCACATCCGAGAAGTTGGGTATGAGCTCTACCAGGAAATGCTGGAAGAGGCGGTGGCGCAACTTCGGGGCGAAGAAGGCGAGGGATCCGATCAGTGGTCGCCACAAATCAATATTGGCACACCCGTTCTCATCCCTGATCACTTTGTCACCGATCTCGACGCCCGCATGGGACTTTATCGACGCCTTTCACAGGTAGAAAGCCGCACTGAGATCGATGCATTCGCTGCAGAACTGATTGACCGGTTTGGACCGCTGCCAGAAGAAGTCGACTCACTTCTCAAGATCGTTGAGATCAAAGGGTATTGTCGCGCCGCCGGGATTGAAAAGATCGACGCGGGACCAAAAGGGGCTGTGCTCACATTCCGCGACAATGCTTTTGCAAACCCGATTGGGCTGGTCGAATTCATCAATGATGAGCGCGACAGAGCGAAACTACGTCCAGATCATAAGCTTGTTTTCAAACGGGCTTGGGATCTCTCCGAAGACCGGCTTGCCGGAACCTTTAAGCTCGCCCGGAAGCTCTCTGAACTCGCAGCGGAAACAGTGGCGGCCTAAGCCTTCGCTGCTGGTCGCTCAACTAACCGGTCCTGAACCCGGCTGAACACTTTTGTTAGTGTTTCCACATCCTGGGCGCCAACAACGGAGAATTTGTTTTCAAACAGGAAGCAGGGGACTCCGGTGACACCCATCTCGCGTGCCAGATGGTCTTCATATTCCACCTGTTTGCGGTCCGCATCGCTGACAAGCAGTTCTTTCACCAGATCCGCATCCATGCCGATGTCTGAGGCAACCTCGATCAGCACTTCAGCCTTGCCGACATCCTCTCCCTCTTCAAAGTAACGCTTGAAGAGAAGTTCGACAGCTTCCATCTGAAGTCCGGCGCTTCCGGCCCAATGCACAAGGCGATGACTGTCCAATGTGTTTGGCGAGCGTTTGATTTGGTCGAAAGCGAAGTTGATTCCTTCCTTCTCCCCGAGCTCTGAGATCATCTTTCCGGCTTCTTTTGCACGCTCGGCCCCAAACTTCCGCTCATAGTATTTTTGCCTGTCCACACCCTCAGCTGGAATAGTGGCATCTAACTGATAAGGTCGCCATGAAATGGCAATCTCTACGTCTTTGCGATCCCAGGCATTGACGGCTTTGTCCAGGCGCTTCTTGCCGATGTAACACCAGGGGCAAACAGTGTCGGAAATGACGTCGAGCTGCATGGGGATTCCTCAGGTCAGGTGATTTTAATGGTGATAGTATGACGTTTGGATCTGCTCCACGCAAAACCTGAGCAGTCACAATGACTTGACGGAGGTCATTTGAAACATAGGATGCGCCAAGATCTAACATCAGGAGCTTCCAGATGACTTTTGTGCCCCCGTCGCCACAAGACCTATCAGGCAAGGTTGCCATCGTTACGGGCACAACAAGCGGGCTAGGGCGTCGGTTCGCCCAGGTGCTGGCAAACGCAGGAGCCGCGGTCGCCATTACCGGGCGACGGGTCGATCGGCTGGAAAGCCTCGGAACAGAAATTGAGGCGATGGGCGCACGGGTACTTCCGGTTCAGCTCGATGTCACGGACGTTTTGTCTATCGAGCGGTGCGTCCGCGAAGTCGAGACCGAACTCGGCCACATTGATCTCCTGGTCAACAATGCAGGTATGAATATCCAGGCCGCTGCCGTTGATATGTCGCCTGACGATTTTGACACAATGATGTCCACCAATATGCGTGGTGCCTTCTTCATGGCAACCCGCGTTGGCACGCGTATGATCGAACGCGGCGAGGGCGGTAGCATTATAAATATCGCTTCCATCGGGGCTCATACCGTCCTGCCAGGGCTCGCGACCTACTGCATGTCCAAAGCAGCAGTTGCGATGATGACGCGATCACTGGCACACGAATGGGCGCGCCACGAAATCAATGTCAACGCGCTTTGCCCAGGCTTTATTGAGACTGAACTCAATAGCGAGTGGTTTGCGAGCCCCGGCGGCGAGAAGCAAATCAGAACGTGGCCGCGCCGGCGTCTTGGTCAAGAAACCGACCTGGATGGCGCATTGCTGATGCTCGCTTCACAGCAGGGACGCCTGATGACAGGGTCCGTTTTGACCATAGATGATGGCCAGTCGCTATAGCGCCCAAGAAAATTCCCTCTACGGATCTAATGCAAGGTGTTTCTGTTTCGAAAGCAAAATCTGATTCTACTATTGTCCGAGAACAAACCTATTTGTGATCAAAAACCCGGCAACACGACAGACCCTAGACTGATTTGTCTATTCCCCTGAAACCGTTTGTAGTACTTGGATATAGGTCGATACCGATTTATTTCCCAATCAACGTTGCGCTCATACATTGTCAATAACTCGCCTCTAATTTTCGCTTCTGCGTGGTGGTCAGTGCAGTCCGGGTGGGGTGATTGTGACCTTCACACGGTTTGCGACGGGAGGAGTCAAAGTGTTTGAGGCGAAGGTCAGTGACCTGAAATGGCGGGTGCTCGCGCGATTTGAGCGCGAGCAGAATACGCTCGCCTTTTCTGAAGCTGCCAACGGCCGCGAAAAGCATCACCACTATGAAGGTGAGACACCTTTCGCAGATACCTCATTTTGTGTGTCGACAGTATATGCCCGTAAAAATTTGCAGGGTATTGTGACGCCCTGTGCCAAGCATAAAGCGACACGCCTCATTGTCCGTCCCCATCTGTGTTGGGCGTTCCCGGAGGATTTTGTCTGCGAAGGTGGGGGCATCCCCTGGCTCCACGAAATGTTCGAACTGCATGTTCGTCGCTTCTTCGATGCCTATGCAGGTGCGAGAACACATTCGGGCAAAACGACCTATTTTGTCGGCATTGAAACCATCATGAATGCGCGCGACATTCGCGAAAACTCCGCCGCGCCGATTGAGCTATGGGATCGGGCAATCGCCTCCTATCTTGCAAGGTCGAACAATGATGAAGGTCTAGCTGCTGCTTCTAGCCAGAGGTTTTTGAAAACGCCGCTGCCAATTCGCGACGGAGCAGCTTCCCGTTGGGCGAACGGGGTAGCGTTTCAACGAAGACCACTTCGCGGGGCTGCTTATAGGTGGCAAGGTGGTCAGCCGTGTGGCTAAGGATGGATGCCGCATCTGCTTCATCGGGATCTATCGGCACGATAAAAGCGGCAATGATTGACACTTCGGATCTCACCTGAATTTCGCAAACACCAACCTCGGCTACATTTGGATGGGTCGCAATCGCTGTTTCAACCTCCAGCGGCGATACGCGAAAGCCCATTGCATTCATCACGTCATCCGCACGGCCTTCGTACCAAAGATATCCATCCTCATCGAAACGTGCGAGATCGCCGCCAACGAACCAGTCGCCGCGATAAACGGCTGCGTCTTCGTCAGGACGGTTCCAATATCCAAGCATCAGGCCAGGGTCTGAGCGATGGATAGCCAGGAGTCCTATGCGTTCGCTTATCAAGGGTTGGTTATTGCTCGTGTCGTCTGCATCCAGAATGGCAATCGCTCGGCCGGGTTGTGGTTTGCCTGGGCTGCCCGCCCTGATCTTAATATCGGGGCCTGTCGAGATGTAGGTCGAGCATTCGCTCATGCCGAGCGCTTCGAACAGATCTGTTCCGGCTGCTTTTCGCCAGTTCTTCAGCAGTGCAGCTGACAAGGCCTCTCCAGCAGTCAGACCGTGACGGAAGGAGCTGAGATCAATTTCAGACAGATCGCAGTATTTGAGGATCTGGCGATAGAGCGATGGAACCGCCGCAAACAGGGTCGCCTGGTATCTCTCCAGAAGGAGAGGCCATACCTGGACATTCTTTTTGCCGGTGAAAAGAACTGTTGTTGCACCATTTGCCCAGGGGTCTGTGAGACCAACCCCTAACGTGTAGGTCCAGTTGAAAGCGCCTGCATGAAGGACCACGTCATCACTCCTGATGCCGTACCACCCCTGGTACATAGGACGTCGTCCCCAGGCTGCTCTGTGCGCGTGCAAGACCCCTTTGGGCGTACCGCTCGTCCCGGATGTGTAGACGAGGTAACCTGGGTCGTCTGCACGCGTATCTGCATAATCCGCGATCCGAGAATAGGATGCCATGGCCATCACGTCCTCAGGCGTGAACCGTATTATCGCACTTGTCGGCATATCAAATTCGTCTGCGATCGCGATGGCTGCGGCGGCAGAATCCTCCAGAAGGAATTGCGCTTCGTCTACAGCCAGCTGAGAGGATGCGGGAAGGGGAACAATGCCCGCTGCAAGCGCGCCAAAAAAAAGAAGTGCATAGGAGCTTGTATTCGGCAGCCGGATCATGAGCCGGTCGCCTGGTCTCAAGCCTGAGTCAAGGAGCGCCGCAGCAATGCGCCGTACCGCCTCGTCTAGCTGGCCATAGGTCCACTGTTCCGCTGCGTCCTTTGGCGATTTTTCATTCTGCACCACGATCAGGGCGGTTTTGTCTGGACACTCCGCTGCACTGGTCGCCAGGCAATAGCGCGCCATATTAAACTCAGTAGGCGTGGGGGGGTCTGAAAAAGCTTGGGGTCTTTCCGTCGGTTTCATAAGCTTGGTCTACAGCGGCTGTAGAACATTGCCAAGCACTGGCACGAGTTTTGGGGGTAGTGTGGCAACACCAAATGAGGGAATAACCAGCGTAAATGTAAAGGCTGGGGGATTGACGCCGGAAGGATACCAATTGATCGCGGATGGGGTCGGTTGGGAGCCCCGCACGACCGGTCAGGCTCGTGATCTGATCATCAATGCAAGACATGTCGTAACCGCCTGGGATAAGGGCACGCTTGCTGGCATGGCACGGGCCAGCGGTACGGGCGCTCACTACGCCCACCTGTCTGACATCGCTGTCTTACCTCACCTCCATGGCCGAGGATTTGGAAGTGCTATCCTGCGACACCTGCTGAGACTCGTGGATCGGGAAGTGCGCAATGACGCCACCGTGACTCTTCATGCAACGCCCGGCACCGAACCGTTTTATGAGCGATTTGGGTTCAACCCCTCCGCAACTCCATTCCTCATGACCCGATCACGACAAGAATAGGTAGTGCGCCCCTGCGTCACTCAAGGGCACTTTCAGCATGGTTTACGCGGCCCCTCTCGCAGGGGTAAAACCATATCAAATAACGCAAAATCAGGGAGAACAGCATGGGCAAGGGACCGCTCTCAGGAGTGAAAATCGTTGAATTCGCCGGGATCGGTCCAGGGCCGTTTTGTGGCATGCTCCTGTCTGACATGGGTGCGGATGTGGTGCGCATCGACCGCAAAGGTGGTGGTGGCGGGTCAAAGTTCGAAGTCGGTGCTCGTGGACGTCGTTCCGTTGCGATGGATCTGAAAAAACCCGAGGCTGTCGAAGCCTGTCTGAAACTCATCGAAGAAGCGGACATGCTTCAGGAAGGCTTCCGTCCCGGCGTGATGGAGCGCCTCGGCCTTGGCCCTGATGTGTGCCTGAAGCGGAACCCGAAACTTGTCTATGGGCGCATGACCGGCTGGGGACAATATGGGTCGCTGGCTCAGGCTGCTGGTCACGATATCAACTACATCTCTCTGACAGGTGCGCTGCACGCGATTGGTCGGCCCGGTGAGAAACCAGTGCCTCCGCTGAACCTTGTTGGCGACTTTGGCGGCGGCGCTCTTTATCTCGCACTTGGTATGGTCTCAGCACTCACCAGTGCTCGGGCCACGGGAAAGGGACAGGTTGTTGATTGCGCGATGACAGACGGCTCCGCGTCGCTCATGTCCATGTTCTTCCGCTTTACCGCATCGGGCATGTGGCAGCCGGAGCATGGCACCAATATGCTGGATGGCGGCGCCCATTTCTACGACACCTATGAAACTTCTGATGGGAAATGGATTTCTATTGGATCCATCGAGCCCCAATTCTATGCACTTCTACGGGAAAAAGCGGGCCTTACAGAAGAGCTGTGGGACGCGCAGATGGATCGGTCAAAATGGCCTGAGATGAAAGAGAAAATTGAAGCCGTCTTCAAAACCAGAACCCGCGATGAGTGGTGTGCGCTCATGGAGGGAACGGACATCTGTTTCGCGCCTGTTCTCGATCTTGATGAAGCTATTGACCATCCCCACAACAAAGAACGCCGGACGATTATCGAAATTGACGGGGTGAAACAACCGAACGTCGCGCCGCGCTTCTCTGGCACACCATCTGAAATTCAGGGACCACCTCCGAGTGTCGGTGCCCACAATGAAGAAGCATTGTCCGATTGGGGCTTTTCCTCAGATGAAATTGCGGCGTTAAAATCAGCCGACGCACTCTAGAACACGACGGACACAGGGGTTTTCATGTCTGCACTGCCTGGGACAACAGGCCGTCGGCGCATCTATCTGATGCGTCACGGTCACGTGGACTATTTCGGAAAAGAGATCCGGGAGGCAGGAGGCGACTTCTCCGTCGTGCCCCTAACGCCGCTTGGCCAGGAACAAGCAAAGGCTGCAGGCATAGCCCTATCTCACGTCATCTTCGACCGTGCGGTCTGCTCTGGCTATCCGCGAACGCAACAGACAGCAGAATATGTTCTGGCGGCACAACCCTCTGGCACGGCGCCCGCCTTAGAAGTCGATGCTGGATTGGTTGAGGTGCATGGCGGCGACTATGGCCACGTTAAAAGCCGGGCAGAGATGGCAGCCAAGATGGCGTTTCATTTCGACATTGCTGGCGAAGCGGGAGCATCCATGCTGCCTGGTGGAGAGGTTTTTGCCGATGCGATGGCGCGCTCCGTCGCCTCAATAGAACGCCTGCTGGCAGAACCTGGATGGCACACGCTTCTTATTGCCGCCCACGAGGGGATCAACCGTTTGATCCTCGGCTGGGCGAGTGGGGGCGGGCTCGCAGCGGTCCGCGCCTTCGAGCAGGATACCGCATGTATCAATGTGCTGGATTTCGACATGGTGCCGGATGACAATGGAGGCACACGGATCGAACGGACCATGATCAAAGCCGTCAATTTGACGCCCTATAATTACGTCAAGCACGGCATGAATATGAACAGTCTGGAAGCCATTTTCGCTCGAGACCCCGCCTGACGCGACGTGATTTCAGCCCGGCGTGACTTCTCCCTCCATCGTGATAGGGTTTCCCCCTATGACATAGGAGGAGCTGCGTTATGGGACGGGAACTACATGGAACGGTCGATCATCTTGACGAGATGAAAACTCCGGCACCAACCATCAAGGGCTTTCACCATATTGCCTACCGGTGTCGTGATGCGGAGGAAACAAAGAAATTCTATGGCGACATTTTGGGCCTAGAACCCGCCGCGGCGCTCGCCTTTGATAAAGATCCTAGTGGCACTGACCGGTCCTTCATGCATCTCTTCTTCAAAATGGCAGACGGCAATTATATCGCCTTTTTCGATGCGCCCAGCAGCGCTGAAGATGGTCAGTTCAACACTAAGGATGGCATTGAAGATTATCACTTCGCCTTTGAAGTTGAGACGATGGAAGAACAGAAGGAGTTCATGGACCGTTTAGCAGAAGCGAAAATCCCCTGTGCAGGACCCATCGACCACAAATTTTGCCACTCCATCTATTTCTTCGACCCAAGCGGACTTGCCTGCGAGATCACTGTCCGTGACGAGAGCCACGACGCCTATCTCGATAATGAAGCTGCACATATGGAAAAACACATTCGGGAATGGGAAGAAAAGACGCGCGCAATCAAACAGGCGCGTCTTCAACTTTTCGCTGCCGACTAGCTTACCCGTGCTTCCGGGAAGAGGCGCAGGAAGTTCTCCGCATAAAAATTGTCTTTGATGGTTTCGGGGCTGTCGCCCAAGTATTTCTCGAACTTCCGGATCGGATCGCGGCCGCCCTCCACATGCGGATAATCGCTGCTGAACAGATAAAGCTCTGAATTCGAGTCATCTATCAAGCGGGATACATCTTCGTGCGGGAAGGGCGTGAACCCCATTTGTTGGGTCAGCTGTTCTGACGGCTTGCGATCAAACCGGATGGATTCATCCACCCGACTATAGATTTTCGTGATGTCATCGAGTCGACGGAGCATTTCTGGCACCCAGCCCGCGCCCAGTTCCACTGCAGCACCGCGAAGGTTCGGGTGACGCTCAAAGATACCGTCCATCACCATCATGCTCACAAAAGTCTCCGGTGGCTGGTGCATCAGTGCGGCGTCCTTGCTTCGTACATTCTCGCCGCCACCCATCCAGTCCTTTACCGCCTTGCGGCCATTATTGCTCCAGGACTTGAGTGCCTGCAGCGGCGACCCACCGACATGAAGAACGAATGGCGTACCGCTTTCCGCAAGACGGGCCCAGAAGGGCTCCAGATCCACATGCCCGGGCGCAAACCCGATGGGCGCGCGGTGCGGTACCCAGATCGCCTCCATGCCATTCTTTAGCGCAAATTCAAGCTCTTCAATCGCACGCGCTGGGTCATCAAGCGGAACAACGCCGACGCCCATTAATCGGTCATCGTCTGAGCAGAAATCAGCCATGTGACGGTTGTGGGCGCGGGTGGCGCCATATCTCAGTTCTGACGAGGTCTTGGAGCTAGGGTGAAAGGGCATCACAACAGAGTGGGTCGCGAAGACAAGCTGCTTCTTAAAACCTAGCATGTCCATGGCGACCTTTCGGTCCGACTTGTCAAAGGCCCCAAGCGCCTGAATTTCCTTCGACGTGTTGATCAGCGTGTCGCCCAAATCGATCATGCTCTGAACATGTTCGCGACTATGCTTGCCGCCCTGGTCCATAATCACCGCGACCTCTTCGTCAGTGACGAGTGAGGCGCTATAGCTCACTTCCGGAATCTGATCCCTTAGCTTTGGGTCTGCGTATTCCTTCAGAAAGTTTGGCAGCTCCATAATGTGGCTGTCCGCGTCATAAAACGCGCGAGTGCCTGGGGCATACGCCATGATCAATTCCTCCTATTTTGATTGCAGAGAGCCTAATGGGAGTCAGGCGTACACGGAAGCATAACCGTATTTCTGAAGCGCACTGGTTTTGTGCATTGCAGCAAAAAGAGAAGAAAATAGAAACCGCGAAGGATGTCAGTGGCAGACTTCGGTGAAAGACCTACGCTGTCTGATGCTCTTGCTTCAAGCGGTTGACCAGTGACTTAACACTTTCCACACGGTCAATAACGCCCACTCCGTGTCCCGCCGACCATGTATTGGCCCACCGTTTCATCCCGGACTGAGGATCGGTGAAATCTACATCTGGGTCCTTTTCGAGGGCATTAGGATCCATGCCCGCAGAAATGAGTGATTGACGGAGCCAGTTCGCGTGAACCCCCGTTACGGCATTGGTGAGAATAAGGTCGTCAACTGTACTGTCGACCAGCATCTGCCGATAGTCGGTATGCGCCAGACTTTCGTTCGTCGCAATGAACCGCGTCCCCATATAGGCGAGGTCTGCGCCAAGAACTTCCGCTGCCCTAATTGCGCGGCCGTCACCAATGCCCCCACCAAGGACAATCGTACCATCAAAAAACTCACGCACTGCTGGTACAAAGGAAAATCCGGTCATTTTACCGGTATGGCCGCCAGCTCCTGCAGCAACGAGGACAAGACCATCGACGCCCGCCTCAGCTGCCTTGCGGGCAAAGCGCACGGAATTCACGTCCGCAAACACCGCGCCACCATACGCGTGGACCCGATCAACAATCTTGCGGGGGCTCCCAAGGGCGGTGATCACCAGCGGTACTTTGTATTTTGCAACCAGAGCCAGATCATCTTCGAGCCGGTCATTCGACGGGTGAACGACCAGATTGGCAGCGAGGGGGCCTGCATCTGACACGTCGGCCATCCTGCTGGTAATGTCATCCAGCCACTCGTCGAGGATTGCAGGCGTTCTTGCGTTTGGCGTCGGGAAACTGCCGACAATTCCTTCCTGGCAGGCAGCCACGACAAGGTCGGGCCCAGAAACGAGAAACATCGGGGCCGCAATCAGCGGTAGCTTCAGCTTTCCTTGCAGGCACTCAGGCAGCGGCAATTTAGTCCTCCGCCCACCAGGTGTTTATCTTATATCCATAGAGGGATGTTTCCTCAGGATGCTTTAGTCGTGACCAATGGGCGACCCATTGATCTGGCTGATAAAAGAGAGGAATGACATAGTCACCAGATAGTAAGACCCGATCCAGCGCTCTTACAGCGGCGACGAATTCATCTCGTTCTCGGGCCGCGAGCATGGCTTCTATCATGCCATCGACGGCCGGTTCTTTCACCCCCATATAGTTGCGCGTACCGTCCTGATTGGCAGCATCCACGCCCCAGTAAAAGCTTTGTTCATTTCCCGGCGACAATGACGCGTACCAGAAATTGAAAATCATATCGAAG